>NZ_PTXM01000002.1:0-346208 GCF_004343765.1 Burkholderia sp. SRS-25
CCCGACACACCGCCCCAGCCGCGGGGGCGCGACTGCCCGTCACTCACCTCGTGTCTGCGCACGCAGGTGCCGATCCCCCCGCCCCCCTACGCTCCCCGCCCCCTCACGTCTGCATAACCAGCGACGTCAGCTGCGCCGCCCGCGCCACCGCCATCTTCGCGTAGATCGACTTGATCTGCGTGCGGATCGTGCCGATCGACACGCCGCGCAACCCGGCGCATTCCTGCGGCGACAACCCGTCGCAACACAGCAGCACGGCAAGATCAGCCTCGGCCGACGACAGCCCGTAGAACACACGCAGCCGCTGCGCGCGGGCCGACGGCGAACGCAGGTCGGCGGCCGTCATCAGCGTCGCGACGCCCGGCCGCTCGCGCATCAGGCGCGATTGTTCGGGCACCGGCATCAGCGCCAGCGGCAGCGGTTCGCCCGTCGTGCGCCGTAACAACAGCCCGCCGCGCGCGTGCGCGTGCCGCCATTGCGCGTCGTCGACGCAGCCTTCCGGCGCGAATCGCCCGTTCACGACCCGCAGCGCCGGTTCCGCCGCGATCAGTTGATCGGCCGCGCGATTCGTGTAGCGCAGCTCACGCTGCGCGCCGAGCAGGAACACCGGCACCGGAATCGCATCGAGCGCCGATTCGGCGGCGGCCACGCGCGCCTCGAGCTCGCCGATCCGCGCCTGGATCTGCAGTGCGCGGCTGATGTGCATCCCCATGTTTTCGATCGCGCGGCGCTGATCGTCGGACAGCCCTTGCGATTCGAGGCCGCCCTGGACGCTGAGGAATGCGCCCGAGCCCTCGCTGCGATGGATGTACAGGCCCGAGATGCTGCCGAGCCCGAACGGGTGAAGGAATTCCTGATAGAACGCGCTGTGCGCGCGCTGGTGCGCGGAGAGGTGCTTGACGTCCTCGAACCAGCGGCCCGCCGGCCAGTCGGCGGCGACCGGCACGACCGGGTCGTACCGATAGAACTCGGTGTTGTAGGTGTGGTAACACGCGGCGACCCATGACGCGTCGTCACCCGCCGCCTGCTCGATCGCCGGCACCCGCGCCGCGTCGTCGAAAGACAGCAGCGTGACCATGCGCACGCCGACCCACGATCGCAGCCCGTCCAGCACCGTTTCCCATCGCTGATCGCCCAGCGCCGCAGCGTAGACGTCATCGATCCATGCGGATGGAATCAACCCGTTCATTTGCATCTGGCCACCCCGCGCCGTGCGTTGTTGTCGAACGTCTTCTGCGCATCTTAGTCAATCGGCACGCGCGTTTAAATCACTCGTTCGCGTTTGATCGAAATACCACGTTTGTTACCGTTTATCGTCAGACGTAATGGCCGTCATTCCGGCACGCACGATGCCGCCCGCTTTTCATCCGGATCACGGTATGCCATGATGCAGCGCATGACGATTCGAAACACCACGCTCTCGCTGCACCATCACCACGGACGCCCTCTGTTGCGCCGTGGCTCGTTTCGCATCTAGCAATTGCATCGGGTGAATGCCCGATCAAGACGACAACCAAGGCGCCTCCGGCGCCTTTTTTGTTTTTTTGCCGCCTTGAAAGCGGACTGCGCCGATCATTCGAACCCGTACGGAGTGTTTTCAATGCAACAGCCCTGGAAAGACATCGCCTTGTCGGATTTACCGCTCCGCGAGGACCTCAAATCGCAGCACGCGTACGGGGCGCCGCAGCTCGATGTGCCGGTCTGCCTCAACGTCAACGAGAACCCCTATCCGCCGTCGGCCGCGCTCGTCGAGCGCATCGCAACCGCGGTGGCGGACGCCGCGCGCGCGGCGAACCGCTATCCCGACCGCGATTTTGCCGAGCTGCGCGCGCATCTGGCGGCATATCTGACGCACGACACCGGCGTGACGATCGACGCATCGCGCGTCTGGGCGGCCAACGGCTCGAATGAAGTGATCCAGCAGATCCTGCAGGCATTCGGCGGCCCCGGGCGATCGGCGCTGGCCTTTACGCCCGCGTATCCCATGTATGACGAATACTGCCGCACGACTTTCACGCGCCTGCATACGTTGCCGCGCACCCGGGATTTCGCGCTGGATCTGGATCAGGCGCTCGACAGCATCCGCGAGCACCGGCCGAGCGTCGTACTGCTGACGTCGCCGAACAACCCGACCGGCACCGCGCTGCCGGTCGACGACATCCGCGCGATACTCGACGTCGCGCCGGGCATCGTCGTCGTCGACGAAGCCTATGCGGAATTCCGGCGTCACGGCGTCCCCAGCGCGGCGACGCTGCTGCCGGACCATCCTCGGCTCATCGTCACCCGCACACTGAGCAAGGCGTTCAAGTTCGCGGGCGGCCGCGTCGGGTATTGCGCGTGCACGCCTGCGATCGTCGAAGCGCTGAAGCGGGTTCGATTGCCCTACCACCTGTCCGCCTTCACCCAGGCGGCGGCCTGCGCGGCGCTGGTCGCGCGCGACGAGATGCTGTCGCAAGTGGAGGCGATCAAGGCCGAGCGCGATTCGACCGTCGCGTGGCTGCGTGGCCTGAGCCTTACGGTGGCCGATTCCGACGCCAACTTCGTGATGTTCGGCGAATTTGCGGATCGGCACCGGATCTGGAGCGGACTCCTGCGTCACGGGGTCCTGATCCGCGAGTCCGGCCCGCCGGCGTATCTTCGCGTGTCGATCGGCACCGGCGCGGAGATGGCCGCGTTTCGTGCGGCGCTGCTTGACGTGATGGCGCTCGAATAAGCGACCGGCCATCCGGTCGACAATGCGATCAAGCGCATGCCCGCGCCGTATCCGACGATGTGCTTACTTCATCGTCGCGAAACGCATTTCCATCGCGTTGATCTTCGCGAGCACCGCTTCGCTGAGCGTCCTGACGTGGCGCGGCACATCGGGCGTCGACAGTAGTTCCTCGATTCGCCCGCGCCAGTAGCTCGGATGCCGCACGCGCCCCGCACCCGACAACGACACATCGTCAGCGTTCGTCTCGCTGTCCAGGAGAGCCACCATTCTCTGAATGTGAGAGAGCTCTCGTTCTGCATAGTCTCGTGCCAGCATAATGATTGAAATTCCCCGAAATACGACAGCAGGCCTTCCGTCATCAACGCACCATCGTGTCGCGGTGAAAAGCATTCACCGCACACGTTTGTCGCCATCGTACGCAGAAGCTGTGTCAGTAAACCGCGTGGGCATTTGCTGAGTTCGATACGGAATGGGGAGCCTGTCCGACTGTCCTGACGACTTCCGGCCCCGATGCCCTGTGATCAATCGTAGGCTTACCGTTGGGCGATGACATCTCCCAAAATGGAGATGCGGGGCGATATCGGCGGGGCGGTGTTTCCGGCATTTTCAGGTCGTCGGACGTCGCGCGGAAGGCATGCGGTTGCCGGCTGGAGCAAAATCTCGATCAGCTGACTACCTCGACTCCACGCGCATCCGGCGCATGACTGACCGGCACACACGAGGCGGGCATTTGCCGTGTGCGCTTTTGCTTTTCGCATTGCTGGCGCGCGCCTTCACCAGCAGGCGTGTCGTGCATCGGGTATCGGAATGTTTCGCGGAACTACATACTTGCGAGACAGGGCCCGCTGAAGTCAGATACCGACATCGCCATGCTTCATCCCGAAAATGAAGTCGACCTCCACCGAAGCCCCTTTGGGCAATTGCAGCACACCGACCGACGTACGCGTATGAACGCCTGCGTCGCCAAGCACCGCGTACAGCATGTCGGATGCGCCGTCGGCGACTTCACTTTGCATCGTGAAGCCGGGTGCGCTTCGCACATAGACGGTGATGCGCGGCACCGTCGCTATCGCGTCGAGCGTGCCGCAGTGCTTTCTGATCAACGACAACGCACGCAGCGCCGATACGCCGGCGGCCCGGCGACCTTCGTCGAGCGAAACGGATTCCCCCACTATGCCAACGAAATGCACCACGTCGCCGATCCGCGGAATCTGGCCGGCAACGTAGGCCGTATTCCCGTCGACCAGAATGGGCGTGTACTTTCCACCGATCCTGATTTCCTCGTCCGGATTGAAGCCGAATTCGGCCGCGACCTGCGTCAGCTTATCGTCTCTTTTCACTAGTGAATTCCCCGATACCTCAGAAAAATGTAAAGAATAATTAAGTCTCGCCCGCTTGTCTCGACGAAGAAATGCCGCCGCGAACGATCAAAGAGACGTGCCGCTGCCGTTAAAAGTTTCCGGGTAATCCTCTACGTTTTCTCATACATGACACACTTTTCAGGTGTTCGAAGCAGTCCAGCATGGCTTTATCGATGCCAAATCTCGTAGTCGAAGAGAATTTTCTAAAACTTTTTTGCTGAAACCGCTATCATATGTGTACTCAACCTGAAGAGTGATACATGGCAACGTACAAGGAACTGAAAGCTCAAATGGAAGCTTTGGCCGAGAAAGCCGAAGCTGCACGTGCCGCGGAATTCCAGGCGATCGTCGACGACATCCGCACCAAAGTTGCGGAATTCGGCATTACCGAGAAAGACATTTTCGGTACGCGTCGTGGTCGACCGGCCAAGCAAGCGGCCGCCCCTGTGCAGGCAAAGTATCGCGACCCGAAGACCGGGGCAACCTGGTCGGGCCGCGGTCGCGCGCCCGCATGGATCAAGGACGCGAAGAATCGCAATCGATTCCTGATCCAGGAATAAGATTCTCGACGCGCACCGGCGCGCGCTCTGGCGCGCCGTCCTGCTATTTGAGCATCGATACCGGCGGTATTAAAAGCCGCTCCGGTGCGGTGAAGATTTGTGCCATCCGGCGCGTGGTTGCACGCTACGCGTCGGGTTGCGTGCTGCCCAATCTTTCCTGATTCAACGTTCGTAATAGATCGCAAGCCAGACGGATTGCGTTTCTTCGTGCGTCCACGCGACGCGATGACGGCAATGCGGCTCGATCAGCACGTAGTCGCCGGGATGCATTTCATGGCGCGCCGGGCCTTCTTCGAATTCGAGTACGGCCGCGCCCGATAGCAGCACGACCCATTCGGCGCGTGAGTCGTCATACCAAAAGCCGTCGGGGCTCGTGTGCCCCATCGATACGATTCGCTCTACGTTCAGACGCTGCCCGGTGACAAGGAGGTCGATTTGTTCATCGCTGCCGCGCTGGCCTTCGGTGGTGAACAGGTTGCCGGTTTGAAGGTGCATGGGGTGGCCTCGTCGATGATCGTCGGTCGAAAGAATCGCGCGTTGAGTGACGCGCAATATTCACCGTAGTCTAACGATCACCGTTGACGCTGACTCGTTTCGTCGGAAAGCGCATCGTAGCGTGTCGCATGCCTGCAATCGGGCATCAATCCGTTCGAGCGTGATTGTCCCGTACTGTTTGGGATCGCGCTCGCCGAACGTGATGTGATTGATGCCGTCAGCATCGGCATGCTTTCATCCCCCCTCCCGTTCACACTCGATCCAGCGGAACGGTAAGCAGGTCGATCACCGCTTGCGTCTCGGGGCGCACGCCGCGCCACCACGCAAAGGCTTCCGCCGCCTGCTCCACCAGCATGCCGACACCGTCGGCTACACCGGTGACCCCCGCATCGCGCGCCAGTCGCAAGAAAGGCGTGAGGCGCTTGCCATAGGCCAGCTCGTAAGCCGTACCATGCGCGCTGAAAACGCCGGGCGGCACGGGCGGCAAATCGCCTGTCAGACTCGCGGATGTCGCGTTGACCACCAGATCGAAGCGCCCCATGCGGTTGAGTTCCCCGTAAGCGCACGCAGTGATCGGGCCGTACGAAGCCAATTGCAATGCCAGCGCTTGCGCTTTCTCGACGTGACGATTCGCCATCACCAGTTGCGCGGGGCCCGCACCCAGGAAGGGAAGCAACGCGCCGCGCGCCGCGCCGCCGGCACCGAGCAGCAACACACGCTTGCCCGCGAGCGGCGTGTGAAGATTCACCTCGATATCGCGCAGCAGACCGATGCCGTCGAAGTTTTCCGCGAGAATCCGATCCCCCTCGAACTTGAACGCATTCGCCGCGCCTGCGAGCGTCGCGCGCTCGCTGCGCTCGTCGGCCATGTCGAACGCTGCAAGCTTGAACGGTGCCGTGATGTTCATGCCCTTGCCGCCGGCCGCGATAAATTTCCGCACCGTTACCGCGAACGCGTCATCGGGTTCGCACGGCCCCTCGATGGCCGTGTAGTGCATCGCCTGTTGCGTCGCTTCGGCGAAAAGACCATGAATCAGCGGGGATTTCGTATGGCCAATCGGATTGCCGATCACCGCATAGGTATCGCTCATCGTCGCCTCACTTGTCGAACAGCACGCCATCGGTTTGCATCGCATTGATCTCGGCGGGCGTGAAACCCAGCGATTGCGCGACTTCGGTATTGTGCTGCCCCAGATCGGGGGCAACCTCGCGGATCGTCGTATCGCACCCGGAAAACCGGAATGGCAGATTCGGCAAGCGCAGCGTGCCGTAACGCGGATGCTCCTGTTCGACGATCATGCCGCGTGCCTGAATTTGCGGATCGGCGATCACTTCGTCGATACGTTGCACCTTCGCGCAAGGCACATCGATGCCGTCGAGCAGTTCGAGAATCTGCGTCACCGTGCGCGCGGCGACCCACGGCTCGACCACGCCGAGAATCTCCAGCCGATGCGCATTGCGTCCCACGCTATTGTGAAACCGCTCGTCGGCGCCGAAGCCGCGGGGCCCGCCGTTCGCTTCGATCAGCGACGCGAAGCGCTTCCAGGCATCGTCCACCTGCGCGGCGATCACCAGATCGCCATCGGTCGCGCGAAACACGCCATAAAGCGTCGAGCCGGGCATGTCGTGTCCGGTCTGTTCGGGAAGCACATCGGCAAGCGTGTAGCACTGGACTGCATATTCGTGCATCGAGACGAGCGTGTCGTAGAGTGCCATGTCGATGTGCTGCCCTCGCCCGCTTTTCACGCGGCCGAGCAGTGCCGCATTGATGGCCGCGACCGCGTGAATGCCCGTGTACATGTCCCCGAGCGAAATACGCAGCAGCGGCGGGCGGTCGCCCGGCGTGCCGACCATCTGCATGATGCCGCTCTTGGCCTCGGCGATCAGTCCGAAACCCGCGCGATGGGCGTCCGGCCCAGTGTGCCCGTACGCGGAAATGGAGCAGTAGACCAGCCCTGGATTGCGCGCGGAAAGCGCTTCGTAGCCCAGCCCGAGTTTGTCGAGCGCGCCGGGCCGGTAATTCTCCACGAATACGTCGGCCGAATCGCAGAGCCGCTCCATGAAGGCCTTTCCGCGCGGGTCCTTCATGTTCACGCTGACGCCGCGTTTGCCCATATTGAGCTGCAGAAAATAGCCGCTCGAGCGATCGTCGAGCACGGTTGCGTGCTGGCGTCCCGCGTCGCCGCCGCCGGGTCGCTCGACCTTGATCACTTCCGCACCCAGCGCCGCGAGGCAGCGCCCCACATACGGACCCGCGAGGAAGTGGCTGTAGTCGACGACACGTATCCCTTCGAGTGGACGAGCCTGTTTCATCGTTCAGCCCCCGGCCGGCGCGGCACCATCAAACGATGCTCGCCTCGTTGCACGACTTCGCCATGCTGATTGATCAGCTCCGACGGAAGCGTCACGATGCCCCAGTCCGGGCGACTCTTGCTCGGGCGCATCGCGCCAATGCGAAACTTCACATGCAGCACGTCATCGACCTTGATCGGCAGAACGAAGTCCCAGCTCCAACCCAGCGACATGCCCGGCACAAAGCGATAATCGCTCCGGGTCTTCAGGCCATCGGCAATCGAAAGACCAAACAGTCCATGCGCAACGAGGCAGCCAAAGTGGCTCGCGTTCGCATACGCTTCATCGACGTGCACAGGGGTGTGATCGCCCGTGAGATCGGCATACGCGAGAATGCGCTCCTTCGTGACGGTGTAGCTCGGGCTCACGCATTCGTCGCCTTCGCGTGCGTCGTCCCAGTATTTTTCGACGATGGTCATGTCATGCCTCCGCGCGCGGATTGATGGCGAGCGCCTGCTCCACGCAGCGCACGGGTTTCGCCTGAATGAATTCGACGGCAAGGCCATCGGGCAAACGCAACCAGTTCGCACCTTGCGGCATGGGCTGCACGTCGTAGCGGCGGGCGGCGGCAAGCGACGCTTCGACGTCCTCGCACATGATGCCCAGATGGCCAAGCCTCCCTTCGGGGCCCGAAAAATCCGGCTGGTGAATGAACTGCATGCCGCCGAGCGTCCAGTACTGGCGCGGCGCTTCGGTCGTGCCGTCGACCTCGCGCATCGTCATGCCGAACACCTCCTCGAAAAAGCGGATGTGCCAGTGGATGTCGCTCACGAAGACGGCGACGTGTTCGAGATAGGCTTTCGGCTGGCTCATGCTTGCGCCTCCGCTTTCCGGCGGTCGAGCATCGCGCGCTCGATGCCCTTGATGCACGCAACCAGCGTGGCGTTGACAGGCGTCGGCACACCGTAACGCGCGCCCCAGCGCACGACCGAGCCGTTGATGAAGTCGATTTCGGTCACGGAACCTTTTTCGAGGCTCTGCAGCATCGACGTTTTGAACGCAGCGGGCAAACCCTCGGCGGCAAGCGACCACGCCTGCTCCGGATCGTTCATCGAAAGTGCGACGCCCGCCGCCTTCGCGGCCGCGATCGCTTCCGCGACGGCCGCCAGCGAAGTGGCCTTGAGCAGCGCCTCGTCATAAAGCTGGCCGTAAGTCAGCGACGTGATGCCGGTGAGCGCGCCCGTCGCGACATTCACGAGCAGCTTGTCCCACATGGTGCCGACGATGTTGTCGCTTACCTGCGTGTCGAGGCCCGCGTTGCTGAATGCGTCGGCAATACGTCGAACGCGATCCGTCACGCGTCCGTCCAGTTCGCCGATGATGGTGTGCTTGCCCACGACGCCCGACTCGATATGCCCGATGCCGCGCAATACGCCACCCACATAGGTCTTGCCCGCGAGCACGCGTTCGCGGCCCACGGCGTCGGCAAGGATGTCTTCGTGGCCGAGGCCGTTTTGCAGTGACAGCACCCGTGTTTCAGGCCCCACCAGCGCTTGTGCGCCGCGAATCGCCGCATCGGTATGGAACGATTTGACGAGCACGATCACGACCTCGGCCACCCCCGCTTCGTCCGGCCGGGTAGTCGCGCGGACTTGTACCTGGCGTGTGCCGCTTGCGTCATCCACGCGCAAGCCGTGGGCTCGCATCGCATTGACATGCTCGGGCGAGCGGTCGATCAGCCAGGTCTCGTGGCCGCCTTCGGTGAGTGTCGCGCCAATCGCGCAGCCCAGCGCGCCGGCACCCAGAATGGCAATTTTCAAGAGCGTCTCCTTGATGTGTGACGTCACGATAGGAGCCGCCGCATCATGTCGCAATACAATGGATACAATGACATCATTGCATTACGCAATAATAGAGACCTGCGATGATCCCGACCGATCTGCCCGACCTCAAGCTGCTGCAATTGTTCGACCTGCTCTACGACACGCGCAGCGTCACGCGCGTGGCCGAACAACTCGGTCAGAGCCAGCCGACCGTCAGCATCTGGCTCGCGCGGTTGCGCGAGCATTTGCACGATCCCCTCTTTATCCGGACGCCCGGCGGCATGGCGCCCACACCGCAAGCAGATGCGCTGATCGGCCCGTGTCGGGAAATTCTCGAATCGTTGCGGCGCTTCTCGGCTTGGGAAATCGACTTCGATCCAGCGACCGCGCAGAGACGTTTTCGCATCTGCATGACCGATGCGAGTCACGTGACGCTGCTGCCGCGCCTGCTCGCATACGTGCGCGCGCAAGCGCCTCGCGTGCGCCTGGAAGCTGCGCGGATCGACGGCAACACGGAACGCGCGCTCGAATCCGGCGAGGCCGATCTCGCGATTGGCTACGTGCCGTGGCTGAGCGGCGGCATCTATCAGCAACAGCTCTACGAGCAGGATTGGGTATGCCTTGCGAATCGCCATCATCCGCGTATTCGCAAGCGGCTCGGCGTCAACGCGTATCGCACCGAAGGCCATGTAGCGATCACGGGAGGAACGGGCACGGCGCTGCTCGAGCAGGCGCTCGTGCGCGAGCGCATTGAACGGCAGGTGGTGCTTGAACTGCCCGGTTTCCTGGGGCTCGGCGCCATTGTGCAGACCACCGATCTGATCACGACCTTGCCGCGCCATATCGGCGAGACGCTGGCTCAGGCCAGCGATCTTTCGGTCCATCCATGCCCCATTCCCGTCGCGGGCTTCGCCGTTCGGCAACACTGGCACGCGCGCTACCATCAGGAGGCCGGCAATCGCTGGCTGCGTTCGACCGTCGCCCGGCTGTTCGGCATGTCTGGCGCGGACGTTACAGGCTGACGGATTTACCGTTTCGCCATCAATGTCTGCCGGTCCGTCGCAAGCGGACAATTGCGCCCGGTCGCTCGTCGTCTCTTCAGGATCGGGGATCGCCGCCCACGCCAGGCGGCTCGCGGCCGGGAAGCGTCGTTGACGGTGACGCCGGATCCGGCGTCCGTCAGTCCGTGTCCATTTCGACTGGAACAGCGGACGCCCGTAGTGGGTTCGTACGGATCGCGAAAAGGGTGTCATCCACATGACGAGCAGGCGCGCCGAGCATTAATTGCTCGACGCCGTCAGCGCATGTTTTCACCACGCCACGCCAGATCGATCCGTATCGCGGGAATAAAACCATGCCGGCTCCGGTATATCGGGGCGTCAGGCCGCTCACCACGCCGAACGAGCCGGTGCACGACGCCCAACCGAAACGGAGAGACCGCAATGTCACAGCCCGCCCACGTCGCCTACACACGCTTCGCGATCGCCATGCACTGGTCGATCGCCATCTTGATCCTGTTGAACCTGATGATCGGGATCTACATGGATACCTTTCCGCACAACTCGACTCAGTTCAACGGCATCCTGTTCTATCACGCGTCGATCGGCAGCCTGATCTTCATGCTGACCGTGCCCCGCCTCGCGTGGCGTGCGACGCATACCCCGCCGCCGCTGCCGCCCAGCGTTCCGGCGTGGCAGGCGCGGATCGCCGGCGCACTGCACGGCGTGCTGTACCTGCTGCTGTGTCTCGTGCCGCTGACCGGCTACGTGCACCGCCTCGCCGGCGCCCATCCGGTCAGCTTCTTCGGAATCACGGAATTGCCGGTGCTGGTTGGCCGCGACGAACCGCTGCGACTCCTGACCGATTCGTTGCATCGCGCGCTGGTGCTGACGCTGGGCCTGCTGCTGGTCATGCACGTCGCGGCCGGGCTGAAACACAAGTTCGTCGATCGGGACGGTGTCGCGGAGCGGATGGGAATCTGAGCGCGACCCGGCGGTTGATGTTCGCCCGAAACGGCCCCTCGAATATCGGAAGTCCCGGCAGCCGCCATTCGCCGCTGTACGCAGTGCGGATGCGGATGCGGATGCGGATGCGGATGCGGATGCGGGACGATCGTCTCGCCGTGCAGCAACTTCGTCACTGCCGGCAGAACGAACGATCGATGAGAGGAATTTTCAGCTCACGACACCCGCTCGAGGTGAAGTGCCGCGAGCAGAATGTTGCTCCGCCGGAGTAGCGCAGCCACTACTCCGGACTTCCACGCGGCGATCAGAAGCCGTGGTACATGCCGATGTTGACTTGAACCTGGTTGCCGCCCGATGCGGTGTTGCCAAAGTCGGCGACGGAAGCCTGAGCGCCCTTGGCATGAACGTACCCGCCCATCGCGTACAGCGCGGTGCTCTTCGACAGCGAGTACGTCGCACCCAGCGACACCTGGTTGATCGACGCCATCGTGCGGCCTTCGGCGGCCAGCGCGGGCGTGGCCGCGGAACCGTACACATACGTGTACCCGGTCGCCAGCGACAGTGCCGGGGTGACCTGGTACTGCAGGAGGGCACCCAGCACATTGAAGTGGATCGACGGCTGGCCAGCGTTGCCCTGGTACTGCGCGTTCGAGTAGCGCAAGCCAGCCGTGTACGGACCAATCTGGTATTGAGTGGCGACTTGCGCGATGCCCGCGCTCTTGAATGCATTGCCTCCGTTGTAACCCGAACTCGGATAGCCCAGCGCACCACCGAAACTCGGCTGCGCCGTGGCGTTCGTCCACCCGTTCGCACCCTGGTTGACAGCACGGAAGTAGCCGCCGGCGACCGTCAGACCACCCTGAGCGTAGTTCGCGGCCACCGACCACGATTGGCCCGAACCCGTCGAACCGGCCACGCCGCCGAACGAGTACGCGCCTTCAGCCTGGAAGCCATGGATCAGCGGCGAAATGTACTTCACTGCGCTGTTCTGGTTCGTCGTGTTGTCGTTGTTGTCCACGTCGCCCGGGGTCGAGAATGTCGACGCCGAAATGGCGTCGCCCGTCAGGACCTGAACCATTTCCGTCACGGCGTCGAGCTGGCGCCCCAGCCGCACGGTACCGTACTGATCGGAAGCGAGGGATACGTATGCCTGCCGGTTGAACAACGAGCGCGTGGAACCAATGGGCCCCTGGCCGCCTATGCCGCCCGTACCGATGTTGAAGCCGTTTTCGATCTTGAAGATCGCCTTGAGGCCGCCGCCGAGATCTTCCGTCCCCCTGAGGCCCCACTTGTTCGAACCGGCGGCACCACCATCGAGGCCGTACCGACTGTGACCGTTGATGTTCGACGTGTAGCCGATACCTGCATCGAGCATGCCATACAGGGTGATCGACGACTGTGCCATCGCTGCCGACGATGCTGCGAAGGCGGCAACAGCGATAACGCTGACCTTGATTTTCTTGTTTTTCATCTGTCTTTCACTGTCAGGAGTGGTTGCGGGATTGTTTGAAACGGGTTTTTTCGTATTCGAATGCAGATGACAGCGCACGGCCTGCACGTCTTCTCAGGTTGCAACAGCCGGCTTCATGTTCGCCAGATCGGCGTATTCGACTCGATCATTTCGTCGTCCTCAGAATTTCATGCCGAAGGGCGCCTCGCATCTCGTCCTGTCCGGCATGCCATCGATTGGAACCATCGCGGCGTCCCGCCTGGACGAAAGCCGCTACCTTGCCTTTGTTGTTGCTCGAGCCATGCGGCAGCGTGGATGGGTCGTGTGCCAATTCCACAAAGCCGAAAAACTCGAGCGGATTACCGCGCTAAGCCGAACGTTTCTCCGATGGCATTTCGAAGAAGTACTCCATTGCGATGGTCCAAGCCCACGCACTACCCGCGAGCGCGGTCAGCGACGACGAAAGCGGACCACGCTCCACCCGCGACGACAAACGGTCTGGGCATACCCATCTCGCTCGCAGATCGATCGAGCGGCCGGCCAGCCGCTGGCGACGGGCGCGAACCCTTTCGCCACGCACCAACGCAGCCGGGACGCGCTTTGCAGGTGCGAAAAACCATATCAGGAACATAAATCGTCGTCAAAATTTGTTTGATATAAGTTAATCGCGTCTGATAACCCTTAGCTTTATCGGGATTTCCCTAATAGAAACCGGCGCCAAGGTAATGCACCAGGGAGATCTGTGACTGCACGCAGATGCATGGAATCGATCCGGCTGAAATGGCCTGTTGGGAGGAGCGCCTGGCTGCCTCCAGTACCTCACTTCGAAATCCGCAGTGAAGCGGTCGATCGCTACGACATCCAGGTATGAACCCGCTGACAGTACCAATCGTTGAATGTTGGCGACGAGTCGCATCTCCGATCGGCGTCCATCACCTTCGACGTCACCGGCCGCCCCTCTTCGTCGGACTGCATTCGGCCAGTATGCGAAGCTCACCACATCGATCGGATGGACATTCAAGTGGCGCAGGTTTCTTGCGGATTCAACCCGTCGATGCAACGAATTGATGAAAGCGCTCAGCCGGTGTATCGAAGTCCAGCGTCTTTCGAGGACGCTCATTGAGCCTGCCGTTGCAGACTCCGAACCGGGCAATGGCAGCGGCCCTGACTTGTCGGATCGAAAACACGCGGCAAAGCCGGAAAATGGATTTTCATATTCACTTTTCTTGGTTCCCCTGCTTTATCACGACCTATAGATTGGGCGCGCCCATGCATTTTCGAATATTTGGAAATAACACACGCCCCATATGTTCAATAGACGTCTACTAGCACTTGCCGTACTTCCGTTCCTCCTGGATGCGTGCGGAGGAGGAAGCAGTTCGATTACTGCAGATAGCCCAAACCCGTTGGCGACACCAGATCAACTGGCAGCAGAGAAACTCGCGATCACTGCGGTAGCGGACCCTTCCGTCATTGCGGCAAAAGCCACGTTGAAAGCCGACTGGCTAGCAGCGGCTCAAGCGAAAGGCGGGGTATCCAGTGAGGCATTGACGAACATCGACCAGGCCGTGGACGAAGCTGTTTTTTCTATGGCGCTAGCGATTGCTGCAGGCGATCCCAGCGCCCCGAAGGTGGTATCGATTCTCGCGGCCCCGCACAATTGGTACGGAATGAACGTGCCAGGATCGCGAACGACATTTGACAACCCGGACACCATCTATCGCCGCATCCCGGTTGACCCTGCGTCGAGCTATGTCTTGACGGGCAAGGTCCACGCGCAAAAGCCGGTCGATTTCAATTTCAGCGTCTACAACAGCGCAAGCGCGACGGTCTTCAATTTGCCGGGCGACCAGCTCGCCACCACCGCGGACGGCAGTTACGTCATTAACGCCACCTCGACCGCAACAGGGAATGGCAATGCCATCCCGCTCGCTTCGGGCGCGGCGTCGCTCTTCGTTCGAGATACGATCGCCGAATGGGGCGTGCAACAGTTCAACAGTCTGGCGATACAGCGGGTCCCGTCCGTCTCGGCGCAACCGCTATCCGCTCAGGCGGTCGCGCAGACCCTTGCGGCGACGCTGCAGAAGCCGGGTGCCGGCGCCTCCTTCGCTGCCTTCAATGCGCTGGGATATGCGCAGGCCGTCAATACGCTTCCAGCACCATCACTTGGCGGCTCGGGCGGACGCCTTGCAAATCAGGCGGCGACCTATTCCGCTTTTCAGCTTGCCGATGATGAAGCACTGGTCGTGAACGTCAACCTCGGCGGGGCCAAATACTTCATCGCGCCAGCTTATGGACGTTGGACGATCACGACCGACTACATCAATCACACCCAGACGCTGAACAACGCGCAAGCGGTGGCCAACCCGGATGGCACCTACACGTTCGTGGTGTCCCCGACGGACCCGGGCGTTTACAACTGGGTCGATACCGTAGGTCTGCATCAGGGCTTTCTCAACCTGCGCTGGCAAGGATTGCCGGCGACACCCGCGCCACAGGGGCCTTCGGCGACAGCCCAGCTCGTGAAGATCAGCGACCTTCGGAACGTTCTCCCCGCGACAACGAAGTACGTCACTGCATCAGAACGACAAGCTCAGCTGGCCGCGCGCGCCGGGCGTTATTCATCGCGATACGCACCTTGATGGTTTCGCGTCGGCGCCAATGAGCCGCTGGCGTCGACGCGAAACGTGCGCTGCACGTGCCCCCTTCGCGGTAACGCTCATTGGGAACGTGTATACCCGAACAATCAGTCAACCCGGTACCAGCGACCAGATTCCGGGCACACGGCGGCTGGTGCGCCGTTCGACCAGACTTGCTCCTCATCCAGGTGCAGCGAGGTCGAAGGGTCGATGTCGAAGACTACCTTGAGTGCTTGCCCGACATGGGCATCTTCGATGGGAAGCTCCCAAGTCAGGAATATCTGGATGCAATCCTGGTCCGTCGCGAAGTCGACCGCATCAAAGCCGCTGCTGCGGCGCTGAATGACGCCATGAGGCTGGCCGGTATCGAATATCACGGCTGTCCCCCGGGTCAGGGGAATGCGATGGCCCGTAGCGGGAAAATGCAAGTCCAGCCCCCGGTCGTCGCTCAGGAATAGATTGCAGAAGGCCGCACCGCCATATTGCGCACCGTCATGGTGGTACTTCGCGCCACGACAGGCCATGAGGGCTACGTCACTGGAGGCAAGCACGTTGGGCAGTCCCAGTGCGCACGTCCAGTCGGACATTGCCTGCACGCAGCGCTTATAGTCCGGCCAGCGCGCTTGCGTTCGCGCCAAAGGCATAGCCTCGACGTCCCCGGGTTCCAGGACGAGTCGCGACGATGTTTCTCTGTCCCAGTCTGCAAGCACGCGTGCGGAGGGAACGGGCACGTCGACCGTGCTTGAAAGAACGATGTCACTTACGCGTCGACTGCGGATGGTGTCGCCGCTCCAGAAATAGGAAGTCAGCATGTCTCGAATTCGACGCTGTCGATGGGGGTATCTGCGCGATTGTAACGATTCAGCCTGATCACGTCGGCGAAGATCGGCCAGGGGAGCGCGGCCGGCGGCGATTGACGTCGAGGCGGCGGCGCTTGAAGTGAATGACCAGGCTAGTCACGCGCCATTGCCCGGCAATGTCTTCAAATGGGCTATTCGCCGAAGTCGGTCGTGGCCATGAACCGGCTTTTCAGAGGGGATCGATGCGTTTTCGAATGGCCGCTCTCGAGAACGCCGATTGACCGCCTGCGGCCTGGGCCCGTTTATCGACGCTGGTAGACAACGCCCTGAATCAAGACCTGATCTGGCTCCGGCGCCTCGTCAAAACGCTTGTGCGCCTCGGCAATGGCGACCTGATTCTCGCTCGCCCAGTTGACCAGCGCCATGACAGGCTTCAACAGCGTGCTGCCCATGTCAGTGAGTTCGTAATCGACGCGGGGAGGAATCGTTGGATACATCGTTCGCGTTATCAGTCCGTCGCGTTCCAGCCCGCGCAAGGTCAGTGTCAGCATCCGCTGCGAAATGCCGTCGATGCCGCGCTTCAATTCGTTGAAGCGCCGCGGGCCATTGGCCAGCATGGCGACAATGTAGAGGCTCCACTTGTCGCCAATGCGATCCAGGATTTCACGGGTTGCCAGGCAGCCGCCAGTGTCCGGTGCAGGCATATCGGCGGGTAGCTCAGGGTGACTAAGTGACATGCGTGTGCCTTCTTGTGAGGACAGGGAAGGAACCATACCATCCTACGTATGAATTGGTAAGTCAGGCTAATAATCTGACTTAGTTCTTATTTTATACCTGGGAGCCATCATGAGCCGCACCCTGCTTGTCACGTCCAGCCCGCGCGGGGATGACAGCCTGTCCACCCGCTTCGCAACCGAAATCGCCGAGGGCATCCAGGCCCGCGCGGGCGGCCTGCTGACCGTGCGCGACCTTGCCGCGAATCCTCCACCCCATATCGCACCGGCCTACATCCAGGGGCGGATTACGTCGCCCGGAGATCGCACGCCGGAACAGGTCGAGGCTGTGAAGGTCGCGCAAGAGTTGGTCGATGAGTTGAAGGTCGCCGATGTGATCGTGCTCGGTTCGGGCATGATCAACTTCAGTCTGCCCTCGCAGCTCAAGGCGTGGTTCGATCACGTCACATGGCCGGGCGTCACCTTCGGCTACGGCGATACTGGGCCGAAGGGGCTGCTGACCGGCAAAAAGGTCTATCTCGTTACCGCTGCCGGCGGCGTGTTCTCGGAAGGTGCTTGGGCGCCGTTCGACTTCCAGACCAACTATTTGCTGCATCTGCTGGGTTTCATCGGCCTGACCGACGTTGAGATGGTGCGCGTCGAAGGCACGGTTTTCGGCCCCGATGCGGCGAAGGTCGCAATCGCCAACACCGAAACGGCCATCAAGGCCTTGTTGGCGAAGGCTGCGTGACCTCATGGCCGGAAAAAAAACCGTCGCGCTGTTCGGTGCAACCGGGCCGACCGGAAGACACATCATCGAGGAAGCCCTGAAGCAGGGCTACAACCTGTCGGTCTATACGCGCGACGCAAAGAAACTCGCGTCGTTCGCGGGAAGGATCGAAATTGTCGTCGGCGACCTGCAAGACCAGAGTGCCATTGCGAAGTGCGTCCAAGGCGCCGATGCGGTCATCAGCGCCCTTGGCCCCAACGGTCTCAAGGTGCAAGGCGATAAACCGGTCATGCACGGCTTGAGCAACATCATCGTCGCGATGCAGCGCGCAGGCGTGCGCCGTCTTATCCAGATTTCAACGGCTGCCTATCGCGATCCCAAGGATGGCTTTGCCTTCAAACCCCATGCGTTCGCGCTGTTGTTCAAGGTTATCGCGCGCAAGGGGTATGAGGACATCAAGGCGACTGGCGAATTGGTCGCCAATTCGAACCTGGACTGGACACTGGTACGCATTCCTAACCTCAAGGATGGCCCCGCCGATGGCAGCGTGGATGTGGGTTGGTATGGAACGACCAAACTCGGCATGACGCTCTCCAGAGGCAATCTTGCGAAGTTCCTGGTTGACCAGGTGACCGACAGGAAGTTCGTGCGTGCCGCGCCTGGCATCGCCAATCATTGACCGGGCAACATCTCGACAAGGTTCACGTCATGAGCGGATTCACCGATGCCGATGTACCCGATCAATCGGGAAAGACCTTTATCGTCACCGGCGCCAACACCGGCATAGGCTTTGAAATAGCGCGTACGTTGGCAACGCGGCGAGCCAGGGTGCTTCTCGCGTGCCGTGACGAGTCGAAAGCGCAAGCGGCTATCAGCCGGATTCGTCTGAAGACCCCTGGAGCAAATCTCGCATTCCTGCCGCTTGATCTCGCAGACCTGACGAGCGTGCGGAACGCAGCAAAACTGGCCGAAAATGAACCGCGCATCGACGCGCTCATCAATAACGCGGGCGTGCAAGGGCCGAAGCTAAAGCACACAGTGCAAGGCTTCGAACTGACATTCGGCGTCAATCATCTTGGTTGCTTCGCGTTCACTGCGCTCATGTTGCCCAAGCTCGCGGAAACATCCGGGGCACGCATCGTCGTTACGAGCAGCGGTCTGCACAAGGACGCGAAGATCGAGTGGGACGATCTTGATGCGGAGAAGCGTTACAAGTGGATGCCTCGCTATGCAGCCAGCAAGCTTGCGAATCTGCTTTTCATCTTCGAGCTGGATCGGCGACTGCGAGCGGCGGGTACGCCTGTTACGGCAGTGGCCTGCCATCCTGGCCTTGCTGGAACCAACCTTGCACGCGATAGCTGGTGGGGCAACGCCGCCATGTCATTGTTCGGTCTGTTTTTCAACACGCCGGCTCAGGGCGCGTGGGGTGCATTGCAAGCGGCGACCGGACAAATTAAGTCCGGCGGCTATTACGGGCCGACGAAAACTTCCGAATTGCGAGGCCCCTCTGGTGAATGCACGCCGTCCGAGGACGCGCGGAATCCGGAACTCGCAAGACGACTGTGGGACGTATCGGTTCGACTGACCGGAATCGATGCCGGACTGCCCGCAAGTTCATAGCGCGAAGATCGGATCACGAGAACATCGTATGCAAATCGACCTCTATACTGAAATCACATGCCCGTGGTGCATCGTCGGGCATCATCGTCTCGATAAAGTGCTGGCGGAGCGTTTCCCCAACCTGGCCGTCGACATTCGGCAGCATCCAGTCCTGCTGCTGCCGGATGCGCCGGCAGGCGGCCTCCACATTCCTGATTTGCTGCGCTCGCGCTACGGCATAACCGATCCGAAAATCGCCTTCAATCGCCCTGAACGAGAAGCCCGCGCTTCGGGCTTCGACCTGGATCTTGGTCGCCAGCTCCGGGCCTATCCGACTCAAGCTGCTCATGCCGTGATTCTGGCAGCCGCCGGGCTTGACACGCAGCACAGGCTCGCAGTTGCCATCAGTCATGCTTATTTCATCGCAGCGAAGAACATCGCCGATGCGGACGTGCTGGCCGACATTGCCGCCGACTACGGTTTTGACCGTGATCAGGCGCGCGCCATCGCTCTTGATCCCGAACAGCACCGTCGCGTCGAAGCGGAAGCGTTCAAGTCGGCCAATGCCGGTGTCCGTTCGGTTCCTCACTTTGTCTTTGGGGGAAGCATTGCGATCAATGGCGGGCGCAGCGAAGACGAGATTGCCGCGGCGATACAAGCAGCTTCCGGCGTAATCTCTCTCTGACGCGGCTTCCTCAAATCCAACGACGAGCAGGACCTTCGCACCGGATTCTCGGCTGTAGCGACGTCGATCCCCGTGGCGGGCGATACCGGGCGCCGGGACGACCGATCGCGATGCCTGCGCCGAGCTTCGCCATGCCCCCTTCGATGGGGGCACGCGGCGCCCCCCCCATCTGCGCACACCCACACACCATCAAACCGCCGCCCTCAACCACCCCAGCACCTCCCCCTGCGCACTCCCCGCCACCACCGGTTCCGGCGTCAGCAAGCAGTAATGCGAGCCATCCTCGACGAACCCCATCGGCGCGACCAGCACACCGCTTTCGATGTCGTCTCGCACGAGATGCCACGGGCCGATGGCGACACCGAGCCCCGCGACGGCCGCCTGCAGACTGAAATAGAAATGGTCGAACGTCTGCCCGCGCCCGCCTGCCGCCGGCTGATTCGCCGCCACCGCCCATTCCTTCCACGCGTCCGGCCGGGTCCGCGTGTGCAATGCCGGCACGTCCGTCTTCAACGAACGATTACCACGACGCGCGGAAAACCACGCATCGACCTTGTCCGGCCGGCAGACCGGCCCCACCTTCTCCGCGAACAGCCGCTCCGCGTGATAACCCGCCGGCCACGCAAAGTCATCGCGTCGAATCGCCATGTCGATGCCGCTGTCGAATGAAAACGGGCCGCCCGCGGCAGCCAGGTGAATGTCGACGCCCGCATGCCGCGCCTGAAAATCCGGCCAGCGCGGAATCAGCCAGCGCATCAGAAGCGTCGGTTCGCACGACAGGACCCAGCGCCGCGCGCGGGCGGCTTCGGTACGCAATTCCTGCGCTGCGTGACGCATCAGCCCCAGCCCGTCATGGACGGCCTGCGCCAGCTTGCGGCCCGCATCGGTCAGGAACACACGGCGGCTGCGCCGCTGGAACAGCGCGACGCCCAGGTCGTCCTCGAGCAATCGCACCGCGCGGCTGACCGCGCCATGAGTCAGGCACAGCTCGTCGGCGGCGCGGCTGAAATTCTCGTGCCGCGCCGCCGCCTCGAAGCAACGCAGCGCCATCAGCGATGGCAGGTTCGTTCGAATGGATTGTGAGTCAATCTCACCATTCTGGTCAGAAATCATCGCTTTTCCCGATGGAACATGACTCATAAGATTGCGCCATCAAGCCATCAATCGCAAGGACAAGACGATGACCGAACTGATAGTTGTAGTCACCATCACGCTGCTGGCCGTCATCAGCCCGGGGCCGGACTTCGCGATGGTCACGCGCAACAGCCTGATGCTGTCGCGCCGCTCGGGCGTACTCACCGCGCTGGGTATCGGGCTCGGCGTGACGGTTCACGTGAGCTACACGCTGCTGGGCGTCGGCCTGCTGATCCGCCAGTCGCTGTGGCTCTTCAATGCCGTCAAGCTGGTCGGCGCGATCTACCTGATCTACCTCGGCGTGAAGATGCTCATGACGAAGGCCGGCAACGGGCACACGGATGCACCGGCCGCGCCGCTATCCGACCTGGCCGCGCTGCGCACCGGCTTCCTGACCAATGCGCTGAACCCCAAGACCACGGTGTTCATCGTCAGCCTGTTCATGCAGGCCGTGCGGCCCGACACGCCGTTGATCGTGCAGATCGGCTACGGCGCGTTCATCGCCGCCGCGCATGCCGGCTGGTTCAGCCTGGTGGCCCTCTGCTTCTCCGCGACGGCCGTCCGCGATCGCCTGCTGGCGCTGCGGCACTGGATCGATCGCACCTTCGGCTGCCTGCTCGTGGGCTTCGGCGTCGCGCTTGCCATCGCCCGCGGCGGGCGCTGACGCGAAACGGCGCGCCACGTGCCGATGCAGCCGACGGGCGCGCTTCGCCGGCGCGCCGGATACGCCGCGCGGCAGCGTCAGAACGTGCGCGCGATGGTACGGGCCTCGTCGATCGCGCGACTCCGATCGACCGCTCCGTCGGGACCGAACAAGGTGCGCTCGACGACGATCCCGGTGACGTCCGTCACGCCCACGAACTTGAGCCAGGTCTCCATGTACGGACGCTGAAGATCGAATTCGGCAGCCGGCGTAAATGAGCCCGGCGACTGATAGCCGAGCCCGCGCGCATAGACCACCGCCGCCTTTTTCCCGGCCAGCTTGCCGGCGAAACCGGCGCCGTCGAACGTGAACAGCACGTCCTTCTGCGAGATCGCATCGATCAGGTGCTTGAGTTTGTACGGAATACTGAAATTCCACAGCGGCACGCCGAACAGGAGCTTGTCCGCTTCGTGAAACGGCGCCGCGAGCTGCTCGATCCGTTGCCATGCAGCCGCCTGAGCCGGCGTCAACGCGTTGCCGCTCAGTCCCGCATATTTCGCGGCGAGCGCGGCTTCGTCGAATTCGGGTATCGCCAGGTTCCAGATGTCGAGCTTCTGTATCTCGTGATCGGGATGGGCGAGCCGGTACGCATCGAGAAAGGCATTGCACACGTCGATGGATGCCGAGTAGTCCTTGTTGGGTGAGCCTTCGATATAGAGCACGCGTGTCATGAAACCGGTCCTTGCCGAAAGTGACGGCGATGCGCGGGATGCGCGATCGCCCACTGCACTTCGCAGCCTATCGGATCGACCTATAATCCGGAAACGATATGAATTGATCGAATTAACCTGAATTGGTGATGAATGAACATGCCCCTCGACACGTCACTGCTTCATACGTTCGTCGCCATCGCCGACGTGCGGAGCTTTACCGGCGCAGGTCGCCGGCTGAATCTCAGCCAATCCGCGGTCAGTGCGCAGATCGCTCGTCTCGAGGAGCAGGTCGGCCGGGCGCTGCTCGCCCGCAATACGCGCAGCGTCACGCTCACCGAGCACGGCCGGATGCTGCTCGGCTACGCGCGCGCGATGCTCAACCTGAGCGAGGAAGCGAAGACGAGGCTGGGCAGCGGCAACGCAGTCGATGTGACGCTGCGTATCGGTGCATCGGAGGATTTTGCGGGGGGCTGGCTTCCCGACGTGATGCGCCGCCATGGCGCCGCGCGGCGCGGCTTGCGGCTGAATCTGACGGTCGACATCGGCGACAGCCTGTTTCAACGGCACGCAAACGGCGAATTCGATCTCGTGATCGGCAGCCGGTGCGCGCACACGGGCCAGGGCGCGACGTTGTGGCGAGAGCCGCTCGTCTGGGCGTTTGCGCGCCACGAGCCGCTGCCGGAAGGCGATGTGCCGCTCGCGTGCTTCCCCGATCCATGCCCGTACCGGGGCGCTGCCATCAAGGCGCTCGCACTGGCCGGCATGCCCTATCGCATTGCATGCGAAAGCCCGAGCGTCACCGGCATCCTCACGTTTGCACGCGCCGGCATCGCGATCGCGCCGGTGCCGCGCAGCGCGATCGACGACACGCTCCGCGAGCTGGGCGCGGCCGAAGGCTTGCCGGCGCTGCCGGACATGGAATTCGTGATGATGCATGACGCGGAAACGCTGGCCGCCGTCGAATTCGCCGCGACGCTTGTCGATGAAACCGCCATTCGCAACGGGGCCGGCGCGCGCAGCCGGCCTTAGCCGGCATCCTTCACGGTCGAGATTCGATCCAGGCACTCACCGGCGCATGCGCCCTCGACCACAACGGCGCGCTGCTTGCGAAACAGCCTCGCGCCGGTGCCGGTGCATCATCGGTCTCAGCGCTTCGCGCTCAATCCCGCCCGTGCACCCGCCGGTTCCCGGCTGCGCCCGAGCAGCGCCGCCAGCGACAGATCCGCGAGCTTGCCGAACGGCGCGCGCAGCAGGCTCGGCAGGTTCCAGCGGCCCAGCACGAACACGCCCTTGGCATGGCTCATCGCGCGGAATCCCTCGATGCCGTGATACGCGCCCATCCCGCTCGGACCGACACCGCCGAACGGCAAGTCTTCCTGCGCGACATGCAGGAGCGTGTTGTTGATGCCGACATTGCCCGACGTGGTGCGCTTGAGCAACGACTCGCAATCGCTGTCCCGCGGGCCGAAGTAATACAGCGCAAGCGGCCGCGGGCGCGCATTCACGTAGTCGACGACTTCGTCGATCGTGCGATACGTGCGCACCGGCAGGATCGGCCCGAAGATCTCTTCCTGCATGACGGTCGTATCGTCGCCGGCCCCGACGATCAGCGTGGGCGCGAGCGTCCGTTTGCGGGTGGCCGCCTGCTGCGGGTTCACGCCCGCCTCGACCACGCGCGCGCCCTTGCTGCGCGCTTCGTCGATGAGGTTTTTCAGGCGATCGAAATGCCGGTCGCTGACGATCGACGTGTAGTCTGGGCTGGTCGGCCCGTCCGGATAGAAACGCGCGACAGCCGCATCGTATTGCGCGACGAACGCGTCGAGGTCGTCTTCATGCACCAGCGCATAGTCGGGCGCGACGCAGGTCTGCCCGCCGTTCGACAACTTGCCGAACACGATGCTGGACATCGTCCGGCCGTCGACGTGCCCTCTCGCGACGATCGCCGGGCTCTTGCCGCCGAGTTCGAGCGTCACCGGCACCAGATTGTCGCTGGCCGCCTTCATCACCTTGCGGCCCACCTGCGTGCTGCCGGTAAACAGCAGATGGTCGAACGGCAAGCCGCTGAAGGCAGCGCCGACTTCCGGGCCGCCGAGCACGACCGCGACTTCTTCGCTCGGGAAGGTTTCCGCGAGCATCCGGCGCATCACCTCGCTGGTGCGCGGCGTCAGTTCCGACGGCTTGAGCATCGCGCGGTTGCCCGCGGCCAGCGCGGTGGCGAGCGGAATGAACGTAAGCGCGAACGGGTAATTCCACGGTGCCATCACACCGATCACACCCAGCGGCTGGTACTCCACGTGCGCCTGCCCGGCGCGGTAAAAGATCCCGACGTGCCGGCGCTGCGGCTTCGTGAAGCGGCGCAGGTTGCGCGTCAGGTAGTCGATCGCCTGGATCACGCCGACCAGTTCCATGATCGCGGTCTCGTGTCGCGAGCGATGCCCGAAATCGGCGCTGACCGCCTCCTCCACTTCGCTGCGATACGCGAGCACCACGGCGCGCAGCCGCGCGAGCCGTGCCTTGCGCTGCTGCACGCTCGGCGGCCCGTCGCTCACGAACGCGTTGCGCTGGCGGGCCAGCAACACCGCCGGGTCGAAGCTCGAGCTGGATTCTGCGGAAACGGCCATGGTGCACCTCACGGGGTTGCGTCGATGTAGACACTGTCAACTTGCATGCGGCGGATCATAGGACCACAATGTGTTCCCTGTCAACATAGGAGCAACACGATGTCGTCGGATGCGGATTCGGACGCCGGGCAAAAGGCTTATCACCACGGGGATCTGCGTCGCGCGATCATCGAAACGGCGCTCGACACGCTGCAGGAGCAACAAGGCTGGCAGTTCACGCTGCGCGAAATCGCGCGGCGCGCGAACGTCAGCCACTCGGCGCCGTATCGGCATTTCCCGGACAAGGCCGCGTTGCTGCACGAGCTCGCGCTGATCGGCTTCGATCGCCTGCACGAAGACCTCAAGGCGTCCGTCGATCCAGCAGCGGACGCACCGGATGTGCTGCTCGCGCTCGCTTACGCTCATCTCGCTTTCGGGCAGCGCAATCCGGATCTCTATCGACTGATGTTTGCCGCGGATGCCGGCGAGCCCACGGACATCCATCTGGATCCGCGTGTGCAGGCGCCGTTCCTGCTGGTCGTCGACATCCTGGAGCGTGGCCAGCGCGCCGGCACGATCCGCCCGCGCCCCGCGCTCGGGCAGGCGACCGCCTGCTGGGCGCATCTGCATGGCCTGACGATGCTGGCGATCGACGGGCGGCTGGTGCGCGAGAAGGTGGGCGATCACGCGATCGAAGATGCGCTGACCACGTTGCTGGATGGTCTCGTGCTGCCCGCCAGCCCCGCGCGGGCCGCGAAGACGAAAAGGGCTTGACCTTCAACTTCGCTCAAAGGTTATGGTTTGCCTCGGCAGCGTATCGAGGCCGTGGGTATGAGGACTGCCATCCGACAATTCGGCGGCGCGTCGACGACGTCCGTCCGTGGCCGATGAAAGGGAACCGCATCATGAGCAAGCGCATCCTGCACGTCGTCAGCAACGTCGCGCACTACGCCGATCCGTCGCAACCGACCGGCCTGTGGCTGTCCGAGCTGACCCATGCCCATCACATCTTCGCGGCGAGAGGCTATGAGCAGCGGCTCGTGAGCCCCAAGGGCGGCGTGTCGCCGCTCGAGCCGCGCTCGCTCAAATGGCCGCATGCCGACGCCGCCACGAAAGCGTGGCGCGCCGACAAGGCCAACGAAGCGCTGCTGGCCACCACCGCACGCCCCGACGAGATCGATCCGGCCGAATTCGATGCGATCTACTTCACCGGCGGCCATGCGGTGATGTGGGACTACCCGGACGATGCGGAGCTGCAGCGGCTCACTCGCGAGATCTACGAGCGCGGCGGCGTCGTGTCGTCGGTCTGTCACGGCTATTGCGGGCTGCTGAACACCACGCTGTCGGACGGCTCGCTGCTGGTTGCCGGACGCCGGATCACCGGCTATTCGTGGGTGGAGGAAATCCTGGCCGGCGTCGCGAAGAAGGTGCCCTACAACGTCGAGGCGCAGATGCGGCAGCGCGGCGCACGCTACGAGAAGGCACTGCTGCCGTTCACGTCGAATGTCGTCGTCGACGGCCGGCTCGTGACCGGCCAGAATCCGCAATCGGCGAAGGCGACTGCGGAACAGGTCGTCGCGTTGCTGTGATTGTTGCTTCGCAATCCGATCTTTATCGGTTTTCTGAAAAATCGCGACCTGGCGGCACGCGCGCTCAAATCACCTCGAACCTCAACCCCGCATGGCGCACCAGCCGCTCGATGTAGCGGGCGTCGAACATCGTCGCGGGCGTCCAGAAGCCGCCGCCGCGACCGGTCTTGACGCCGTCGCCGGTGCAATCGAGTGCGAGGCTGATCGCAGCCTGCCCGAGCATCTTGCCGGTCGAGCCGTAGCCCGGGTCGCGGTCGCCGGTGACTTTCACGCGCAAGGTCTTCCCGTCGTCGGTGCGGCCGAAGAATCGCAAATCGTAGCGGCCGGCCAGTTGCGCCGCGGCGCTCGGCCCCTCGCCGGGTTTCGGCAGCAGGAAGCGCTCCATCAGGCTGCGCACCGGCTTGATGACGACACCCACCATGAACGCACCGAGGCCCGCCACCATCGTCACCGCGGCCAGGCGGCCCTTGAAGCCCGTGCCCGTCATCACCGCTTCGTCATACGTGAAGCGGCTGCCGTACGCGTTGCCGGCAAGCACATTGGAGCGATGCACGACGCGCTCGTTGATCGCCGCCATCACGAAGGGCGCGATCCACGCGTCGAAGTCGCGATCGAATGCGGCGGATCGCACCGCGCGCTGGCGCATCGTGAAGCCATGCCCGCTCGGGCACAGCGAATAAGGATCGAGCAGTTCGCGGCGCAACGCGGGATCGGCCGCGGCTTCCCGGACGACGTTGATCACGCTCGCCACCGTGCCGCCCGACGCGCCGCCCTTCAATGTCTTCACCCGCATCTTCACCTGCGTGGCCGGTACGCCCCACTGCTGCCGCGCCTGTTGCTGCAGGAAGAACACGCCCATGTCCGACGGCACCGAATCGAAGCCGCAGCAATGGACGATGCGCGCGCCGGATTGCCGGGCCGCCGGCTCGTACTTGTCGATCATCCGTTTGATCCATTGCGTCTCGCCGGTGAGGTCGCAGTAGTCGGTGCCGGTTTCCGCGCAGACCTTCACCAGCGGCTCCCCATAAAGCGCATAGGGGCCGACGGTGGATACGACGACCCGGGTCTGCGCGCAGAGCGCGCGAAGCTGCGCTTCGTCGGCTGCGTCGGCGACGATGATCGGCACCGACTGCCCGGCCGCGCCCAGCGTCTCCCGGACCTGCCTGAGCTTCGCTTCGGAGCGGCCGGCGATGGCCAAGCGCAGCGGCTCGCCGGCGCCCGACAGGTACTCGGACAGGTAGCGGGCGAGGATCTGCCCGACGAAACTGGTGGCGCCAAATACGACGAGATCGTGGGTCGGACGGGTCATGGGCGATTCCTTCGGCGCGGGCGTGCCGCGAAGTGGCGTGGCGTCAGCGTGGCTTTCCGGGTTCATCGAAGGCCTTCAACGGGGTCGGCAGGTTCAGCACCAGTTGCGCGTCCTTCACCACGTCGAGACGCAGGATGGTGGACGCGCCCAGCCCGTCGAGCAGCTGGCTCAGCGGGCCGCCGTGCCGCACGAGTTCGACGTTGCGCGGCAACAGGCGCTGGGCGAACGATAGCGCATTCGTCTGTACCAGTGTCTGGTGCCATTCGCCGTCGATGCGGTTGATCATCGTCGACGTGCCCATGTGCGACTGCGACGCGACGTTCGTCAGCTCGGGCATCGGCACGCTCAGGCTCAGGTCCGGGCGGCCGCCCGGCCCGGCAATGCGCGCGCGGGCAGTGGCGCCGAGGTTCACGTCGATGTCGGCGAGCCACTTGGGCAGCTGGTAGCCGTGCACGCCGCGCACCCGAGCGATTTCCGTGGTGACGGGCAGCGCGAGCACGTGCGCGAAGAAGCTGCGGCGCCGCATCGAGTCGATCAGTTCGAGCGTGTGCGACCCGGTCGCGCCGGGCCGCCGGATCACCACCGCGACCGACACTTCGTCGTACGGATCGTTGTCGCACACCGAATACGAGAAGAAGGTCAGCGCGACCAGCGCGTACCCGGGGAGCGCGCGCAGCGGCTCGAGCGGCACCGGCAGCGTGGTCCGCAGGCGTTCGAGGGGCGCCAGGAACAGCAGCTGAATGCTGCTGGAACGGTAGTAGAAATTCGGCGCCCAGGTCGGGCCGACCCGCGACTCGACCTGACGCTTCGGAATCCGACGGAAAAAGTCGATGTTCCCCGCCGCGGGATCGCGCGCCACCTCGTCGAGGTCGGGGTTCATCCGGAACCGGTCGTAATACCCGCCTTCGGGCACGTCGACCCGGTGTGGACCGAATTCGACCTGTGTCAACCGCCTGTCCATGTTCGTCGCCTCTCGTCGATGATCGACCGTGGCAGGCAACACCCGATGCCCGCTGACTCACCGCCGTCAGCAAGCACTCTAAGATTCAAGTCAGCTTTAAGGTCAAGGCGCCGAGTAGAGGGGCACGTCGGATTGCGTTGAGCGACTGGCCGACGCGTGCCCCACGGGCGCCAAATCACTTGGCGGCCGGGCGACGGCCCTTGCCGCGTAGCGATACCTCGCGTGGGTCACGCAACCGCACCCGTCACCCGGCGTGTGCACGCCCGGCAATCCGTCCACTCGAATCGCGGACTGAAGGCCGCCTGCTCCGCAAGGCTGGAGGCCCGAAGGCGCTAGTCGAGCCCGCGAAGAAAATCGGGAACCGCTTCTCCGATCGAGGCAAGATAGCCGGCCATCGCGCCGGCGACCTTGCGCACGGCGGGACGCGCCGTCATCCGCTCGCGCCACGCGAGCAGGCGGGGCGTTTCGTCCGTCATCGGTGCGCCCTTGCGCGCACCGAACAACTGCGCCATGTAGAACGCGATGTCGGCGTAGGAATACGTTTCGGCCAGAAACTCGCGATCCGCCAGCACGTGCTCCATGCGCCGATAGTATTGAGCCGCTGCGGCGCGTGCAGCCTGTGCTGCCGGATCGTCCGGTGTCTCCTCCAGCCCCATCAGCCTGACGACATGCGGAAAATAGATTTCGTCGCTGCAGTGTTCGAGCTGACGCGCGATCGCGCGCGCCGCCGGATGCGCCGGCCATAGCGCGGGGTCGGGCTGCAGATCCTCGAGATACTCGAAGATCTGCGTGGAATCGAAGAGTTCCAGATCGCCGTCGATCAGCACCGGCACCTGCCGCTTCGGGTTGATGCGCAGCACATCCGGATGTTTGGGATCGTAGCCGTGACGCTGGCTGAACGGCACCATCACCCGTTCGAAGCCGATGCCCTTCTCGTGCGCCGCTATCTCGACCTTTGCACCGAACATGCTCAGCGGCCCGGAAATGATCTTCATCGTTTGATCCCCTGTGGTGTCGTGATGCGTAACCCGCGTCGATGAAACGGATCGGGAATGCGGCCAAGCATAAGCCCGAAAACATGACACCTCATGTCACGTATTTGAGGTAACGTGTCGCTCATGAAAGCGAGCCGACTGTTGTCGATCATGATGATGCTGCAGGCGCGCGGCCGGATGACCGCGCCGGCGCTCGCCGAAGCGCTGGAGGTATCCGAGCGCACGATCCTGCGCGACATCGACCAGCTCTCCACGGCCGGCGTGCCGATCTGGGGCGACCGCGGCCGCAACGGCGGCTTTCAGTTGAGCGATGGCTGGCGTACCGATCTCACCGGGCTCACCGAGCACGAAGCGCACGCGCTGATTCTGGCGGGCTTGCCCGGGCCCGCGAGAGAACTGGGCCTCGACGGCATGGCGACTTCCGCGCGGCTGAAGATGATCGCGAGCCTGCCGCCCGACTCGCGCGAACACGCCGATCGCGTCGCCAGCCGGCTGCACGTCGACACCGTCGACTGGTACCGCGCGCAGGAAACGCCGGCATTCCTGCGCGAAGTGGCCGATGCGGTGTGGGGTTCGTACCGTATCGACGTGACATACCAGAGCTGGCGCGGCGTGTCCCGCCGCGAACTCGAGCCGCTCGGCCTGGTGCTCAAGGGCGGCGCGTGGTACCTGGTTGCCAGGGTGGTCGGCAAGCCCGGCGCACTCACGTTCCGGCTCGCGAATATCCTCGAACTCGATGCATCGCGCGGCCGCTTCAGGCGTCCAGCGCGATTCGACCTCGCGACGCACTGGCGCGACGCGATGAGCCGGTACGAAGCCGAGCTCGATCGACTGACCGCCCATGTCGCCGTGTCGCCGCGCGGCGAAACCTGGCTGGCCAACGCGCGGATCAAGGCCGAGCCTGTCGAGCAGGAGGCAGGCAGCGCGGAAGTGCCGCCCGGATGGAAAGCGTTCCTGATGCCGATCGAATCGATCGAGCACGGCGCGCGGAAACTGCTGGGGTTCGGCGCACACGTGAAAATCCTCGGGCCGCAGGCGCTCAAGGATGAATTCCTCGAAGCGTTGGTGCAGGTGAACGCGCTTTATCAGGTAGGTGACGATTGAAGCATCGACTCCCGCACCGACGCTGTCGAGACGAGTCGAAACAATGGCACCGTTGAGTCTTCGTCAAGTTTCAAGTCGCGCGTTTCAATGCAACGGAGGTTTCGCGGGCAGAGCCGGATGATCCACTCGTGTCGACGCGACCATCATCCGCATCGAGCCTTGCGCGTCAGACAACGTCGGTATCTGAAGGCCGCATCGGCACGATCAGATCTCGTCGGAAAACTCGTCGAGAAAGCGCTGCAATCGGTCACGGCGAACGATCGCCATACGCGTACCCGTGACGGTCTGGAAACCGGTTGAAAGCCGCAGCAGTTTCGTGCGGAAGTGATCGATCGCGAATCGTGTGTCGTCGAGTTCCCGCGCCGATGCATGCGGATCGACCGGGTCATACAACGCGCTGCCCATCCGGCCCGCGACGTAAAAGCACCGCGCGACGCCCACCATGCCGATCGCATCGAGCCGGTCGGCATCCTGCAGCACCTTGGCTTCCAGCGTCTTCGGCGCGATACGGGCCGAGAAACTGTGCGCCTCGACTGCATGCGCAACCGCGTCGCGCTTCGCGTCCGGCCAATCCAGCGACTTCAGCACCCGCCGGGCCTTGTCCGCCGACAGCCGCGATGCCTGCGCGCGAAGCGGGGAATCTTTCTCCACCGCCACGCAGTCGTGCAGCAGTGTCGCCGCAAACAGCACTTCGGCGTCTCCGCCCTCCTTCGCCTGGATCGCGGCCGCGTTCTTCCACACGCGTTGCAGATGCGACGTGTCGTGCGAGCCATCGCCATTGGCATCACGCCAGTGCGCCAGCAAGTCGTTGGCCAGATCCTGAAAGGGTGCGAAAGCGGGGAGAGTCATCTGGGAAAGCGGTCGAGGTCGGAATGCCGATTATCGCCGCATGCGCGGCGCGGCAGACGATCCGCCCTTGATTCCGGCATATCAAGCAAACTGCTATCTCCAGCAGAACCCGGTTGGCTTATAGTGCGGGTTGCCAATTCGACGAGGAGCGCTGCAATGACACAGGTAGCCAATGGTCCGTTTGAAGTGAAGCTGAATCCGGAATCCCTGAGTCCCGTCGCGGAACAGACCGGGCTCGGCCGCATGTCGCTCGACAAGCAGTATCACGGCGACCTCGAAGCCGTCAGTCACGGTGAGATGCTCGCGTTTCGAAGCAGCATCCAGGGCTCCGCCGGCTACGTGGCGATGGAAACCGTGCAAGGCGCGCTGGGCGGCCGGCAAGGCAGCTTTGTCCTGCAGCACAGCTCCACCATGACGCGCGGACAGCCGCAGCAGTCGATCACCGTCGTGCCCGATTCCGGCACGGGAGAATTGCTGGGGCTCGCCGGCTCGATGATCATCACCATCGACAACGGCCGGCATTCGTACCGCTTCGACTACACGTTGCCGGAATCGCCTCGGTAAGCGGGCTCATGCAGTGGATGCGGCTGCTTCGTGATGCCGCCGTGCCGGGGCAATGACACGCTCCATCCCGCATTTATTTGCCCGATACCCGTCAATTGCGCATCGACGAAGGCATTGCCGCGTTCGCCCGTAATCGCGCGGATGCATTCGACCGTGGCGACACGCTCCCCCATCACCGAGCCATGACACCACGATCGCCACGCGTTCAATTCCACGCATGGCGCGCCGGCCGCACGCCGTTCAGGTAGTAGTTGCCGACGAGGTGATATTTCCACCGCACCGGATCGTGCAGCGTATGCGTGCGTGCATTGCGCCAGTGCCGGTCGAGGTTGTGCTCGGCCAGCGTCGATTGCGTACCGGCCAGCTCGAACAGCTTCTCGCCCGCGAGCAGTGCGACTTCCGTCGTCAGCACCTTCGCCTCGCCCACCGCCACGGACGCGCGTGCGACATCGTCCTCGGTCACGTCGCCGCGCGCCGCGATCTCGTCGAGCGTACGTGCCGCGCGCTCGAGCAGCGCCTCCGCCGCGTGCAGCTGGATATGCAGATGGCCGATCTCGCGGATCGTCAGCGGATCGTCGGCCGCCCGCTCGACACCGCTGTCGACCCACGGCCGCGTGCGCGTGCGCACGAACGCCAGCGTGTCGTCGAGCGCGGCCTTCGCGATGCCCGCGTCGATCGCGGCCTGGATGATCTGCGACAGCGGCCCGTTCAGCGTCGGCAGATCCGACACGCGCTGGGCCGGCAGCACGTGCGAAGCCGGCACGCGCACGTTGTCGAGCACGACGGTGCCGCTCGCGGTGGTCCGCTGCCCGAACCCCGACCAGTCGTCGATCACGGTCAGCCCAGGCGCGGGCTGGCGAATGTACGCAAGCCACGCGCGGCCCTCGTCGTCGAGGCCGAGCACCGGCACGTAATGCGCGAACAGCGCCCCGGTCGAATAGAACTTGGTGCCGTCGACGACATAGTCGTCGCCGTCCCGGCGCACGCGCGTCTTCAGGTCGAGCACGTGCTTCGTGCCCTTCTCCGAAAAGCCGTTGCCGAACCGCTTGCCGCTCAGCACTTCCGAGAACAAGTGGCGCTTCTGCGCGTCGGTGCCGGTCAGCGCGATCACGTCGACCAGCCCGAAATGATTCTGCGGCAACTGCCCGAGCGACGGATCGGCCGACGCGACGATCCTCACCACTTCCGTCAGCGTCACGTGCGACACGCCCGCGCCGCCGTAAGCCTTCGGCACGGTGATGGCCCACAGCCCCGACTGCGAGAACCATTCGATCTCGTCACGCGGCAGCCGGCGCTCCCGGTCGCGCTCGGCCGCCCCTTCCGCGAGCCGCTGCGCAAGTGCATGCGCGGCCGCGATGGCCTGCGCGTCGTCGGCGATCACACGGGCCGCCTGCGGTTGCGTTTCGGCCGATCGTTCCTGGATCGTGGCGCTCGTCACTGACATCGGGCTCTCCTGCTGATTGACGGAAACGTTCAATCTAGCAGCGCGCCGACCGCCGGCAAACCGAGCGATTCGCACAACGATATTCCTTCGCATGACAAACGATGCGGTGTGCGGCCCGCGGTGAACCGCGCATCAGCGACGATATCGACGCCCCGGCATCGGTGCCGCGCCGCCTCGCCCGCGTAATGCCCGATGACGATAACGATGTACGAATCCGTTATTGGATCGTCCGCAGCGTGCTTCCTATACTGGCCTGCCGGCATCGACGGCCGCGCCTTTCAAGGATCTCTGCATGACTTCCTCTCCCGCAGCAACCGAACTTTCCATCGGCACCGACTATGACGCGCTTGCCAGCCGCTTCAGGCCGATCTTCGAACGCATCGCGGCCGGCACCGCGGAGCGCGAACGCCGCCGCGAGCTGCCGCACGAGGCGATCGGCTGGCTGAAGGCCGCGGGCTTCGGCGCCGTGCGGCTGCCGGTGCGCGATGGTGGCGCCGGCGCGTCGCTGCCGCAGCTGTTCCGGCTGCTGACGGAACTCGCCGCCGCCGATTCCAATCTGCCGCAGGCCTTGCGCGGGCACTTCGCATTCGTCGAGGACTGGCTGAACGCGCCGCCCGGCGCCGATCGCCAGACCTGGTTCGACCGTTTCGCGAGCGGCCAGCTCGTCGGCAATGCGTGGACGGAAACCGGCGACGTGGCGCTCGGCCAGACCATCACGAAGGTATCCGAAAAGAATGGCCGGCTCGTGCTGAACGGCCGGAAGTTCTACAGCACCGGCAGCCTGTTCGCCGACTGGATCGACGTGTTCGCGCAACGCGCGGACGACGGCAGCGACGTGATCGTCGCCGTCTCGACCGCGCAACCCGGCGTGATCCGCGAAGACGACTGGGACGGCTTCGGCCAGACGACGACCGGCAGCGGCACCACGCGCTTCGAAGATGCGGCGGTCGACGCACGGGACGTGATCGACTTCGCGCGACGCTTCAAGTACCAGACGGCGTTCTACCAGCTCTTCCACGTCGCGACGCTGGCCGGCATCGGCCACGCGATCGTGCGCGACGCGGGCGATCTGGTGCGCCGCCGCACCCGCGTGTACAGCCACGGCAACGCCCCGCGCGCGGCCGACGACGCGCAGCTGCAGCAGGTGATCGGCGAGATCGCGTCGTGGGCCTATGCGGCCGACGCGCTCGCGCAGCGCGCCGCGCAGCCGCTGCAACAGGCCTACGAAGCGCACTTCGGCGGCGATGAGGCGGCCGAGCACGATGCCAACGTCGCGGCCGAGATCGAATCCGCGCAAAGCCAGCTCGTCGTGTCGGACCTCGTGCTGCGCGCGGCGACGCGCCTGTTCGACGCGCTCGGTGCGTCGGCGACCCGCAGCACGACGGCGCTCGATCGTCACTGGCGCAACGCGCGCACCGTGTCGTCGCACAATCCGCTCGTCTACAAGGCGCGGATCGTCGGCGACTGGATCATCAACGGGCGCACGCCGCCGTTCGTCTGGCAGATCGGCAACGGCCCGGGTGCGGGCGCGAACGCGCAGGCAGGGACGGGAGCCGCCCAATGAGCAAGACCATCCGCTTCAACGCATTCGAGATGAACTGCGTCGGCCACCAGTCGCCCGGGCTGTGGGCCCATCCGCGCGACCGCTCGTGGCAGTACAAGGATCTCGACTACTGGACCGACCTCGCCCGCGTGCTCGAACGCGGGATTTTCGACGCGATCTTCATCGCGGACGTGATCGGCTACTACGACGTTTACAAAGGCAGCAATTACCACGCGCTGCACCAGGCCGCGCAGATCCCGGTCAACGATCCGCTGCAGCTCGCCGCGCCGATCGCGATGGCGACCGAACATCTCGGCATCGGCATCACCGCGTCGACGACCTTCGAGCACCCGTACACGTTCGCGCGCCGGCTGTCGACCGCCGACCATCACACGAAGGGCCGGCTCGCGTGGAATATCGTCACGTCCTACCTTGAAAGCGGCGCGAAGAACGTCGGCGACAACGGCCTGCGTACCCACGACGACCGTTACGCGGTCGCAGCGGAATACGTCGAGGTGCTGTACAAGCTGTTCGAAGGCAGCTGGGAAGACGGTGCGGTCGTGCGCGATCGCGACGGCCGCGTGTTCACGCATCCGGAGAAAGTGCACGAGATCGGCCACAAGGGCCGCTTCTTCGACGTGCCCGGCTACCACCTGTGCGAACCGTCGCCGCAGCGCACGCCGGTGCTGTTCCAGGCCGGTGCGTCCGGCCCCGGCAAGGTGTTCGCCGCGCAGCATGCGGAATGCGTGTTCGTCGCCGCGCCGACCCGCCCGCAGCTCGCGCGCTACGTGGCCGACGTGCGCGCGCAGGCCACGGCCGCCGGGCGCGACGCAAGCAAGGTCCTGATCTACAACCTCGTCACCGTGATCGTCGACGAAACCGACGAGAAGGCGCAGGCCAAGTTCGACGAATACCGCAAGTACGTGTCGTACGACGGTTCGCTGGTGTTCATGTCGGGCTGGACCGGCATCGACTTCGGCCAGTACGCACCGAACGATCCCGTCCGGCGCGTCGAAACGAATGCGATCGTGTCGGCGGTCGAGCACCTCGCAGGCGGCGACACCGCATGGACGATCGAGGAGCTGGCGGCCTGGGGCGGCATCGGCGGCCTGGGCCCGGTGTTCGTCGGGTCGGCCGCGACCGTCGCGGACATCCTGCAGGAATGGGTCGCCGCCACCGACGTGGATGGCTTCAACCTCGCGTATGCGGTGGCGCATGAAACCTTCGAGGATGTCGTGCGTTATCTCGTCCCCGAACTGCAGCGGCGCGGCGTGTATCCGACCGGCTATGCGCCGGGCACGCTGCGCGAGAAGCTGTTCGGCGGGTCGGCGCGGCTGCCGGACGAACATCCGGCCGCGCAGTATCGCGACATCGAGCAGGTCAAGCGCGATGCCGAGCAGGTGGCTGCGTACGCGTGACGACCCTGCGTCGGCTGGCTGGCCCGCATGCGGGCCGGCCGGCTTCACGATGAGCAGTAACCGGTGCGTCGGGCCATCATTCGTCCGGCGCGCAACCTGATCGCCTCCCGCTCCTCACGCGACGCTCAGTGCAGTCCCAAGCGCACGCGGGTGCCGTTACCAACAGGCCCGAATCAGAGTTGGTCGAAGGACTCCGTTTCTGACGGGCTGGCCTATGGTCGGCGGTTTCGATGCCTTGGAGTTGACCCTGTAATCCCGGACACAGCGTCACACTAAGATTGCTGAATCCATTGCGCGACGGAACGCTCTTGGCGAGCGATATTTCAACGCGCTATGGGGATGCTTCTCGTTGTAGTGCTCGGACGCGATGGCCAGAAGCTTGAGGTTCCCTCGGTATTTCGCCTTCCAACGGTCCCGAGTTATGCCGCGGCGTCCTTGGTCTGCTGAGCTTTGATCCAGTCCCGAAGGAACCGCTCCGGAGAAACAAAGCCGAGCGACGAATGACGACGACTGCGGTTGTAAAACACTTCGATGTATTCGAACAGATCGACCTTCGCGTCCTGATGCGTCCGGTAGCGCGTGGCATGAACCCGTTCGTTCTTCAAGCTGTTAAAGAAGCTTCCGTCGGGGCGTTGTCCCAACAATTTCCCTTGCGGCTCATCGAGCAGCGCATGCCGTAGGCGGCCAGTTTGCGTTGGAACTCGTGACTCGCGTATTGACTGCCCCGATCCGAGTGGCACAGTGCGCCCAGCGCGGGTCGGCGGCGGAACCAAGCCATCGTCAGCGCGTCCGTTACGAGATCCGCCCTCATGCGCGGCTTGATCGACCAGCCAACCACCTCCCGGTTAAACAGGTCGAGCACCACGGCCAGGTACAGCCAACCCTCGTCGGTCCAGATGTACGTGATGTCCGAGCTGAACACCTGACTCGGCTCGGCGGGCGTGAACTCCCGATTCAACAGATTCGGCGCAACCGGCAGCTTGTGCTTCGAATCGGTCGTCGCTCGGTAACGGCGCTTGTGCCGGGCCCGGATGCCGTTCTCACGCATCAGCCGTTCCACGCGCGCCTTGCTGACTGGAAAGCCTCGATCACGGATTTCCTTGATCATGCGTGGCGAGCCGTATGCGCCCTTGGCCTCGGCGTGCACCGTCCGGATCAGCGTCAGCAATTGCGTGTCCGTCAATCGCGTTCGCCCCGGTCTACCGCCGCGCTTCCACGCGCGATAACCGTTCACGCTGACCGACAGCACGTGGCACAACGACGACAGCGGATATTGCCCGACCTGCCGGTCGATCCAGGCATACCTCACAGCAGGTCCTTCGCGAAGTATGCTGCCGCTCTCATTGCGATCTCAAGCTCCATCTGCAGGCGCTTGTTCTCCGCTCGCAGACGCGACAGTTCCATCTGCTCCGGCGTGACCGGCTTCGCTCCGGCGCCGTTGAGCTTGCCCCACGCTTCACCCTTCACCCAGTTGCGAAGCGTCTGCTCAGAAATGCCCAGCTCGCGGGCCACGACGGCCACTCCCTGGCCATCCTTGACCCGCTGTACGGCGGCCAACTTGAACTCTGCCGTGTACGACTGTTTCGGTACCTTGAACATGCCTAACTTCCTTCCTTTCCGTCGAGTTTACACACGACCTATTGGAAGGCGAAATTTCAGGGGAAGCTCAGGTTTCAGGTGGGAAGAGATCTCCAGCACCTGATGAATGGGTTCCACTGATATGACGTTCATCAATATGATGCCACCCCTCTTTACTGTTCCCATCCTCAATGCGTGGTTTATGCTCCTTTCGACCAGATAACCCTAGTGGATCGATCCACTGGACTGGGTTAGGCGCATACTGGAACATGTTGATACCAGCGGCCAGCCCGATCGGGTCTTTCGATACGAATCGTCCACTACCCGGGTCACATTGCACCGGCGCCGGTTGTAAAGCCCTCACCCTGCGCTACTTCTTGATGGCTAATCCTTCTGGCCCGACAGCATCCGTTACTTCAACGTCGCTTACATCGAACTCAAGGCTTGGCTCACGACCTGCCAATGAGACGAAGAGATCGTGAACATATTTCATTTTGTCATCGACGTCGTCCAGCGGAACCTCCTGAGGAATAATTTCCTTCCAGTTTTCGAGCCAAGAATTTGAAGCCAGAACGTATTCCAATACATCAATAACACGCTCCTGAGAGACCGGACCAAAGCGACTGAATTCGGCCTTCGCCTCTTCATAGATCCTCCTTGCCCCTTCTTCAGTATTGATATAAAAATCGTCCAACTCATCATCCGTCATAGACAGAAGAAAATAGTATAGCGGACGAAGATAATTGAAATTAATCAGTTTAGTCATAGCTGTGGATATGCAGTCACGATATTTCCATTGCGCCGAACCACCGTAACCCTCTTCGTTGTCTCAGGGCAACCACCACCCGCCCTATAGCCTTCGCCGACAGTTCTGCCCATATCAAATGTCTCCGTGTTGGTCCCGTTTGCGTCTATCAACGCAATACCTCGCTGAATTGCATCCAGTTGGTCGATGTTGCTAAGGAATCGAGTTGAATTGATCGGCCGCGGACGTTTAGGACACGGATTGTCGGGGGGGATGCCCGTCTTTGCGCGATGTTCTTGCTGCGCCATTGTCGTTCCTGCACCGTGGCGCGCGTAAGCATGGCCGCCTCCAGATGAATCAATATCACTCAGGATACTACCGGCTCGACGGTTCGCTCTGTTTCCTGCCAGCCCTAACGGATCAACCCATTCAATTGGATTTGGACCGTACGCGTAGATGTTCAATCCACCCGCGAGCCCGATCGGGTCCTTACTGACGAACCGCCCGCTGTTGGGATCGTAATACCGATGCCGGTTGTAATGCGGCCCCGTCTACCGCTCGCTCCCAGTACCCCAACGATTGCCCAAAACCTCGTGCGCTCACAGAGTGCACTCTTCGTCGTAGCGCTATCGTATGTTGGGCGACTCTCCACCTCCCCTTGTCCCACACGGCATCTTGGCGTCTCTCAGCAGTATGAAGAAGTTGGTTCGATACTCAATCGTAGTCGTGCACAACCAAGCGTGGCGGATTCACGACCTCGGCCTTGCAGGTCGCTCGCTGCTCACCTCCTGCGCTTCCCCCCACGCCCGGTCATTACAAGCCTCTCGTGTCAAAAACGCAAAAAATCAAATTTATTTACTCTTCAACATATCCATAAGCCTCCTGATCTCAGCAAGTAACGCCGGTATATCTTGCCTGGCATGAGCGATAAAATCTTGATCCTCGACGGTTGCGCCACTCAACTCAATATCTTCACCGCGAGCCCCTTCCGGACCAGTCATAATGAAGTTTGAACCACTTTCATGATCTCTCCCTTCAACATACGACACCCAAGGTCCGGGCGTAGCCGCCTTACAACGAGCCTCTATTTCATTCAACATTTCTTCATTCATTTTCCACCTACTTTCTTGCATTTGGATTGCGAACAGTCGGCGTCATAAGCGCTTCCGCTTGTTCGGCAGTTATACCCGACAAGGTCGCATGATTCTTGTTGTTATAAGTTGGCGATGCAATCACGTCGCCACCCGCCGCTCTGACATCCCCGACCGTTGTAACACCAACCTTCCCATGCGGGATACCATTGGTCAGGTCGTCTAGTGATTTTCCCGTGGCACTGTTTACCGAAACACCGTCCAGTTTTCCGTCCGTACCGACGGTAACACCAGATCCCTGCCGAAATTTCTCTGCAGTACAGCTGCCTCCTCTACACACAATTGCCTCGTTGGGAAGGTAATCAGGACAGGGACATTTTTGCTTCCGCTGCAACCCAAGTGGATCGATCCATCCTACCGGATTCGGCGCGTATTGATACAGGTTCAATCCACTGGTATACCCAATCGGATCCTTGCCAACAAACCTCCCCACCTCCGGATCATAGTACCGATACCGGCTGTAATGCAGCCCCGACTCATGGTCATGGTACTGCCCCTGGAAGCGTATCGGGTTAGCGATCGGTGTTTTGCTGGATGCTTTCCGGATGGCTTCCTTCGCTAGTCCCCACGCGCGATACTCTGCGCTCCATGCAATCTCGCTGTGCTCGTCCGTCAGTTCCTGCGGTGTACCGAGGTGGTCGCACTGGTACCACGCCAGGCTGTTGATCAGCGGCGCTGGCGGCGGAGGGCCCCACAGCGGGTCTTCGTCCTGCCGGTAGTAATCGCCGTACTCGGGCTGGTCGAGCAGTTCGATGGCGTCGTCGCGCACCGCCTGCGCCACCGGCACAAAGCTGCCCGGCTCGTAGACGTAGTGCGTGGTGCGCGCACCAAAGCCGTCCTCATCGGCGATCTTGCTCTCCCACGCCAGCGTGTCGCCGTCCCAGCCGTACAGCGTGAAGCCGCATTGCAGTTCGCGGTTGCGCTTGACCCGTTCGGCACGGTTCCAGTGCGGCCCCGCTTCTCGTCTGTCCTCGTAGTGCGCCTGGCTGTGCTTGGACAGGCGCCGGCCGAGCGCGTCGTAGGTGTAGTCGACCTTCAGGCGCTCGTCTTCGTAGTGGGTGAGCCGGTCGAACAGGTCCCAGGTGAAGCGGCCTTCCTTGCCGTTGTGCCAGCGTTGCGTGAGGTTGCCGCGCGCGTCGTACTGGTAGTGGGTGCCGGCGTATTGCTTGAGCAGGTTGTCCAGCGCCTTGATGCGCGGCATACGCTGGCGCTCAGCTTCGCGCTGCTCGGCCGGATCGATCAGGTTGCTGGCCGGATCGAAGTCGAAGGTCTCGTGGCCGAGCAGGCTTTGCGCTTCGAGCAAGCGGCCCACCGGATCGTAGCGGTAGGCAAGCTGGCCGCGCCGCGTGTCGTTGATGTCGGTGAGCTGGCCGCTGGCGTCGTAGCGGTAGCGGCGCACCAGCAGGCGGTTGCCGCCGCCCGTGTGCGTTGGGGCGGGCGTGTCGCGCGCGAGCACCTGCTCGCTGAGCCGCCCCATGGCGTCCCACTGCTGCGTTTGCAGCAGCCGGTTGCCCTGTAGGCGCGCGACTTCGCGGTGCAGGTCGTCGCGCTCGTAGCTGACGAGTTCGCGCTCGTCGAGTTGCAGCGCCAGCAGATGGCCGCTGCCATAGGTGAGCCAACTGACGCGGTGGCCGTCCGGGCGCACGGTGGCGACGCGCTGGTTCAGCGCGTCGTATTCGTGTTGCCACACCCCGACCAGCGGCTGGCCCAGGCGGGTGTAGTGCTGGTGCTCGCGCACAAGGTTTCCGGCCGGGTCGTGGAACCATTGCAGGCGGCTGTCGGCATTGCAGGCCAGCGCCAGGTTGCCGTTGAGGTCGTAGGCGAAGGTCTCGACCTGCCAGTCCTGCTCACGCGGAGCTGCATCCCCAGTTTGCAGCGCGGCGCGCCGCTCGGTGAGGCGCCCCATCGGGTCGAAGGTGTAGGCGGTGATGCGCTGCCCGTCGATGGCACGCGCCAGATTGCCGGTTGCTTCCTCGTACTGGTAGCGCGTGGTAGCACCGTCGAAGCCGGTTTCCGCCAGCAGACGGCCCACCGGGTCGTAGTGGAACTCGGCATCGCGGCCGTTTTCGTTGCGCAGCGCGGTGAGCTGGCCGAGCTTATCCCACTGGTAGCGCAGAGACTGGCCGGCGGCGTCCACGCGTTTCGCCAGCAAGCCGACCTCGGTGTAGTCCCATTCGGTACGTCGGCCCAGCGCATCGATGTGGGTCAGCAGGCGGCCCTCTGCGTCGCGCTCGAAGTGCTCTTCGGTATCGTCGGGGTAGCGAATGGCGGCGAGCTGGCCGGCCTCATGGCGGTAGTGGGTGACCTGCCCGGCTGCGTTGGTGAACTGCACGAGCTGGCCGCGCTCGTCGTAGGCCCAGCTGCTGGCCTTGGCCGAGCAGTCCACGTAGCGGGTGAGCTGGCCGCTGCTGTTGTACTCAAGCTGCTTGGTCTTGCCGCTGGCATCGGTAATGCCGATCGGCAGACCCATCAGGTTGTACGCGTACTCGGTCTTGTTACCCAGCGGGTCGATGGCCTCCGTGAGCCGACCGCGGGTATCGTAGTCGCGCAGCCAAAGACCGCCCTCGGCGTCGCTGATCTTGATGAGCTGGTCTTGAGTGTCCCAGGCGTAGTGCACGACCGAGCCGTCGGCGCGGACGTGTTCGAGCAGGTTACCGTTCTCGTCGTAGGCGTAGCAGTCCTCGCTGCCGTCCGTGTGGATGTGCTGGACGACGTTCTTGGCTTCGTCGCGGAACAGCCATTCCTCGCGCTGATCGGGATGGATGATGCGGTAGGTGTAGCCGAGGTGGTCGTAGTAGTGCCAGGTCTCCTGGCCGTGGGCGTCGGTAACGTAGGTGAGGCGAATGTTCTCGTCCCACTCCAGACGGGTGTCGAAGCTGCCGTCATCCGCCCACTCACGCACGGCGCGGGCATCCGCACCCTCACCCTGCCAGACCAGATTCATGCCGCGGCCGGTGCGATCCGTGTACCGGGTGATCAGGTGGTGCTGGTACTGATAGGTCCACGCGGCAGCGTTCTCATCCTGGGCCAGGATAAGGTCGCCCGCTTCGTCGTAGCGGTACAGGCTCAGGCGGCGCAGGGGTTCGTTTTCGCCCATCAGCCACAGGCCAGTGATGCGGCCCGCTTCGTCCACCAGGGTGCCCAGGCGGGTATGCGGCTGACTGGGGTCGTCCTGGTAGGTGATCAGGTCCGACAGCACCGCGCGATTGCCAACGCGGTGGTCGTAGCCGAGCAGCATGCCGGCGCCACCGCGCAGTTCGATCCGCACCAGCAGGTAACGATCGCCGTGACGCTGGTAGGTCTCACGCCGCTCGTAGCCACGGCACAGGACCAGTTGGTGATCGCTCACGCGAACCAGGATGAGGTCTTCGATGCGATCCTCATGGAGTTGCCCAACCTTGGGCAACGGATAGTCGTGGCTGCGACCATCGGCACCGTGATAGCGCAGGCCTTCGCCCTGCACGTCGAAGCGCATGGTGTATGGCGTCATCCAGCGTGCGCCCAGTTCGCCATCGTCGAAGGCGCCGAGGCTAGAGCGGTAGGTGCGTGTCCATTCGATAGGGAACGGGCCCGGCAGGGTGAAGTCGGTATGCGCGATGGTCTCGATGCCCATGGCGAAGCTGATGCTGCCGCAAGTGCCGACGCACGTCCCGTTTTTCTGGGGCTTGGCATCGCCTTGAGCCCTACGCTCGACAAGGCGCGGCTCCAGCGGCTGCCCCGGGTGGCTCGTCCTGCTGGTGCTGGTGGTACCCGGCTTGATGTTAGCGCCATGTCCCCGGCCTGGACCGCGGGCGAGGACCGCGCGGGCTAGGCCTGCGATGATCCAGCCAATGCTCTGCTCAACGTTTTCGTCGGCCAGTCGGCGAATCTGCCGGCCGAGTTCGGGGGACAGCCGACGAAGTGCTGCGGTCTCCCGCAGCACCGCGTCGCAGACGCGCTGCGGTATTGCCATTGTCGCCAGGTTGACGCTGGCCTTGGCCACGCCCGCCTGGAATTGCGTGGCGGCGCCATACACATTGGTGAAAATGCCGAGCGGGTCACGCCAGAGCTTGCCAGTGGCCTCGAACAGTTCCGCCTTCGCCGCCTTGAGATTGCCCTCGGCATCCAATTCGCTCAGTACGATCGCGTCCAGTCCGTTGGCCAGGTCGAAGATCAGCTCTTCACCATACGTGGCAGCCGCTTCGATGAAACCGTGCAGTTCGGCCTGTACTTTTGTTACGAAGTCCTCCAGACCGCCCTTGATGGCGGAGTTCAAACTGGTAGCGAGCACCGTAAGCATCGCCTCGCCGACCAGTTGCTTGCCGCTCTTGCGCAACTCCTGGCGCACGAGGAACAAGCCTGGGCGCAAACTCATGCGAGCAGCGGCAGTGCCGGGCAAGGGCACCACACCCATCAGGTTGATGCCCAGGCTCACCCAATCGAGCATATGGCACTCTTTGCTCTTCGCAAGGGTGACGATATCGCCGAACACGTCAGCCAGTGCGAGGATGTTGCCCAACACGGGCAGCGCACCAGCCACGGTGGAGATACGTTCTAGCGTGATCGTGCCGTCGCTGATGCTGATCAGCCAATCGTCGAAGGCACTGATGCTCTGCCCCACGTCAGCGGGCTGGATCAGGTTCACTGGGACGACGGCTACTTGTTTTCCTCCAGGTACTGCGGCGTTGCTGTTAGTGCTATCCATCGCGGGTTACTCGGAATGTGTAATTGGAATCGATGAGCCGCGATCCGATGCGGCATTTTCTGATAGGGCGTCTACGCTCGGGATGCCCAGCCTCATGGCTTGAGGCTGGCGCAGTTGCGCGGCCGAGCCGGGCGGCGAAACGTCGTTCGCGCCCATGGGCAGACATGTGCCCCGCTCGCTACGGGTTCACGGGGGGCGGGGTGAACAGGCTGAGGTCGAGGCCAGCGTCACGGAACCGCTGTATGGTCGCCTTCAAGAGGCGGTCGCCTGCTTCGCCTTTCAGAGAACCCACGGCCATCGACGACGCCCGGCACTTGTCGAGACTTTCCGCGCAGCCGTTGTTGAGCGGCATCTGGCTGGCCCGCATGGCCAAGTTGATCGCGAGCGTCGGTGCCCAGATGGCCTTGGCCGGCTTGCCTTGGTAGAAGGCGTCAAGCTCGGCCTGCATGGCTTTCCAGGTGCGCCGTACGAAGTCGTCTCCGAACTCGCAATCGGTAAATTCGATGGCGCCGGCTCGCTCGCCCTCGGCCTTACAGGCGAAAACGGACAGGTCGCCCGGGCGCAAGGCCATCGCTCTCGGCACCACCTCGCTGCGGGGCTGGGCACGCACCACGACGGCACCGGGGACGTCGAACACCACCAGCGTCCGGCCTTGCCCACCGTCTTGGACAGATGCGGTAACGCCAGACAAGAGCACACGCTTGTTCTGGAATCGAAGATCAGCAGTCCCTTGGTTTTCCGCATAAGCGCGTGCAACTTCGGATGCCGTAGCCATGGGGATCTTCAATACCGTGGCGGCGTAATTCTCCCGGCCCTCGGTGATGGCCTGAAGGTCATCGTGAATAATCGCCCGCAGCATATCGGTTTCGATCTCACTGGGAACGTAGCCGCCGGCAACACCCAGCCCTGGAACCAGCGCGGCAACCAGGAGGGCACAGAGCCGCAAACGCAAACCGACACGTCGCACCGAACGCTGAACCTGATTGCATTGAAAGCGCATGGGCATTTCCCCCTCCGTATTTATCCATGTGTATTTCTGCCAATGGGGAACTCACACCCCTGCCCCGCGCCCCAGAGGGTTAGCGCGATGACCGTCAGCCCGAGCACGGCCGAGCCGTACATGCAGACCAGGACCAGGAGAGAGAACGCTCTTTCCTCGAACGCAAAGACGCGGCGGTACATCTCGAACATGCCAGGGAACGTGTTCATGTCGATCCCCTTTCGCTTGCAGAACCGGTGTGTCGCAAAGATTCCCCCGAACACCATCGCTACACAGATGGCAAATAGGAGAATCCGGATAATTTTAATGTCGTCGCACATGAGCCTTCCGCCTTTTCGCCAGCGATCCAACATCGCGAAAACTCCGAAACATCTCAATACCGAAAACCGGGTTAATCCATGTTCGCCCCAGTTCGTCAACTCGACTGATGAATCCATAGATCTACAACTCACTAGAGGTCCGTACAGCCCCTCCGTACGCTTGTCGCGCTACCCCATCCCAAAAAGCGAATCAATGACGTTCTTGATCCAAGTCTTGACGTCGCTCCACGCGATCTTTTTCTGCCTAAAAATTTTCCGCAGAAAAATGCTCGACCACACAAGAGTAAAACCGATGGCCATGCATATACTCAAAAATGAAAATGTGCTCATCAGAATGAAAGAGTTCCAATCTCTTTTAGAATTTCAAGTGGATTTTCTTTAAACTCACCCGCCTTTCGTCTTGCAAAATCAAAAAGGAGATGATTCATTCCCATCGTCAAACTCCATCCCATACGCGCTACATCGTCGCCCCATACTCTTAGAGCTCGAGAGCGCCCACGCCCAAACTCCAGCCGGCGCACCCAAGCTAGTACCATCCAACCTAACGGATGGCAACACATTTTCAGTGTTCCTGTACCGGACAGGAGGTCTACGCTTATTGCACTTACGCCTCAAGAGGCCATTTAATTTAATAGCACTCACATTTATAGTCTACTATCGTGTACTTTGGCGATACCGGATTAGGCTTAATCAGTCGACCAAATCGATTTAACTCCTTGCACATATCAACACACCGCCCGAGCTTCCCATTGTATGTTTCCTGATTCGAAGTTGGCCCCAAAGAAGAAATCAAACAAAATACGAAAATAACCAAAACCATCAGAAATATAGGATTATTAAATATTCGAGTCATACGGAACCAATTTATTAAAATATTCCCACCAGAATAAAATAACCCCAATCTCTTTAATTGCTCCAAGTAGCCTTTCTTTAAATTCACTTCATGGCCATGGCACTGCCCCTGGAAGCGTATCGGGTTTCCTCGAATGCAAAGACACGGCGGTACATCTCAAACATGCAGGGGGATGTGTTCATGTCGATTCCCTTTCGCTTGCAGAACCTGTGTATCGCAAAGATTCCCCCAAACACCATCACTGCGCAGATGGCAAATAGGAGAATCCGGATCATTTGAATTTTGTCGCACATGTTCCCTCTCAACTATGGCTCCAGCCGTACGGGCACCAGCACGCCGAGATCGAGTCCATTCGCCTCGAATCGCTGCACGGCTTCCTTCAAAAGGCCTTTGTCGCTGGTCAGGGAACCGACCGCCGTCGCCGCTTCCCGGCATTTCTCGAGGCTTTCAACGCAGCCGTGATCAGCAGGCATCCTCCTAGCCCGCGCCGCGATATTGATGGCCAGCGTGACGATCATCACGTTCGGGACATATTTGCCTTGATAGAAATCGGCAAGCCAAGCAGCCAAACGCTCCCATTCGCGCCGGCCAACGTCGTCCGCATTCTCACAATCGTCAAAGCTAACGGCACGCGAGGTTCCGCCTACACCGGTGCAGACGAGGGAAACCTTGCTTCCTGCACGCCAGGTAGCCACCCGCGACGCCTGGTTACCATGCGCTATCGCCCGTACTTGGGTCGCACCCGTGTCGGCATACACGAGCACCGTACGATCGAGGTCGTCTGGCCATACCGCATCAACAATGCCGGACACAAGCACGCGTCTGCTCAGGAACCGGTGATTGGCCTTCCCATCACTTTTGCTTTGGTAGACGCCCGCGATTTCCTGTGCTGTCGCAACGTCGATATTCAAGACCAGTGCGGCATAGCTCTGTTGTCCCGCCGCAAATGCACGCACATCATCCTGTCGGCCGATCGTTAGAAGAGCAGTTTCAACATCGCTAGGGATATAGCTGCTCGCGACACCTATACTCGGCATGCCCGCCGCGACAAAGATCATATACAGACGCAATCGCCATCCCATATCTCGGATTCGAAAACTACAACCGACTCTATCCTTTAAATAGCACTCCATCCCATGCACCTTTAATTCAATAGTATTTCCCGCTTATCGCTATAAGGCAAACTTGAGAATGGCGGGGAAATTACAACCTTGCTTTTCGCCCCACGTCGTCAGCATCACTCCGCCAAGCACCACCAAAGCGCCACCATACATCGCCACCAACATCAATATCGAAAATTTCTTATTTTCGAATTTTAAAACACAACGATACATCTCCAACATTCCAGATAAAGTATTCGGATTTATTCCTTGCCTCTTGCAAAACCCATGCGAAACAAAAAACGCCGAAGCTAGCATAACAACGCATATGAAAGCGATCGAAATTCTATAAATTTGAATGTATTTACACATCACTTAACCTCAAATCCCGGTAAATTTACGCTTGGCGAAAATGGCATCTCAATCTCTTGACCAATGCCAGCACCAATTCCGATGTAGGCCTCCGGGAATATCGATGTAGTATGGGTTATATCTACCGAAAAGAACCCGCGACTGAATCCGACCGCTGGACCAACCTTTAGTGATTCAGCGCTTGGATCTCTAAACCGCAGTCCGCACGACGCCGACACTCGTCTACCAACTGCCATCATCGGGATGCTTGGTTGCACGCTGATGCCATCCTTCTCATTCACGGAAGCTCCCACGGAAAGGCCCGTTCCAGCAGCAATCATTGCTCCTGCACGGCACTCCCCAGTTGCTTCTTGGCACTGTCCCGGAAGAACCATTCCGAGCGCTGGTCCGGGTGAATGATGCGGTAGGTGTAGCCGAGGCTGTCGTAGTAGTGCCTGGTCTCCTGTCCGTGGGTGTCGGTAACGTAGGTGACACGTCGCGCCGAACGATCGACTTGATCGCTTCGAGAACCGTTTAAAACTTCACCATGGTGATCCTCCACGTTAACTATTTCCAGCGCCGTCCGCCACACCTCCGATACAGGCGAGAACCGTGTCCTTTGCGTCATCCAGCACGTCATCGCGCGGACTCCTCTAGTGGCTTGACTTTGGCCAGTTCGTGCTTGTGTAGTTCCTCGAAATCCCGAAAGTCGAGGCCAGCATCCTGAAACCGTTTAATCACGCTCGCCAGAAGTTGCGGATATTCATCAAACGACCGAACCGATTGGAAAGCGGCATCACATCTTTCTTTGTTATCCGGGCAGCCGCTATCAAGCGGCAAAACCTGTGCGTATAGAGCAATGTTGATTGCCAGCGCAGCAATTGTGATGTTCGCAGCGCGCTTGCCCTCATAGAAGTCGAACAGGTAAGTCCGCAACTTTCCCCAAACTATCTTTCCCAGATCGTCTCCAAACCTGCAGTTCACGAAATGAACACCGACCTTCACCGCTTTCGAAAGCGAACAACCTAAGGAAACCTTATCACCCTCTTGCAAGAGGTGACCGCGGGCTGCAAACGCCGGATCAAATTGAGCACGAAGTTGAAACTTGCCTGTGCTCTGGAACATCACTGTCGGCAAGCCACTCCTGTCTTCCTGGCGCGATGCAACAACACCTGAAAGTAGTACATATTTCTTTGAGAATTGATGATTGGCAGCAGACCGCCCCTTCTTGTAGGCCTGAGCAACTTCGTCTGCGGTGACGGTAGTCACCGCCACATTCAGTACATTTCCCGCATAGGTCTGCCGACCTTGCGAGAAGTTGCTAATGTCATCGTTCATGACCGATTTGAGCACGATAATCTCTGATTCGCTTGGAGCGTAGCCGGCCGCCATGGATAGTCCCGGAGCAAGTCCTACAAAAAAAATCGCAATTAGCTTGACCTGGCTGCATCTCGTCAGGCCATTACGGCACATGATCGCCTGCAAGTATCGCAAGCTCATCCATGGACTGCGCGTCATCGATATCGCCCTCTTCCTCTGAGACCGGTGGCCTCACCAAGTCTTGTTCCTGGCCAGGGGGAAATTGCAGCCTTGCTCTACGCCCCATTGCGTTAAAAAAAACACCCCCAGTATCAATGCAACAGATCCATACATACAAAAAAACATCAAGATGGAAAATGACTTATTTTCAAAAACAAAAACACGCCGATACATCTCGAACATGCCAGATAATTTATTCATATTGATTCCGCGCCTCCTACAAAACCGATAGGCCGACAAGACGCCGCCTAGAATTAGCATCCCACAAATTAAAAACATGACAATTCTGGCCGCTTGAATAAGGTCACACATATATATTCTTCAGAATAATGGCACATATAAACTAGGGGTTACGGGTGTCTTTACTTCAGGTCCGATACCCGCACCGATACCGATGTACAGCTCTGGCCAAGTCGACGTTTGCCCGATGTCGATCGAAACTATGCCAGCGGAAAATCCCAAACCAGGCGAAGCCGGTAAATTTTTGGCGTCCGGATCGCTAAATTTAAATCCGCAAGAAGCTGTCACTCGTGCGCCAGCGGCAAGCATTGGAATACTCGCCTGCCCGCTCAATCCGGCTTTTTCGTTTGCAGCAATCCCAATGGATCCGCCAGTCCCCATCGCAACGGTTCCTGAAGCTCTGCACTCACCTGTCATAATCGGACGAGGCGTCCGATACATTTCCCTCATTATCTGCTCGGGACTCTGCCCCTGCTGCATTCTCCACATCCCCTCTGAAGCGCGTTGCTGCACTCCTGGCGCATTAAAGAATCCCACGTCCTGCAGACCCAATGGATCGCTGCGCATAGTCGGCGCATTCCGCACATAGGCGTACAGGTTGTAGCCACCGAGCAGCCCGAGGGGGTCTTTTGACACGTAGCGCCCGACATTTGGGTCGTAATAGCGATAACGGTTGTAATGCAAACCGGATTCCGCATCATGATGCTGGCCCAGGAAGCGGATCGGGTTGGCATGGGAGACTGCCCCGCTCGCTTCGCAAATCACCTCTCGAGCCTTCCCCCAACCCGAGTACTCAGCATTCCATACGATTGCGCCTCGCTCATCCGTTAGTTCGAGCGGTGTGCCCAAGTGATCGCACTGGTACCAGGCAAAACTGTCGATTGACGGAGCGGGCGGTGGCGGCAGCCAAAGTGGATCCTTGTCACGCCGGTAGTAGTCGCCGTGCTTAGGCTGGTCCAGCAAGGCGATCGGCTCGTGCCGTACAGATTGCGCCACTGGCACGAATCTGCCCGGCTCGTACACGTAGTGCGTGGTACGCGCGCCGAAGCCGTCCTCGTCTGCGATGGTGCTTTCCCACGCCAGCGTGTCGCCATCCCAGCCGTACAGCGTGAAGCCACAGCCCAGTTCACGGTTGCGCTTCACGCGCTGAGCACGGTTCCAATGCGGGCCGGCTTCGCGCCGCTCCTGATAGTGCGCCTGGCTGTGCTTGAACAATCTCCGCCCGAGCGCATCGTAGGCGTAGTCGACCTGCAAGCGCTCGTCGTCGTAATGGGTGAGCCGGTCGAACAGGTCCCAGGTGAAGCGACTCTCCTTGCCGTTATGCCAGCGCTGGGTGAGGTTGCCGCGAGCGTCGTACTGGTAATGTGTACCGGCATACTGCTTGAGCAGGTTGTCCAGTGCCTTGACGGGCGGCATGTGCTGGCGCTCGGCTTCACGCTCCTCGTCCGGATCGATCAGATTGCCAGCGGGGTCGAACGCGAAGGTTTCCTGACCCAGCCGGCTGGCAGCTTCCAGCAATCTGCCCGCCGGGTCGTAACGATAAGCCAGTTGGCCGCGCCGCGTGTCATTGATAGCAGTAAGCTGGCTGGCAGCGTCATATTGATAGCGCCGTACCAGCAGGCGGTTATCGCCGCTGGTCTGCCCGGGCGGGCCTTTCAGTGTGTCGCGCGCGAGCACCTGCTCGCTCGGTCGACCCACGGCATCCCATGCTTGCGTCTGCAACAAGCCATTGCCCTGCAGGCGTGCCACCTCGCGATGCAGGTCGTCTCGCTCGTAGCTGACCAGTTCTCGATCATCCAACTGGAGGGCCAGCAGGTGGCCACTGCCGTAGGTGAGCCAACTGACGCGGTGACCATCTGGACGCACGGTTGCAATGCGCTGGTTGAGCGCATCGTACTCATGCAGCCATACCGCCACCAGCGGCTTAGCTAGACGGGAGTAATGCTGGTGCTCACGCACCAGGTTGCCTGCCAGATCATGGAACCATTGCAGGCGACTATCCGCATTGACCGCTAGTGCCAGGTTGCCGTTGCCGTCATAGGCGAAGCGTTCAACTTGCCAATCGGCCTCGCGTGGGATCGTGTCGCCGGTTTGTAGTGCAGCGCGCCGTTCGATCAGCCGGCCCATCTCGTCGAAGCTGTAGGCGGTGATGCGCTGGCCGTCGATGGCACGCGCCAGCATCCCACTCGCATCGTCATACACGTAGCGCGTGGTGCCACCATCGAAACCACTTTGGGCCAACAAACGGCCCACCGAGTCATAAACAAACGTGGTTTCGCGCCCGTTCTCGTTGCGCAGTGCGGTGAGCTGGCCAAGCTTGTCCCATTGATAATGCAGCTTCTGCCCGGCAGCACTGATGCGATATGCAAGCAACCCAGCATCGTTGTAGCCCCAGGTGGTACGCCGACCTTGGGGATCCATGTATGCCAACAGGCGCCCCTCGGCATCCCGCTCGAAACGGTGTTCGATGTTGTCCGGCTGAACAATGGTGGCGAGCTGACCCGCTTCGTAGCAGTAGGTGGTGGCGTTACCACCCGAATCGGTTATTTGGATGAGCCGGCCACGCTCGTCATAGGTCCAGGTGCTAGCCTTACCTGAGCAGTCCACGTAGCGGGTGAGCTGGCCGTTTGCGTTGTATTCGAGCTGCTTCTGTTTGCCGTTGGCATCGGTGATGCCAATCGGCAACCCCATCAAGTTGTAGGCATACTCAGTCTTGTTGCCCAGCGGATCGATGGTTTCGGTCAGCCGACCGCGGGTGTCGTAGTCGCGCAGCCAGAGGCCACCTTCGGCGTCGCTGACCTTGATGAGTTGATCCTGGCTATCCCACGCGTAATGCACGGTGGTGCCGTCGGCGCGGATATGTTCCAGCAGGTTGCCGTTCTCGTCATGCGCGAAGCGATTGGTATGGCCCGCGCTGTTGACGTGCTGGACGACGTTCTTGGCACTGTCCCGGAAGAACCATTCAGAGCGCTGGTCCGGGTGAACGATCCGGTAGGTGTAGCCGAGGTGGTCGTAGTAGTGCCAGGTCTCCTGGCCGTGGGCGTCGGTAACGTAGGTGAGGCGAATGTTCTCGTCCCACTCCAGACGGGTGTCGAAGCTGCCGTCATCCGCCCACTCACGCACGGCGCGGGCATCCGCACCCTCACCCTGCCAGACCAGATTCATGCCGCGGCCGGTGCGATCCGTGTACCGGGTGATCAGGTGGTGCTGGTACTGATAGGTCCACGCGGCAGCGTTCTCATCCTGGGCCAGGATGAGGTCGCCCGCTGCGTCGTAGCGGTACAGGCTCAGGCGACGCAGGGGTTCGTGCTCGCCCATCAGCCACAGGCCAGTGATGCGGCCCGCTTCGTCCACCAGGGCGCCGAGACGGGTGTGTACCTGACTGGGGTCGTCCTGGTAGGTGATCAGGTCCGACAGCACCGCGCGATTGCCAACGCGGTGGTCGTAGCCGAGCAGCATGCCGGCGCCTCCGCGCAACTCGATCCGCACCAGCAGAAAGCGGTCGCCGTGGCGCTGGTAGGTCTCACGCCGCTCGTAGCCACGGCACAGCACCAGTTGGTGATCGCTCACGCGCACGAGGATGAGGTCCTCGATGCGATCCTCATGGTGTTGCCCAACCTTGGGCAGCGGATAGTCGTGGCTGCGACCATCGGCGGCGTGATAGCGCAGGCGCTCCCCAGCCACGTCGAATCGCTTGGTGTACACAGTCGTCCAGCGCGCACCGAGTTCTCCACTGTCATAGGCGGCCTGGCTGGAGCGGTAGCTGCGCGTCCAGGCGATCGGGAACGGGCCAGGCAGGATGAAGTCGGTATGTGCGATGGACTCGCTGCCCGTGGCGAAGCTGATGTTGCTGCCGGTACCAGTGCAGGTGCCGCTCTTGCAATCGCTGGGGTCCTGCTCCGCCCTGCATTCGGCTTCTCGTGCCTCGAGGGGTTGCCCGGGTCTCGCCTGGTTGCTGATACTGGTGGTATCGAGCTTGACATTGGCGCTCTGCCCCACGCTAGGACCTCTTGCGGCGAGCGAGCGCTGCCATTGCGCAATGATCCAGCCGATGCTTTGCTCCAAGGCCGGATCGGCTAGCCGCCGGATCTGCACGCCCAGTTCCGGGGCAAAGCGGCGCAGCGCCGCTATGTGGGACTGCAGCACGCCGAGCGCCTCCGCCGACAGCGGGCCGGCAGCCTTGCCAAGACTGGCCTTGGCCGCACTCTTGTGGAAGAGAACGGCCGCGTCGTAACCATTCGCGAACACACAGGTGGGGTCGCGCCACGAATCGCCTGCCGCCGTCAAGGACGCCGGCCCTGCCACATCGCTCCCCAGCGGCGCGCCAACGGCGAGCGCGTTGAGGCCGGCGGCAAGGTCCAGCACCAGCGTCTGTCCCAGCGTCGCCGCCTCTTCAATGAACCCGGGCAACTCGGCCTGGGTCCGTTGCACGAAGTCGTCCAGTTCGCCCTTGATGCTGGCATTGAGGTGGGTGGCCAGGGTGTTGAAGGCCGACTCGCCAAGGCCCCCGCTCTGCCGCAGTTCCTGGCGCACAAGGAACAAAGCCGGCCGCAGGCTCATGCGAGCCGGCGCGGTGTCGGCTGCCGGAGCCAAGCCAATGAGGTTGATGCCTAACGTTGCCCAGTCGAAGGTGGTACGTGATTGCGCTTGCACCAGGGTGACGAGGTCGCCGAGACCATCTACCAACGGCAGGATGTTGCCGAGCACCGGCACATTCCCTGCTGCACTTCGCAGACGCTCCAACGAGATGGCGCCGCTGCTGATATTGATCAGCCAGTCATCAAAGGCCTTGATGCTCAGCGCGACGTCCGCCGATTGGATTTGATTCACCGGAACGACGGCAATCTGCCTTTCGCGGGCGGGGGATGCGGTGTTGCTGATCGTATCCATCATACGTGTACTCACGGGGTTGAACGTGAAGCGACACCGCTGCGTAGCAGTGCCAAGTGGCATGGGAAGACAGAGAGGCTGCGCGGCATGCGGCTACCTCACAATGGCCGTTGATTCGCATGGCCGCCGTGACGACCGCTGCGATAGAGGGAGAACACCTTCACGCTTTCGGAGACGATCAGGAGCGCGATGTTCAGTACCAGGCTGTGTGAACCGAACAGGTTCAGCAGCCAGGGAATGAACGACAGCGACGGCACTGCCAGCAATAGACGAAACGGAATCTGGACATAAGCCATCGGCCGTGCTGCCCAACTGTTGGTGAGAAACAGATAAGCCGTTACCGCGATGAAGCAGGTCAGCCCCAGTGACAAGCTAGTTGTCAGAGGGGCATACCATGTGGGCTGCTCTAGGTTCTGGAGACGAAGGATGTCCGCAACGAACGGAATCTTGCCTTCCACTGCGTTCAGCCAGAGGTAGCGCGCAAGGTAGAGCAGATCCATCGCGGCCCAGAACGTAAAGAGACCCGGTCGCTTCATGTGCGGATTCCCGGCGTGCGCATCATCGCCATCGGATCGCTCGCCTTCGTCGCGGCTTTCCCGTAGGCTGGGGCGGCACCGGTCAGCCAGCGATCGGCTTCCGCAAGCGGCGGCACCCAGCCCTGGATCTTGCTGCCGGCGGCGCTCAACAATACATTCTTGGCCCCTGCGAGCTGGCCGAGAACAGGCGCAATCTGACCCAGGCCAGACGCGGACGTCAGCGTGCCTGCGAGGTCCATGAGGCCAGCCACGCCCGTGCCCACGCTGCCCATGAGGCCAGTGGCAGATATCGGTTCTGCGGCGTCCTTCGCTGCAATCAACCCTCCTGCCATGGCGATCGACCGTTGCGATTTTCCCGTCGCCTCAGCCTCAGGCCAGGGTGCCGTACCGAAATAGTTGGCCACCGACATGGTGTCGGCGGGATCCGTGCCAAACCGCACGCGCGCGGGCCCGGGCGCTGCACCTGCGACTACGTTATGGCCGGCCTTGTCGAGAGCCCCCTTGAAAATCTTGCCCATGGCGTCCTCCACTTCGTAGGTCCCCGCGCTGATGCCTGCGCCATTGGCAAAACGACTGGCGTAACGATTGAACAGTTCCAGATTTCCCTCGCTGGGCTTGGGCGGCGCCGGGAAGCTGGCCGCGCGATTTTTCGGGCCGGTGTAGCTGAACTTGGCCGCGTGGCCGGTATAGCGGCCGCTGGTCTGGTGGGTAATCCCGCCCGCGTTGTAGACGGTCGCGCTGCCGCCGCCGTTGATGACCAGCTCGGTCTTGGCGTTCAGCGTGATGCGGTCGGCGGTGTGGGTGATGTTGAGCTTGGCCAGCAGGTTGATACTGTCTTTCAGCGCGCGGATGTCGATGTCCCCCGCCGCGGCCACCAGGCGATAGCCAAGGCTCTGCACGAACAAACGCATGCCACGGCTGGCGCTGGCGAGCAGACGCTTGCCGCTGGTCATGCTGATATGTTCCGTACTGCTGAGCGCAATGTGTTCGCCGCTGGCGATATGGGTCGAGCCAGGCGTGCTGGTGGCGATACCCACCGGGCTGGCGACGACAAGGTACGGCTGCGCGAACTCGGGAAAGTTGTTGCTGGCCGGGTCACCTGGGCCACTGCCGAGGATGCCCTGGTGCTGCTTTTGCAGGGCCTTGGCGACCGCATCCTGGTCGCCCGTTTCCTGCGCCTGTACTTCGCGGGCCTGGGTGCCGAAGCCATCCTGCTGCTCGCCGGCCACGTCCAGACGGGCAGCGGTCTCCTTGAGGTCCTTGTGGTGCTCGCCGGCGTGGGGGCGCGGCTCGGTGGTCAACAGCAGGCCGGAGCCGGCGCGCACGGCGCCGTGCTCGTCGGTGCGCAGCTCGAAACCCTTGCCGCGCGCTTTGCCGCCGCCCGGACGCGGGTGGACGAGGTAGCCCAGGTTGAGCGCGCTGGCCCCCTGGTCGCTGCGCAGTGTGGTGCTGATCTCGCCGTTCGTGTCGTCGAACAGCAGTTCATTGTTGCGCCCAGCCTTGTGCTCCTTGCTTTTGATCGTGCTGAGGATGTTGTGCTTGGGCAGCTCGTACGGCGGCAACTGCAGGGCCATGTAGGTCCTGCCGATGATCAGAGGCTGGTCGCAATCGCCGTCGATATTGCCCACCAGGACTTCCTGGCCGATACGCGGGATAGCCATGTGGCCCCAGGTGGCACCGGCCCAGTTCTGCGAAACGCGGATCCAGCAGGAGCTGTGTTCGTCGGACTTGCCCTGCCGGTCCCAGGTGAACTGGACCTTCACCCTGCCCCACTCGTCGCAGTGGATTTCCTCGCCCGGCGGGCCGACGACGATGGCGACCTGCGGGCCATCGATGCGCGGCTTGGCGATCGGCTGAGGACGCCATTCCACATCATCGGGAATCAGCTCGGCGGTATAGCTGTAGTGGGTGCCCTGTTCCGCGCCTGCGCTTTCCTCGGCCTGGCTGGTGTGCTGCACGCCGCGGTGCCTGATGCGCAGGGGGCGCCAGCCGCGGTTGAGGTCGGCACGGGGATGGCCGGTGAGGTCGAAGGCCAGGCCGGGCACCAGGCGCGCATCGTCGCCTTCCACTTCCGCGGTACGGGCGTCGCCGCGCAGCCCGAGCAGGCGGGTTCGGGTGAAGGGCTGCCCCGCCGCGTCTTCCTTGTAGCGGCCGGGGAAATGGTAGACCTCGTAGTCCTGCCCCTGGTGGTCGAGCTGCGTGCCGTCGTGTCGATGCTCCTGGTTATAGGCCGGGTGCTTGAAGGTGTAGTCGCGCTGGGTTTGCCGCGCAGTGCGCACGCGCTCGCTGTAGCGGAAGCGACGCAGCGCTGGCGTAGGTTGGTCGCCTCCTGGCGTGGCGTTGTATTCGACCGGGCCGCCGTCGATGGAGCCGAAGATGTAGAGATTGTCCCCATGCACCAGGCGGTGGCTGGCATCGGCAAACGCAAAGGCGTAGTAGAAGCCTTCTTCCGCCGCCAGCCGGGCGAGGAAATGCAAGTCGCTGTCGCCTGCCTGCACGCAATATTCACGCGGCAGATGCGTCTCGGTCACCAACTGTTCGTAGTCGGTGATCTCGTGTTCCTTGAGCACTGCAGACAGAATGTCCGGCACGCTCTGCCGTTGGAAGATGCGCCAGTCCGCGCACAGGCCGGTGCGCGCAAGTTTGGGTTCAACCATGGCACGGTAGCGGGTGCGGCGAAAGCCGGTTTCCCCCTGTTCGAAATCGCTGACCAGACCATGGACGTAGCGCACGGGCTGGTCAGCGCGCCAGATGGTGAGCTGCGCGGGGTGGTCGAGGACGGCCGAGAAGTCGATCGATGGATCGGTATTGGCGAGGTCCACCGACAGGGCGAACGGCGTGCTGAGGCCTTCGTCCAGTTCGAACTGGACGACGTCGAACTCGATGCCACCCGCGTTGAAGGTGAAACGCAGGTCGGATTGTCGAGGCATGGGTGTGCTCCTCAATCGGTAGAAAAATCACCGGCATGGACCGCCGCGAGCCGCGTTCGATCTCCCGGCGGAAAATCAGTCAGGCAGTGGCTGACCTGCACCCGCTGCCAATGGCGCAGCCATTGCTGGCGCTCGGCGTAGCGTTCCATCCAGAACCCATGGGCCGCCATGACGCCAGCCGCGAGGTACGTTTCGATATCGAGGTCATCCGTCTTGATACCGCCGTAACTGCTCGTTTTCCTGACCATGGCGATCCTCCTTGGGGTGCTTGGAGCTAGCGCTTGAGGGTGGCGTCCAGCGCGCGCAGTACCTGCCCGGTGCTGCTGTCCAGCTGAACGCTGAAGTAGGCATACGCGCCGGTGAGCAGCACCAACGCGCAGGCCCAGGGCGTCCACCACGGCAGTTGTCCGCCGAGCCGGTAACGGCGTGTGGCGATATTCCGGCCGCCATCGGTGAGCTTTTCCGGGACGTCGCCACGCAACCCGCGCAACACGTGGTGCAATCGGTCGATGATGTGGTTGAGCGACTCATCGCGGTTGTTACGCACACCGTACTTACCGGTAAAACCCAGACACAGGCAGAGGTACTTGAACTCCAGTACGTCTCGGTACTTGGCGGGCTCCACGAGCATGCGGGTGAGCACGGTGAAGAACTTCTCGCCGCCCCAGGTTTCGTTATGGAAGTGGCTGAGCAACGACCGCTTGGCCCATACCGAATCGGAGCCGCCCCAGGGGGTAGCCATGACGGCCTCGTCGATGAAGGCGCACAAGGCGTAGCGAAAAGCCAGTTGCGTGGCGCTGTCGTAGCTGTGCTGGCGGATTTCCTCGTCGAGCGCGCCGATCTGGTCGCGCACGGTTTGATAGAGCTTGCCGATGTCGTCGCAGCGCTCCAGCCGGCGCAGGCGAATCACCAGAGCCAGCAACGGCTGCGCGCCGTCCACCAGAGGATTCCAGCCATGGCCGCGCAACTGGAAACTCAGGTCCGGGTCGCCGTTGAGCTGTTCGATTCGCTGATAGCCGACGGTCTGGCTGAGCACGTCCGCGGCGGCGTGGCCGGGAGCCGGGCGTGAGCGCAGCGTGCGCGGGTCGTCGAGGGGAACGGTCGTGGTCATGTCATTGGCTCCGGATGGCCCAGAACTGCATTTCCAGTTCAGGGAAGTCGCCGGCGACGTGGAAGCCGAAGCCGGATGTCTGTTGCGTCATGACCTGCCATGCCGGATGCGTACGATCGAGCTCGAAATAGATGAAACCGGCGTGATACGGCAGATAGCGAGGCGCCACGTGCAACTGCTTGAGCGGGATGCCGGGCAGTTGCAGGCTGACCAGTTCGCCGAGCCGCTCCACGGAGGTAACCTTGGCTTGCTGGACGAACAACTGACGCAGGTCGTCCGCGGACATCCGGGCGCGCACGGCGAGCACGAATTCCGCACCTTCGATCAGCGTGCGATCGCGCACCTCCGCAGTCAGCGAGCCGTAGCGCTGCTCGACAATCGGCAGCGACACCGCGCGGGGCTGGAGCACGGTGCTCAGGGTCCGCCGCAGGGTATCCATGAGGATGCGGAAGGACACGCGCGGATCGTCGTGCTGATAGGCCGGGTACTCCTGCGGCAGACGGCCCTCGTCGGTGAAGGTGACCAGTTCACCGCAGGCCTGGATAAAGGCCACGTAGAGCTCCTCGGGATGGACATGCCGCTTGCGCGACAGGTAGCTGAACCAGGGCTGCAGGCGGTTGATGACTTGCAGCAGGTTGAAGTCCGTGACGTCGGCCACGCCCGACTGACCCGCGGAGCCGATGCGTTCGGCGATGTTCTTGGCCCGCTCGCGCATCAGCCCGGCCACTTCGCCGACGAAGCGATGCAGCGGCGCGATGGCGTTCACGGACAGACTGGTGGGATAGAACCCGTTGTCGTCCAGCACCAGGCTGCCGTCAGGGCGGCGGTCGAGAATGCGGCACATGGCGATGCCGGTGAAGGCGCTGCGGTCCTGCTGTTCCAGTGCGAACTGAAGGTTGGGGACAACGAGGTCCACCGGCTGGTGGTCGCCTTCGAGGCTGTGCGTGTCGCGCACGGCCTCCGTGCGGGCCACGTAGCGCGCGTTGGCATAGGTATCGGGCCAGCGGACTTCGAGGCCACTGTCTTGCTTGAGCGGCAGCGTCAGGTAGACCGTCTGATTGGCCACGCTGGCATCGGTAATGGCCAGGGGTTCCGGCGCCGGCTGCTCGCCGGGAATATCGATGACGGTGCCGTCGGGCATCACGCCGCGCGCCCGCACGATCGCCACCTTGCCGAAGGCCAGGTACTCATGGTTGAGTTCCAGTTCGCTGAAGCCGTAAAGATGGTCGCTGACGCTGTTCACGCGCTGGTTGGCGTGGTACTCGGCGGCTCGAGCCTGCTGCTGAAAGTGCTGGGGCTGGACGAACAGTCCTTCTCCCCAGAGCACGGCGTTGCGTGAGGTCATGGCGTTACCTGGATTCGGGATAGGTTGGAAGCGGCCGGCAGTTTCGGAGCCGAAGGCAACGGCCCAGCCGGCAGCGGCGGGACGGCCGTTGCTGCCGGCAACTTCGCGGTCGGCCGCTTGGCGGTTTTCTTGGTGGGCGCGGCAGGCACAGGGCAGGCCGCCGGCGCGGGGGCCGCGGGTAGCGCGGGCCGCCCCTCACGCGTCAGGCTCACGCGCGTTTCGCTCAACTTGACCAGCAACGAATATTTGCGGCCCTTGGGCTCGATCGCCATGACCTGCTTCCAGGCCACCGCGTTCGCGTCGTGGAAGTCCGCAATAGCGGCGATGAAGCGCGTGCCGGCGCGAACCTCGCCGAAGGGCACGAATTTGAACTGTCCAGGCAACAACAGGTAGTCGTCGGCGGCCAGGTAGGTGCTGCCCAGGGTCTTCTTCAGGTCTTTGCGCAGTTGATCCGGGTCTGCATTGAGCAGCACGGAGTCGTCCTTGAGTTGCACGACCTTGAAGGCGATGGGGGTTCCAGGTGGCTTGGTCAGCTTCGACCGGGCGGTCGACGACGCAAAGCTGTAACGGCGACCACTGGCGTCGTACTGCCCCAGTTCGAGACCCTGCCGACCGGCGATCCCCGTGTTCGGCAACGGAGGCACGATCACCTGCTCGCTCGACTGCCCGGCTCCCGGACGCTCGGACAGCGCACCGACACCGGCCGCGGGCCTCGCGACAAACGCGGAAGCATCGGCGCCGGTGCGCAGCTGCTCGATCAACAGTTGCAGGTTTTCGATGAGTTCGGGCTTGCTGGCGCTGACGAAACGCACGGCATAGGGGCCGTCTTCCGCGTCCTGCTCATCGGTAGCATCGAGCCCGGGCACCTGATCCTGCCCATTGGGATTGACGTCGTGGTCGGCATACAGGCTGAGGCCGATCTGGGTCGGCTGGTCATCATCCACGCCCACCTGGATGGACGGGTCCATCAGCACCTGCCCCGTCTTCTTGAAAACATTGCCGACGGTGCTGCATCCCATGAGCATCAGCAGTGGCATCAGCGCGCAGACGAGCCGCTTCATCGCGGCTCCTGGCGCAGGGCTCGGTCATAGGCCTGTTCGAAGACTTCCCAGAACAGTTTCTCGAAGCCTTGCTGGCGAGGGGATGCCAGCTCGTTGTAGTAGTGGGTGTACATCTGCCAGTTCCAGTCCGCTCCCTCGGATGGTTGGACCTGGGCCGGCCGATAGCGCTGGAAGCGCTGCTGCAGTTGCTCCGGCGAGAAGGCACGCAGCAGAGCCTGGAGGCTGGCCTCAATGGCCTCGATCAGCGCGGTCTGGTGCCGTTGAACCTGGGCAAGGCTTTCCTCCACGGCGGCGGACGGCGACAGATGCACGACGCTGCGTTCGCTGGAGAACAGCGCGCGTACGGTCTCCGGGTAACCCAGCCCCAGGCGCAAGGGGTTGTCCTCGATGGGCTGGAGCGTGCGGGCCAGCGGCGCCAGATTGCGCCGCTGGCCGTCCTGGGCGTGCTGCAAGGCCGTGATACCGTGAATGACAGCGCTCAACGTCCTGCCGAGCTCGTGCAACAGCGCCTGCCCCATCTGAGGATCGACCACGCCGACCGGGGCTCCCAGCCCTTCCACCAACGGTTGGATCAGGGCATTGGTGTCGCCGGTCGAGACGGCTCGCGAGTAGGACTGCGGCATCGTGGATTCTCCAGATATGGTCTTGGGTGAGCCGGACACGGCTTCGAATCGGGTACGGGCGTGGTTGGCCTGGGTCTGGCTGGGACTGAGTCCGTAGTTCGTCGGGTCCAGCGGGGCGATGCCGAGTACCGGCTCGCGCCGCTGTTGCTCCGCATCCAGGGCGGCCAGCGGATCGCGCTCGTCTGCGGGCCGGCGCTCTCTCGCGAGGTCATCGAAGGCGCTGAAATCGGGCTTGCGCGCCCCCGCGTCCAGCAGCCGGTCGGCCTCGGCCACCGGGTGCAGGCCGGCGCTCGGCTCGTTGAGCAGCTCACCCACCGAACGCTGCTGCAGCGGCTGGCTGTTGTGCAGATGCGGCTCGGACGTCTGCAAATGGACGGTGACCTGATAGGCGCCGATATGCAGCATGTCGCCGTCGCGCAGACGCGCGGCCGTGCCACGCCGCAACGGTGTCTCGGCATCGTTGACGCGGGTGGCGCCGCTCTGGTCGCGCACGCAGTAGCTGTTGTCGATCCAGGCGATCTCGCAGTGAATCGCCTGTACCTGGCCTTGCCCGTCATCGAGCCGCCAGTCGGCACCGTGGCTGCCAATGGTGCCGCCAGCATGGCCGAAGCTATGCCGTGCAGTGCTGCCGGCGCGCAGGGCATGGGTATTGGCAACGAGTAGTTCGAGGCGCTGCGTGTCTGCCGACATCCGGCTTGTTGGAGGAATGGGCGTGTTCATAGTCGCACCTTGATACGCACGGGGGTTCGAGTGGCGTCATCGCCATTGACGAAAGTGGTCCAGCCGAGATGCGAACCGCGCCCCCGGCTCAGATTGAAGGACTCGACTTCCGCCGGGCGAAGTCGCAGCTCCAGGTCGAAGGCCATCGGATCGCGCAGCAGGAATTCCATGAGCTTGCGCAGGCGTGCGAAGTCCTCTCCGCTGGGCAGAAAGTGGCGGAAGCGCTCCTGGTCGAGATCGGAGATGACGATGGTGAATTTGTTGTGGCAGGCGCGCACCCGCTTGCCGATCACGAAGCTGTCGCCGACCTCGCCATTGCGCTTGCCCAGCGACAGGCGCTGCCCCGGCGGGATGTCGACGTAACGAATCTCGAACTCGCGCACCTGAACGGATTTCAGGGCGAAGCAATCGGCCACGATGCCCGCGACCATCGACACGGAGCGGCTGCGGTTGATGATGGAGCCGGCGAAACTGAGCAGACGGCTCCAGGGCAGCGGTGTCGCGCCGCGCAAGTCGCCGTCGCCCAGCCCGACGAGGGCAAATACATAGCGGGAGAAGCCGTCGCTGGCTTCGCTGCGGAAGCGGATGTGATAGCGGTACTTGCGCCATGCCCGGTGCAGCAGTGTGAGCAGACGGTGGTGAAAGAAGTCGAGGAAGGCCGGACGAATCCCGATGCCCTGCCCATACTCATAGGCAAGACGGTCCAGGTAATAGCCCGGCAGCGGCGAGTCGGGGCCGTGCAGCCCGAAGAAGTTGGCCCGTATCTGGTAGTCGCTGGCAGAGCCGTCGGGCATACGCGCGGCGAAGCTGATGTCCGACGCCGGAAATGCCAGTCCGGCCGAACTGCTCAGGCGGATGCGCCAATGGGCATCCCCGAGCGGATCGCTCGCTTCCAGGTCGTCGCCGTGCAGCGCATGCAACTGCTCCAGCAAGCGGAAGAAGTCGTAGGCCTTCGCGCTGGCGAGCACTGCATCGGCGACGGCTAGATCAGGGGTTGCTTGCCGATCTGCAATGGCCATTGGTAGCGCTCGTTGTTGCTGGTGTTGATGACTTCCAGCACGTGGAAGGAGTTGATGCTGGCGTAGAGCGCCAGGAAGTGGCTCAGCACGCTGCCGAACAGATAGAGGTCCCCTTCGCAAAGGAAGGCGTCTTGATCCAGGTGCAGCACTGTCTTCAAGCCACGGATGGGCAGCCCCTTCATGAGCCAGTCCATCGGTTTGGTCTCGGCCTCGCCGATGCCGGCCAGTCGCTTGCTGCTGGCCCGCGCATGCTGGATGTCATGCAGCGCCGCGAAGTCGTAGGCGCGCAGGACCGCCTTGAGCGGTTCGGCCGAGAGCAGCGACAGGTAGTTCAGCGACAGGTTGGAGATCAGGCTCCACTGAAGATCGCCGTCCAGCACCGGCCGATAGGATGGCGTCGGACGCGTGATGTTGCGGCAGCGACTGTAGGATGGCGCCCTTTCCGACCCCTCACAGATATCGCCCACGTCCAGTGCAAGCGGAAGGTCGCGATTGGTGCAGGTGAGCGACAGCGAAACCGTTTCGGTCTGGTCCACATACTCGCTTTCGTCGGCACGCACGAAGGAAACGGCGTGGTCGAGACCGCTGCCGTCAAGCGCGTTGCCAATGTGGGTTCGGTAGTAGATCGCGGTACGACCTTCGGCATGCTCGACTTCGTGCGCCATCGACTCGAATGGGCGGAAGGTACGCAGCCCGTCTCCACGTCGCCCGTCAGCGTGGCGACGCAGCCCCCGTACCTCGTCGATGCTGAAAATCTCGTAGGCCAGCGGCGGCTGCCCCGCGGGATAAACCGGCTGTTGTGCGAGCTTGCCGTCTATCCTGATCGGCTCGGCGTCACGGGCGAACAGGTTGACCGCGGGGGCGCAGTACAGGGCAAGGTCGCCATCGCGCAGGCGAATGCCCGGTGGCATCGGCCGGCTGAAGTGGAACTCGATCCGGACCGCCTCCTGGCTGGTCGACGGCCAGAACGGCGCCAGGCCGCTCAACCGGAAGCAATGAAAGCGCTGGGGAAAAATGAAGTACTCCTGCAATATCCGGTAGCCGTCGAAGGCATTTTTCGGATATGGCAGCAGGGCTTCATCCGGGGCGAAACCAGGAAACTCCACCTGTCGGTTGGGCAGTGAGAACGCCTTGCCGTCAATGTCTACCCTGACCTTGTCGAGGTACTGAGACAACCAGAGATAGATGGTCTGCGCCGTGGTGTCGTCGCCACTGAGCTGGAAATCCAGCTGGTCACAGTCCATGAGACTGGGCGGGTTGTCGGTCAGGAACGACAACTCGACCGTCACGATCGACTTTTCTCGCGAATGGGCATCGCTCACCTGGGTCATCTTGAGCGGCAGCAGGTGAACGTCCGCACAAGTGCGAAAGCGGCACTGGACGCCATCCACCGGGCGGGACAACACGACGGTTCCCTTCGGCACGGTTTGCCGCTGCGTGATGGCCGTTTCGACCGGCTCGAAGCAGACGATGGTCGAGCTCGGCAGCGGCCGAAGGTAGTTCGGCCACAGCAGCTGCAGCATCGAGTGCGTCAGCTCCGGCAAATCATCTTCAATCTTGAGCCGTAGCTTGGCGGTTAGGAAACCGAATCCTTCGAGCAAGCGCTCGACATCGGGATCGGCGCCCTCCCCTCCAAGGAAGCGGGAGAGTTGCGGATTGTCACGGGAAAACTCGCGGCCGAAGCGACGTAAGTAGTCGAGCTCTTCTCGGAACTTGCGGCGTAATGTCATGGCAACGACTTTCCATTGCGGATCGCGCGGCGGGTCAGGTGAACCGCGCGATCCTGTTGTGATGCTGAAGCACCAAGTCGAGCTCGATGCTTTCGTGTGCGTTGCGAACCGGCACCAGGCAGTGCAGCCGGAAATGCAAATCCATCGGGCGCATGGCATCCGTGAGCGGCTGAACGCGGGTCACCGTGACCCGCGGCTCGAACTCGCTGACCACGGCATGAATGTGCTCGCCCAAACGGTGCCGCAGATCGGCACTGCCGACCGCGACGTCATTGAAATCCGGCAGGCCTAATTCAGGACTGCTGGAAGAACAGCCCTGCCGAGCATTGAGCACCCACTCGAGATGCCGCTTGATGGCCTGGATGCGTTCGGCGGCCAGATCCTGGCTCGTCCGCAGACGTCGCGGCGCAAGCTCGGGATCGAGCCGCTCGAACAAACTTCCCTGTCCGAGCGTTCTCGGCATGACGTGACTCTCGTTATTCCTTGTCGAGCTTGCCGACAAGGGACAGTTCGAAGTTGGCACCCATGTACTTGAAGTGCGGACGCACCGCGAGCGACACCTCATACCAGCCCGGATCACCTGCCACATCCGCCACGACCACGCGGGCCGCCCGCAGCGGGCGGCGGCTGCGCACGTCTGCCGATGGGCTCTCCTGGTCGGCGATGTATTGCTTGAGCCAGTTATTCAGCTCGCGCTCAAGGTCTTGCCGCTCTTTCCAGCTACCGATCTGCTCGCGCTGCAGCACTTTCAGGTAATGCGCCAGCCGGTTGACGATAAACATGTACGGCAGTTGCGTGCCGAGCTTGTAGTTCGTCTGCGCGGCCTGGCCCTCCTCGGTCTTCGGGAAAACCTTCGGCTTTTGCACCGAGTTGGCGGAGAAGAAAGCAGCGTTGTCGCTGTCCTTGCGCATGGTCAGAGGGATAAAGCCCGCTTCGGCGAGTTCGAACTCGCGGCGGTCCGACACCAGGACTTCGGTGGGAATCTTGGCCTGCAACTGGCCGAGGGATTCATACAGATGGACCGGCAGATCATCCACCGACCCGCCGGACTGCGGGCCGATGATGTTCGGACACCAGCGGTATTTGGCAAAGCTGTCGGTGATGCGGTTGGCGAGCAGGAACGAGGTGTTGCCCCACAGGTAGTTGGCGTGGTTACCGTGGACGCCTTCGCGGTAGACAAAGGTACGCGTCGGGTTGTCCAACGGGTCGTACGGCTGGCGCAGCAGGAAGCGCGGCATGGTCAGGCCCAGGTAGCGCGCATCCTCGGATTCGCGCAGGCTACGCCATTTGGCGAAACGAGGACCTTCGAAGATGTCGCTGATTTCCTTCAGGTTGGGCAGCTCCTGGAAGCTTTCCACATTCAGGAACTCGGGACCGGCAGCGCCCAGGAACGGCGCGTGGGCCATGGCGCCGACCGCGGCCACGTAGCCAAGCAGCTTGATGTCCGGCGCCGAAGGGCCAAAGGTGTAGCTGCTGACAATGCAGCCCACCGGCTCGCCGCCAAACTGGCCATAACCCGCCGTGTAGGCATGCTTGTAGAGGCCGCTACGGGTGATATCGCCGGCCCCCTCGAAGTCTTCCAGCAGCTCGGCCTTGCCGACATGCATGAAGCCGATCCTGATGTTCTCACGCGTATCGGTGTTGTCGGCCAGAAGCTTGAGTTGGCGCCAGTGGGATTCCAGATTCTGGAACGACGGATCGTGGAGGATCTCGTCCATCTGGGCGGTGATTTGCTCGTCGAGCCGGGCAATCATGCTGTCCACCAGCAGCTTGCTGATGGGCTGCTCGTGATCATCCGTCTTGAGCATTTCGGCAATAAACGCAGCAACACCGCGTTCGGCGATAGCGTAGCCCTCATGACTGGGCTCGATGCGCGTCTGCGCCATGATCTGTTCGAGCAGCCCCTGGGATTGGGCCGCTTCAGCCTGGACAACAGCGCTTTCGGTTTTCATGTTCTTTTCCTTGAAGCCGCGGAGATATAGGAAGGTGTGATGTGCAGCAGAAGGTGCGTCAGTCGGACGAGCCCTTGAGCGCCTGGCTCAGCTCTTGCGCGAGCTTGCTGCGCGCCGCCTCATCCCCGAGCAGGGCTTGCAACTGCTTGCGGAACGCGGGCACGTTACCCATGGGCCCCTTCAGGGCTACCAGCGCCTCGCGCAGTTCCAGCAGCTTGCGCAACTCGGGTACCTGCCGAGCGACGGCATCAGGACTGAAATCCTTGATGTGCTTGAACTGAAGATCGACGGTCAGCGTGTCGTCAGCGTTGGCATTTCCGAGGCGCAAGGGAACGGCCGTTTTCAACTCCACGCCCGCCTCGCTGAGCACATCGTTGAAGTTGTCCTTGTCGACGCGCACCACCGGCCTGTCTTCGAGAGCCGTCTCTTCTTCGTGCCCCTTGAAATCGCCAATCACCAGCATATTCAAAGGCAGTTCGATCTCCGCCTGCTGATTACCTGTTGCCGGAACATATTTGATATTGATTCGTTCCTTCGGGGCTACCGATGCCGTGCTCTTCGCCATAAATACTCCTTATCCTTATTTCTTGAGGATGCTGGAAATTCGCTCTCAGCCGTAAACCGCAGCATGACCAACCTGGCTCGAAATCTGCTTGGGAAATCACCCCAAATATTCCATGCCCCTCAGAAAACATGGCTCTCAGAAGCGCTTACCAGACATACCTAGACATACGCGGCCCGCCTGAATAATTGAGCCCACTCCACCACACCGTCAATCAGACGAGTCTGAAATTTCAATAGAAGCCGTCACAAAACACCACCTGATATTGAAAGCAGAAAAAACATGACATTTAGCAATAATTTCCCACTCACAAAACAAGAAATATCCCGTTTACTAATTGTCGATATTGTGTTTCCTTAATGGGCTAACCATTCCCCGCACTCCTGATATATCTGCGTGCAACTTCGGTTCCGAAGTTGCACGCCCCGTTTCCAACCATCCTTGATGGACCGTGCTTCATGATCCGAATTGAACTCTCGGCAGTCTTCGACCGCTTGAATCCCCCCTCTCAACAAGCCTTGGAAGAGGCCGCGAGCCTCTGCATCAGCCAGCAAGGCGCTGAAGTCACAGTGCCGCATGTGCTGCTCAAGCTGGTGGACCTGCCGTTGGGGGATGTCCGGTTGCTATTGCGTCAGGCCGGGCTGGATCTGGACGCCGTGCGTCAGGCGCTATCAGCCAACTTCCCGAACCAGGAATCCACCGGCGGGCAATACCCCGCGTTCTCCCCGTTGCTGGTCGAACTGGTGCAGGAGGCATGGCTGTTGGGTTCGCTGGAATGGAACCAGGACGCAATCCGCGGCGGCAGCCTCTTCCTGGCCGCACTGCTCAACCCCGGCCGCTATCTACCACTGTCCGCCGTGCGTCTGTTCGACCGCGTCAACCGGGAAGCCTGGCGCAAGGAATTTCTGTCGTTGGTGGCGAACTCGGCGGAGACGCCCCAGGTGTCGGAGCGTGTCCAGTCACCCGCCGTCGCGGCGACCGATTCAGCGCTGGCCAGGTACGGCCATGATTTCACCGCCCAGGCACGTGAGGGGCGCCTGGACCCGGTGCTGTGCCGCGATGGAGAAATCGATCTGATGATCGACATCCTGTCGCGCCGCCGCAAGAACAACCCCATCGTCGTGGGCGATGCCGGCGTCGGCAAAAGCGCGGTCATCGAAGGCTTGGCGCTGCGCATCGTCCAGCGGCACGTGCCAGAGCCGCTGCGCTCCGTAACGCTATGGGGATTGGACCTGGGCGCGCTACAGGCCGGCGCATCGGTCAAGGGCGAGTTCGAGAAACGGCTGAAAGCGGTGATCGATGAAGTGAAGACCGCCGCCACACCGATCATCCTGTTCATCGACGAAGCACACACGCTGATCGGCGCAGGCAATGCGGCTGGCGGCAGCGACGGCGCCAATCTGCTCAAGCCGGCACTGGCCCGGGGAGAACTCCGCACGATCGCGGCCACCACCTGGTCGGAATACAAGAAATTCTTCGAGAAGGATGCGGCACTTAGCCGACGCTTCCAACTGGTCAAGCTCGACGAGCCGAGCCCCGAGACAGCTGTCCACATCCTGCGGGGGCTACGGAGCACCTACGAGCGCGCTCACGGGGTCTATATCTCCGACGAGGCCTTGCAGGCCGCTGCCAGGCTTTCGGCGCGCTACCTGTCGGGCCGGCAGTTGCCCGACAAGGCCATCGACGTGCTTGATACGGCTTGCGCGCGGGTAGCGACGGCACTTGCCGAGTCGCCCAGACGATTGCGGGCACTGGAGCATGAGCTTTTGCAGATCGACGCGGAGTCGGCGCTGCTGCAACGGGATCAGCGTGCCGGCCTGAACGCTGACGCGCAACGGCTCGAAGTACTGGACGACACGCGCCGCGAGGTTCAGCGCAAGATGGATGCGTTGCAAACCGCGTGGTCATGCCAGAAACCGCTGGTCGATGAAATCCGGACGCTACGATCATCGCTGGCGGCTGACGACGCCCCGGACGATGACGAACGCTCCGAACAACTATCGGCCAAGGTGATGGAGCTGGCGGCACTGCAACGCCCGGGCGCGCTGCTGCACGCGGAGGTGGGCCGTGAGCAGATCGCGCAGGTCATCGCTGACTGGACCGGTATTCCGGCGACAACCATCAGCAGCGACCAGATGGCGCGCCTCGGCGGCCTGCCGGAGATGCTACGGGAGCGGGTCAAGGGGCAGGACGCGGCCATCGAACACATTCACCGGCATCTGCTGACCGCGATGGCGGACCTGCGGCGGCCCGGCACGCCGCTCGGCGCCTTCTTGCTGGTAGGCCCCAGCGGCGTGGGCAAGACGGAAACCGCCCTGGCCCTGGCCGATTCGCTGTTCGGCGGCAAGCAGTTCCTGACGACGATCAACATGTCCGAGTTTCAGGAGAAGCACACCGTGTCACGCCTGCTCGGTGCGCCGCCGGGATACGTCGGCTATGGCGAAGGCGGCGTGCTGACCGAAGCGATCCGCAAGCAGCCCTATTCCGTGGTCCTGCTCGATGAGGTCGAGAAGGCTCACCCGGACGTGCTGAACATCTTCTATCAGGCCTTCGACAAAGGTGAGCTGGCTGACGGCGAGGGTCGATTGATCGACTGCAAGAATGTGCTGTTCTTCCTGACCTCGAACCTCGGATTCGATCAACCGGAAGACGATCTGACCGACCAGGACGAGGCCGCGCTTCGGGAGCGCCTCTCGCAATTCTTCAAGCCGGCATTGCTGGCGAGAATGCAGGTCGTGCCCTATCGCTATCTGGACGATCGCGTGCTCGAGGATATCGTGGCGAGCCGCTTGCAACGGCTGATGACGCAGTTCGTCCAGCGCTATAACGCCACCCTGTCGGTGTCCGGGAGCGCCAGCGAGGAGCTGCGCAAGCGCTGCACCCGCCATCAGAACGGTGCACGCATGCTGGATGCGAGCATCGACGGCGAGTTGTTGCCACCGCTGTCCTTGTCGGTCCTGCAGCGCCTCGCCGAGGGCACGGCCTTCCGGCGTGCCGAGCTGTCGTGGAACGGCAGCGCCTTCGAGGCCGTCGTGGAATGACACCGCCGCGGCAACTCGATTCGATCGAGGTCGCGCGCATCGCGCGCGACATGACCTGGGCGGCGCACCCCGAGGGGCTGGCGGCAGTGATCCTGCAGGCAGCTGTGGATAGCGGCTTGTTACGCCTGGGGATGTGCTATCGCCTGGATCAGACGAGCGACTGCTTGCGGCCACTGACCTGCGTTCCGGGAAACGCGTCCGCTCTGCCAGAGCTGGGTATGGACGAGTTGGACAACCCCCTGGTCTATGGCTTGGTAAGCGGCCACCCCTGCGATGTCGAGCACATCACCGGTATGGTCGGCGTGGGCAGCTCGTTCGAGCGACTGCGCGAGCGCTTCATGCCAGGGGACGGCGCCTGGATCCTGCCGCTGCGCGACACCAATCAGCATGCCTTCGCGGTCCTGGCGCTGCTGGGTGCCCCCTCGGCGCTGCACGCATTGCGCCAGTCTGCGCTGTGGCAGGCGCTGCTGCAGATCCATGAGCGCCTGTTCTCCGGACTTCAGCAGAACCTGGGCGATGCGGCGCGGGCCCGTTCAGCCGACGCAGTGCGTGCGCAGGTGCACACCCGCACACGCGAGCGGGCAGCCAGGCTATTGGCGGCGGAATTCGTCGGCGTGAGTCCCGCGGTCCGCGAACTGCGCAGCGACATGCTGAGCATGACGGACTCGAACCTGGCCATTCTGATCACCGGCGAAACAGGCGCGGGCAAAGATCATGCGGCCTGGCTCATTCACCAGGCAGGGAGCCGCCAAGGCAAGTTCGTGCCGGTGAACTGCGCCGCCATCCCCAAGGATCTGATCGAGGCGGAGCTGTTCGGCAACGAGCGAGGTGCCTTCACCGGTGCCAGCCAGGCGCGCGCGGGGCTCGTGGCAGAGGCCGACGGCGGCACACTGTTCCTCGATGAGATCGGCGACATGCCGCTGGAATTGCAGGGCCGGCTGCTGCGCGTGCTGAACGAAAAAAAGTACCGTCCGGTGGGCGCGACGCAGGAGCGCCATTCCGATTTCCGCCTGATATGCGCCACCCACCAGCCATTGCTTCAGCGCATCGCCGAGGGGAGCTTTCGGGAGGACCTGTACTTTCGCATCCGCCAGCAATGCCTGCACGTGCCTGCGCTGCGCGAGCGTCCGGAGGATATTCCTGTTCTGGCCGAGCACGTGCTGCTGCAATACAACCGCGAGCGACAGACACATATCCCGGGCATCAGCGCCGAAGCGTTGCGCATGCTGCAGATGCACCCGCTGCCTGGCAATGTCCGAGAACTGCGCAACCTCGTCCTGGTAGCGGCCGAGCGCACCGAGCGCGGCAAGGCCATCGCGCCACAGGCATTGCGCGAACTGCGTCCCCCTGCTCCACGCCCCGCCACGTCGACGATGCCGCTGCACGATCTCTGGGAGACCAACGACCTGCCCAGCGCGCTGGCAGCTTTCGAATGCCACCTGATAAGCGAACGCCTGCGTCAGGCAAACGGTTCGCGCGCGCTTGCCGCACAGAGCTTGGGCATCCCCAAACGAACGCTGGCGCGCAGATGCCAGCGCTGGAACATTTTTCAGGAGGACTCTGCACCATGAGATCACTGAGCATCGCACTGGTTTGTGCAGCGCTCGTGGCCGGATGTGACGCCGGCAAACAGGGGGCCGCCGCCTGTCAGTCCGCAGCAGCCATGAAAACCTGTACCTCCATTGTGTCCTCGATAGAGCGGCTGGCCTGCTTCGATGCGCTTGCGGGAACGCCGCCAGCACCAGTCGCCGCGACTCCGGCCACGCAACACAACGAGGCACCGGCAGCGGCCGACAGCCAGAAGCCGGCGAAACCGCCGACGATCGTCGAACTGGTTCGCCTCAACGAAGCGAAACGTGATGCGGGCGAGACAGGATTCCGGCTGTCGCGCACGGAGGAGGCTGTACCGGGACGGTGGAGCGTGGTGATGTCCGCTCCTGCGTTGGGCGGCGCAGCCTCACCGCCGGTCCTGACGATCAGTTGCCTGTCGAACATCTCGCGTCTGCAGTTGCTGGGGAGCCAGCCAATTGCGCCCAACCGGATGAACATCCGACTGCTGCTGGACGGGCAACCCATCTCGGCCTCGGTGCCGTGGCAGGTGCTGGAAGACGGCACGGTCGTGGACGCTGGGCGGGGCCTGGTCGCCATCGAACAACTGCGATACCTGGTCAAGGCCGGCGGCCGCTTGCAGGTCGAGAGCGACTATGCACCGTTCTCCGGGCTGCTGTTCGACGCAACCAACCTGCATAACTTGATGAAGCAACAGCGCGAGGCCTGTCACTGGTGATCAACCTGCCTCCCCTGGATCTGGACGCATTGCTCGGCCCGCTGGATGCCAAACAGCCGGCCGGTGCATTCGATGAGGAAGACGAAACGTATCAGGGCATCGAGCATGAAATGATCAAGCTCGGCAGTCTGCAGGAAGCCAGTATCGACTGGTCTTATGTCGATGAAGCCTCGCGTCAATACCTGAGCACCCGGTGCAAGCACTTCCGCGTGGCCGGGCATCTGGTCACGGCCCGTCTTCGCCCCCGCACTTGGCCCCACTGGGCCGACGCAGCGTTGGTGCTGGCCGGCATGGTCGAGCGCTACTGGGAAAGCGGCCAGCCGAAACCCGGGCCGCGTGGCCTGCTGGTCAAACGCAAGCTGGTCACGTTGCTGGTGGAGCGACTGAGCCAGGCACTGGAAACGCTGGATCAGAAGACCTACACCCCCGGGCTGCAGGATCAGGCACAGCAGGCCTTCGACCGATTGCAGGCCGAAGCAGCCGCGGCACAGTTAGATGTATCGATGCTGTCCCGGCTGGAAGCGCAGATGCACCGGCATGTCGAGAGCACCTTGTTCCCCGAGCCAGTGGTTCTCAAGCCGAGTGACGGTCAGCAAGATGGGCACGCGCTGAGCGACGCATTCTTCCAGCCGAGCGAAATGCCGAAGTCCAGCGATGAACGCGAGGGGCGCCGAACGCTGTTGGCAATGGCGGAGTTCATCAACGAGCAGGACATCTACGACCCCACCGGCTATCAATTGCGGCGCTTCGCGCTATGGGCGCACCTGCGTGCGGCACCGCCCGCGAAGCGCGACCAGTTCACGGAACTGATGTGCGTGCCGGTCGATACCGAAGAGGGCTATCGCGAGGCGATCTCGACCAATTCGGTCAGCCCGGTGTTGTTGCGGCGCGTGGAAAAGAGCGTGACCAGCTCGCCCTATTGGCTGCGCGGCAGCTTCTTCGCGGCGGCCATGGCAACCCGTCTGGAAATGCCGGCCGTGGCGGAAGCCATCCGTCACGCAGCCGAACGCTTCCTGCTGCGCATTCCCGGCTTGAGCGACCTGCGCTTCGCCGATGGCCGGCCCTTCGTCGACGGCGACACCTTGGGTTGGATCGGCAGTGCTGAAGCACGGCCTGCCGATGCCGGTGCGCCGCAAGAGTTCGTGGATTTACGCGAGGAACTGGCCAGCCGGTTGGACACCGAGGGCGTTGAGCCGGTGCTGCGCCGACTGCAGGCGCACCAGGCCTCGTCTAGCGGCCCGCGTCATCGCTGCCATGCAACCGTGATTGCGGCGGATCTGCTGAAGTCGCGGGGCCTGGATTGGCTGGCTGAAGAACTCTATGCCAATGCCGGCCGGTTGATGAAGGGCGTCACGGTGGATCAATGGGAACCTGAACTGTTCCAACACCTCACCAAACATGTTCCCGCGCATCAGGAAAACGAACATGGACGAAGCCAGTCGCAAGGAGAGAAAAAATGAAATACTGGTCGTTGCTCAAACGGTATGCCGCCCCCCTGCTGCGCGGGGTCAAGGGCGGCATGCCACTGCTGCTGGTACTGGGGCTGCTATTCCTGTTGATCGCCATCTGGTGGCTGGGGCCGCAGTGGGCCTGGCGCGACAGGCATCCCCTGGCGAGCCTGGGCGCCCGGGTCGGGCTGACCCTTGCCCTGCTGATGGTTCCGGTGGTGGCCTGGGCCCTGGTGCTGCGGGCCAGGAACCGCCGGCTGGAGGCCGAGCGTCAGCAAGCCCGTGCAGTGAAGGTAGACCCCGTGCTTGTCCATATCCGCGCCCAGGAGAAGTCCCTCGACGCCAACCTGACAGTGTTGCGCTCCCACCTGCGAGGCCGTCAGGGCCTGTACCAGTTGCCGTGGTATCTCGTACTCGGGCAGGAGGACGCCGGCAAGACCAGCTTCATCAACCGCAGCGGCCAGAACTTCTCGCTCACAGGCGAAATCAAGGCTGGCGGTCATGGCACGTTCGTCGACCCCGACCTGATCTACCGGACCGATTGGTGGATGGGCGACCAGGCGGTATTGATCGACCCTCCTGGAGAGTTGATCAGCCAGTTTCCCGCAGTGGAACACTCGGACGGTGCTCCCGCGACAGCATCGACGACCGATACCGAAGAAGCGCCGGCTTCCGAGCAGCATGGGGAGCCGCCCGAGACTCGGGCCCGGCTCTGGCAGCATCTGATCGACTGGCTGGGCAAGAACCGCTCGCGGCGACCGCTCAACGGTGTGGTGCTGATCGTCGATCTGCCTTCGCTGTTGAGCCAGAACGCCAGCGAGCGCAAGGCGCTGGCCGTCCTGTTGCGCACGCGTCTGGCAGAACTGAGCCGACACCTCGGAACGCGCCCTCCACTGTATGTCATCCTCAGTAAATTCGACCTGCTGGAGGGTTTCGAGCAATTCTTCGCCAGACTGCCGAAGGCGGAGCGGGAGGATATCTTCGGATTCACCTTCACGCTGGATTCAGCACGGCAGTATGACGCCTGGCAAACAGAGCTCAGCCAGCGCTACACCGACTTCATCGATGGTCTGAACAATCAGGTCTTCGATGTGTTGAACGATGCGAAGTCGCTGCCGATACGCGAAGCGCTGTTCTCCTTTGTCGGACAGATAGCCGGCATGCGCACCGTGCTGTTCAATTTCCTCGACGACGTGCTGGGCAGCAATCGCTACGGCACCCCCGCCCTGCCGCGAGGCGTGTATTTTTCTTCAGTTCACCAGCAGGGGTTGCTGCACAACGCCTTCGTCGACAATGCCTCGCAGACCTACGGTGTGCGAACACTGGTACCCATGGCACAGCCGGCGGGACGCTCCATGGTGTACTTTGCCCAGCAGGTATTCCAGCGGGTCATCTACCCGGAAGCCGGCCTGGCCGGCGACAACCTGAAGGTACTGGCCGACAAGAAACGGAACCTGGCCGTGGGCTTCGGCGTCGCGGCGCTGGGCAGCGCGGTCGTGATCGGCGGCTGGACTCACTACTACAACGTGAACCGCGCGAAGGTGGCGAGTGTGCTGGAGAAGAGCCGAACGTTCGCCAGCAATGCGATCGACGGCGGTCAGGACCCGACCGGACGAAATCTGCTGCTGCCGCTGGACCAGCTTCGCGATGCGGTGGCCGTCTACGGCGACTACCGGGAAGCGTGGCCGCTGGTATCCGGCATGGGTTTGTACCAGGGTCGCAAAATCGGCCCGAAGGTGGACGAAGCCTATCTGCGCTTGCTTTCGACACGCTTCCTGCCGCAATTGGCGGGCGGGGTCATGACGCAGTTGAACGCCGCGGCGGGTGGTTCGGATGCACAGCTCAGTGCCCTTCGGGTGTATCGCATGATCGAGGACCGCGCCAACCGCCGCGCCCCCTTCGTGGAAGACTGGATGAGAAAGGCGTGGCAGGCGGCATTTCCCGGCGAGGCGCCGGTGCAAAGCGCCTTGTCGAGCCATCTCGATTACGCGCTGAAGTATGCCGACGTGTCGCTCCCGCAGTATGCCGCCCGGGTTTCCGATATGCAGCAGCAATTGCGGCAGATTCCCTTGCCGCAGCGCATCTACATGGCGATGCGCAGCCAGGCAGGCGACGTCCTGCGGACACCGCTGGATCTGCGCAACGAGATCGGTCCGGCTTATGACATCGTCTACCAATCCACACCCGCGGCAGCCGAGGGTGGCGAAAACCAGGGCACGCGCATCGACGCGCTGCTGACCGCCAAGGGCTATCGGAACTACTTCGAGCCACGCAATCAGGATGTCGCCGCGCTGGCCGTCATCGACCAATGGGTGCTGGGCGAACGCCGCAATGTCGACTATTCGGAAGCAGACAAGCAGGCGCTTGTCGCGCGCGTCCGTGCACTGTACAGCCGCGACTACATCGAGAATTGGCGCCGCGGACTCAACCAACTCGAGGTAGCCAATTTCGACGATATCGGCACCGCAGCCAACGTGCTCGGCGCAGTGAACAGCCCGGCGGCCCCCCTGCGCAGGCTTCTGGAAACCGTCCGCGACAACACCGACCTGACGTCCAAGGCGACGTCTGACGCGGCGCGGACCGAAGGCACCGCCACCGCGGCGAAGAGCGGTCCTGACAGCAACGCCCAGGATATCGCCAAGATTGCTCAGGCATTCACACCGCTGACGGCGTTGCTCGAAGCCAAGGGCGAGAAGCCTTCCTATCTGGATGAAACGATGCAGGCTATCGGCAGCGTCCAGGATATGTTGGTGAAGGTACAGGACAGCCCGGACCGGGGGAAAGCGGCGCTGACGGTGATGCTGGACCGCTTTGCGCTGCGCGGCACCGATCCGATCGGCAATCTTCATCGTGTGGCTACCGGCCTGCCGGAGCCCCTCAATCGCCAAGTGAAGAAGCTGGCTGACGAATCCTCCGACGTGCTGCTGATCGAGGCGCTGCGCGAGCTCGAAAAGCGCTGGAACACCGAGGTCTTCAGCTTCTATAGCCAGCGCCTGGCCAACTACTATCCGTTCAACCCAAATAGTCGCACCGATGCCTCCGTCGAGGATTTCACCGCCTTCTTCGGGCCGCAAGGCAAGTTGCAGGACTTCAAGGACAAGTATCTGAAGCTGTTCCTGGATGACAACCTGGAAGCGCTCTATTCGGAGCGTCGAGGGGGCTACCTGATGCGCACCGATGTGCCAAAGCAGTTGGAAGCAGCCGACCGGATCCGTGACGCCTTCTTCAACAGCCGCGGTGCGATGGCCGTGCATTTCACACTCGAGCCACTTGGCCTGGCACCCACTCGACGGAGCAGCGTGTTGAATCTTCAAGGACAACTTATCACCTATAACCACGGGCCCAGCGAGACTGTCGGCGTCATCTGGCCCAACACGCTCGGCGGCAGCCCGGAAAGCCGCATGACGCTGGTCAATGGCGATGGCAACAGTAGCAGCCTGGTCTACAAGGGCTCATGGTCGCTATTCCGCCTGCTGAGTCAGGCACGGCTCAATGGCGCAACGGCTACCACCGTCGACCTCAGCTTTACGGCCAGCGATGGTGGCATGCGTTACCGAATCACTGCGGACAAGAGCAACAACCCGTTCACCCAGCGCTTATTCCATGGCTTCGCGCTGCCAGGCACGTTGCTCCAATGATGGCCGTGCCAGTGGTTGCCCGGTGGCGCGTAGTGTGAGCAGGAAGTCCTATGCGGCGTCGAGCTGGCTGGCGGATCGCGGAGGGAGTTCGTTGAAGGACCGGACTCTTTCCAACGGCTGGGTCATTCCTGACCCGGCCAGGTCAAGAATGACCCGCGCGTTTCTCTTTGATTTCAATAGCTTGACACCTAACGAGTCAACTTTGACCCGTCTGCAAGGAGCCGCTGGCTGGCTTGGTCGACTCGATGCGCTCTGGCACACGTCGAATCCAAACATAAGCCATTGATTTACAGATTTATTTTATGAAGCACGACAACCTGGCACAGCGATTGCGTTGTGGGTATTGCTATCACTGATGGCGCATCGGGCCATGGGGCCCGCCATTACAAAACGGAGCAAAAAGCTATGCCTACACCCGCCTATATCAGCATTCAGGGCAAGACCCAAGGCAATATCACCAAGGGCGCCTTCACCGCCGATTCGGTCGGCAACGTGTACCAGGAAGGCCATGAAGACCAGATCCTGGTCCAGGAGATCGAGCACCTGATCGCGACGCCCACCGATCCGCAGAGCGGCCAGCCGTCCGGCCAGCGCGTGCACAAGCCGTTCACCTTCACCGCGCCGCTGAACAAGGCTACTCCGCTGCTGTACCAAGCGCTGGCCTCTGGCGAGATGCTTCCCGAAGTGGAAGTGAAGTGGTACCGCACCTCGACCGAAGGCAAGCAGGAGCATTTCTTCACGACCAAGCTGGAAGACGCCACGATCGTCAACATCAACGCCGCGCTGCCGCACGCACAGGATCCGAGCAAGGCCGAGTACACCCAGTTGATCAAGGTCGCCATGGCCTACCGCAAGATCACCTGGACTCACGCCATCGCCGGCACGGAAGCCTCCGACGACTGGCGCAAACCGCAAGAAAGCTAAATCTGTCTAATGGCAAGGCTGGCACATTGCCCGCCTTGCTTGACGCACGAAATTACTGACAGGCCCGCAGACCCCATCGCAGCACTCACACATCGATATTGGCGCAACAACGACGTGTGAACTAAAGAAAGCGCGCCCGCTTCCCGGACGATACGCAACCCCGTCGCATTCACACACCATCGTCGTCGATGTCACGCGCCGTCGGCTCGTAACGCACGATCAACAGGAACACGATCGGCGTGGCGGCGCTGATCGCGACGACCCAGAACATGTCCGTGCCGAGCCGCGCCTGCAGGATCGGCAGCACGAACAGCGCGAGCGCCTGACCGATGCCGCACAGCGAACGCCCGAAGCCGACGCCGGTGCCGCGAATCGCCGCCGGATACGACAGCGTCGGATAAATCATCATCTGCGCACCTGGCCCGAACCCTTCGGCGAACAGCCAGGTGCCGAGCATCAGCAGCACGAAGCCGATCGCGAGTGCGCCGTGCGGATGCCCTGCCAGCGCGAGCGCCACGAGCGCGACGAACTGGAGCGCGAAGCCCGCGATCGCGACATGCCGCGACGCATGGCGATGGGCAAGGCGCATGCCCAGCAAGCCGCCGGTGAACGCAAACAGCACGTTCAGCGCCAGCGACGCCGCGATCGTTTCGAACACGCCCGCGCCGAGAAACTGCGACAGGATCGACGGCAGGAAGAACGCGATCGCCGTGTATTCGAACGGAATGCACAGGTTCATCGCGCTGGCGACGATCGTGCGCCCCAGGTACGGGCGCTGGAACAGCACGCGAATGCGCACGGGTGGCTGGCTCGGCGCGCGTCGGGCGTCCTCCGCTTCGTGTGCATGAATGCCGTACGACTCGCGCAGAATCCGCGCGGCGTTGGCCAGGTCACCCTGGTTCGCGGCCCACAGCGGCGATTCGTTCATGAACCGGTTCCGGAACAGGATGATGACGAGGGCCGGCACCGCGCCGAAGATCAGCGACGCGCGCCACAGCCATCCCGCATGCTCGGCGGGCAACAGGAAATACAGCCCGAAGATCAGCAGGAAGCAGGCCGACGACGCCACGTACCACATCGGGCACCACGCCGCGAGCCGCGACGCCTTGTTGCCGCGCCCGTTGAACTTCGAGAATTCCGCGAGAAACGCCATCGCGACGGGCAGGTCGATGCCGACACCGAGCCCCATCACGAAGCGCGCGCCGATCAGCACCCAGACGTTCGGCGCCAGCCCGGCCGCGATCGCCGCGACCACGAAAAACAGCATGTCGGCCATGAACACCTGATAGCGGCCGATCTTGTCGGTCAGCCATCCGCCGATCAGGCTGCCGAAGATCGTGCCGATCATGATCGCCGACCCGACCAGCCCGGTTAGCGCCGGTGTCAGGCCGAACTCGCGCGCCACGTCGTCGATCCCGTAGGACAGCGTCGTCAGGTCGTACGCATCGAGAAAGACGCCGCCGAGCGCCAGCAGCACGATCATTCGGGCATGGCTGACCGAGCTGTCCACCGTGTTGATGAGTCGCGCGACGTCGCTCGCCGAACGAATGGGTGAGGAAACCGGGGTGACGGCGTTCAGATCGATCGAACTCATCGCATTCCTTAGTTTTTCGCCGAATGACCGGCGAGGTCCGCATGGAGCCGGAAGTCGCGCGTATTGCTTCGCGATCGACAGAGGCCGTGTGCAGCCAGGCACCGCTCGACACGCCACGCCATCACGTTCCGGCAGCACGCATTCTGTGCTCCCGTTCCGGTTATCCCAAGCGATATAAACCGATAAATTAATCGGCCCGCGTCATTAAGTTGCCCGGCGTCCGCGCCTAGCGGCAGCGTGCATGTTCAATCGCGGATTGCTGGACGCATTCCAGCAGCTTCAGGATCGCGCCGACGAGACGAAGCGTCGAACGCACGACCTTCAGGCCTCCGAGTTCAGGCCTCCGAGGCCTGACTTCGCGCCGGCCGATTCACGACCGGCGTCGACCGGCCTCGATTCGGCACGCGTTCAGCGCCGGGGCGACGCATCCGTCATCGGATACGGGCGCGACAAGAGTCGCAGTCGTACCGGAGTCTCGATCGGTGCGCGGAAACTCGCGCGCCCGCTCACCCCGCAGCGGAGTGACAGGCTGCAACGTACCGGTGCACCGGCGCACTTCAACCGTGCGTATGCCGCAACTCGCCGTCGATCGTCTGCGGCAGTCGCAGCAGGTTGAAGATCGGGCACACGGCCTCGACTGCCTGATGCAGTGCACGAATCGACTCCGGCGGTTCGGGCGAGACGATATCGAGCGTGTAGCGAAGGTTGTGCGGGAACACCGGCACATGCTCGAAACCCGGTTGCTGCGCGAGCGGATGCTGGTCGCCGGTCACTTCGACCTCGATCGAGTCGATTTTCAGGCCGCGCTCCGCGGCCTGAATCAGCGTGATGTGCGTCAGGCAACTGCCCAGCACGCCGAGCTGCAGCTCCGGCGATGCCGGCCCGAGGTTGTAGCCCGCGAAATCGGGCGGGCTGTCGCTGATCACCTGGAAGTCGCGAATGCGGATCTCCCGCACGCCGCTGCGGCCCAGCGCGCGCACGGTCGCTTTCAGCGGGGTGGCCCTGAGTTCCGGATTGCTGCGGGCGGCTTCCTTTTTCGCGAGCCAGGCGTCGCGCTTTTGTTCGAGATAGTCGTTCAGTGTCGTCATGTCGGGCCGATACGGTCGCAATGACTGGCCGCGCATACGGCAGCCAATCGAGAGGGAGCTTCATGCTATTCCCTTCCGCGACCGCCACTAAACGATCAATCCAGCAAAGCAATTCGCAGTATGTGATGTCGCATTGCGGCACGCGCGCGCGGGAATTTCGACTGTCGTTCATCCACCTCGAGTTATCCACAATTTCCGTGCATAACCCTGTGGAGAACGTCGGAGAAATCGCCGGCCCGCCTTTACCGGCAAGGATCGCGGCGGCGCGGTGCCGCCTCGCGGGCGCTGCACGCAGACAGCATCGCATCGGGTTCGGCGATCGTCAGATTGTGTGCTCCACCGGCGCCGGCGCATCGATCGCATCGGCGTCGGCAGTCGGGAAGTCCGCACCGGAAATGTGCCGCTTCGACACCGATGCACCGTGTCGGACACCCGTCCTGCCCGACGATCCCGCACCGGCACCGGCGCCGGCATCGATGCATCAAGCGAGCGCCTCGTCACGCAGACGGAATTGCGCAACCGCCGCACTCAACCGCGCGCCCTGTTCGTCGAGCGACAGCGCCGCGGCCGCGGCCTCCTCGACCAGCGCGGCATTGCGCTGCATCGTCTGCTCCATCTGGATGACCGCGGCGTTCACCTGCTCGATGCCCGACGCCTGCTCCTCGAACGCCTGGCCGGTTTCGCTCATGATCATGTTGACGCGCTCGACCGCCGCGACGAGCTCGGCCATCGCCGAGCCGGCCAGTGCGACGAGGCCGCTGCCGTCTTCGACACGCTGCGCGGAATGGCCGATCAGTTCGCGGATCTCCTTCGCCGCCGACGCGCAGCGCTGCGCGAGCCCGCGCACTTCCGTCGCGACGACCGCGAAGCCGCGCCCCTGCTCGCCGGCGCGCGCGGCTTCGACAGCAGCGTTCAATGCAAGGATGTTGGTCTGGAATGCGATGCTTTCGATCACGCCGACGATCCCGGAGATCCGCGTGGAACTGAGCGAAATCGCCGACATCGTCTCGACCACGCGCTGCATCGCCTCGCCGCCGCGCGACGCGATGCCGGCCGCGCCTTCGACATAGGTGCGCGCATCGCGTGCGTTGTCCGCGTTCTGGCGCACGGCCGCCGTCAGCTGCTCGACGCTCGCCGCCGCCTGTTGCAGCGAGACGGCCTGCTGCTCGGTGCGCGCCGACAGGTCGACGTTGCCGCTCGCGATCGTGCGGACGTCGCCGACGATCGTCTCCGTGCTCGCGCGCACCTGGTTCACGGTGACGACGAGGCCGTCCTGCATCCGCTTCAGCGCATGCAGCAGATAGGCCATCTCGTTCTCGCCGGGCACGACGACCGTTCCGGTCAGGTCGCCTTTCGAGATCTTCTCGAACTGGCCGACCGCGAGCTTGATCGGCTCGATGATCGCCTTCGCGAGCACGCGCTGCGCAAGGAAGCCGACGACGAGTGCGAAGGCCGCGACCGCCGCCATCCCCCACACGATCTGGTGGAACTGCACGCCGGCCGCGTCGTAGCGCGCCTTTTCGCGCGCGACCTGGAACGCCTCGAGCGCATCGATCGCCTCCTGGTAGGCGGCGAACAGCGCGGGCGGCGCGGTACGCTGCGTGTCGAGGAAGCCGAAACCGTCGTCGCCGTCGAGTTGCGAGAGCGCCTTCAGGAACACGCCGTCGAGCAACGCCCGGCGGCGATTCTGCAGCGTGTCGAACAGCGCCTGCTCGTCGGCGTTGCGCGCATGCAGGCCCGCATAGGCATCCAGTTCGTCGTTGCTCTGCTTGAGAAGCGTGCGGAGTTTCGCGATTTCTTCCTTGCCCGAGTGGCCGGCGCTGATGATCTGCGCGACGTCGCTCATGCGTTCGCGCAGTACGAGCATGCGCTCGGAGCCGGTCTTCAGGTGCAGCAGCGACGCGGTGTCGTCGCGGTACATTGCCTCGAGCGAACCGTTGCCCATATAGAGGGCCGCGATGCTCGCGCCGACCACCAGCACGAGCAGCATGGTATAGCCGGCAATGGTCGCGACGAGACCACCACGGATAGTGAGTTGTTTTCGCATGACGTTCCCTTGCGCCGGCCGGGCGCGGCCAGCGGCGGATGTGGATTCCGGATCACGAAAGACGCGCGCCGCGTCGCAACACGGGGCGCTTGGGCTGCGAACGGGTTAACGGCGGCGGGAACGGGGAGGTTTTACCGATATGCGACGCGAATCTTGACGATTGCGACAGGGGCACGGGGATGAATGCGCCCGATTTTCGCCCCAAGCCGTGCCAACGATCGCCTCGGCGGATTTTCGCGAGCGTCGTGCGCATCACGACGCATTCGAGCCGCTCGACGCGCCTCGACGGGCAACTAGCCGCCGTTGGCCAGCCTTGAACGGATCTCGTCGGTCGAGAGGTCGCGCAGATGCGTGGCAATCTGCCATCGATTCCCCCACGGATCCTTCACCATCGCCCGCCTGTCGCCGTATGGCATGTCGGCCGGGGCTTCGAGCGGCGTTGCCTGCGCTGCAAGCGCCCGCCTATAGGTCAGGTCGGCATCCTCGACATACACGTACAGAAATGCCGGCATCGGCTCACGCAGGCCATCTTCCCCGCTGATCATCAACACCGAATCACCGATCCTGATTTCCGCAGGCAACCCCGGGCGGTATTCGCCCTGCGCGTGAAAAACCGTCCGGATGAATCCGATCAGATTGTGCGGATCCGGCACGACGATCCGGGGCGTGACGGTGTGCCATCCATCGGGCTGGAACCTGGTCATGTCGGGCAGCCTCCGAAGAGATTTCCGCGGGTATTGTGCGCCGCGCGCCCTCTGTTGGCAAAAAGGGGCTCCGCGGGAACCCGCTGCCGCTTCAATCGACGATGAACAACTTGGCGCCTGTCGTGGTCGACGATCGATGCGCTTCGGCATGATCGGCAACCTGGTAGCTCATGCCCGGGCGTAGCGTGAACCGTCGCCCGTCATCGAGCTCCGTCAGCAACTCGCCTTCGAGGCAGTACAGGATGTGGCCTTTGACGCACCAGTGGTCGGCCAGGTAACCGGCCGAATATTCGACCTGCCTCACGCGAATCTCCCCGAACTGCATCGTCCGCCAGCGCGCGACCCCGCGTTCTCCGCGGTGCTCGGTCGGTTCAACGGTGCGCCAGTCGGTCGTGCCAAACGGGATGTCGGTCATTTTCATCCTGCTGCTCCCTGTCGTGGCCTTGCTCGCGGGGCCTGACGCCCCTTAGAGAATCTCGACTTCGACGAACACCACTTCGTGGTCCGTCGCGTTGACGACGTTATGCTCGACGCCCTTCAGCCCCGCATAGCTGCGCCCGGCGTGCAATTGCGACTCGCGGTTGCCTTGTGCGGTTTCGAGGAGAAGCTGACCGTCCGTTTGCGGCACCACGACATAGTCATGCCGGTGAACATGCCAGCCGGTCTCGGCGCCGGGCGCGAATCGCCATTCGGTGACGATCACGCGCTCGTTCGCGACTTGCTGGGTCGGGACGGCTTTCTGACGGTGTTGCATCGTATGTCTCCAACTTATCGGGTAGCGCGGCGGCACCATCGGATGCCGCAATTCTGATGGCTCGCCATGCTCGCTGCCCATTCTAAAGACGAAGCGCATCGTTCGACACACTCAGATGCGTCGCGATTTCCCGCGCATCTGTATTCGCCGATACCGTGTCTGCGCCGGGCTCCATTCAGAGAGAAACGGCTTCGACATGGCCGACGACGCGTCCCCTCTTCCTACGACATACATCCACGCAGCCTCGTGTTTAACTCACGCCCAACCGGATCTGGAACTTGAATGGTGAAAAACGCCGAACACATGAATTTCCACAGCGCGATCGCCTGTGCGCCGGCAGCAAACAAGCCGCTCGAGTACCCGCTCGCATGCGTCTGATCTGTTTTCCCTATGCGGGCGGCTCGGCCGCCGTCTATCGCGCGCTGCAAGCCTTGTTACCCGGCATCGAAGTGTGCCGTCATGAACTTGCAGGCCGAGGCAGCCGCCTGTCCGAGCCTGCCGTCCGAGACATGGCGACGCTGGTCGACACGTTGCTGTGCGACCTGGACGACTGCTTCGATCGTCCCTTCGCACTGCTCGGACACAGCATGGGCGCGGCCATTGCGGCCGAACTGGCCCTGCGGCTTCCCGCCCACGCACGACCGAACCTGCGGCATCTGTTCGTGAGCGCGCGTGCCGCACCGGGCAAGGAGCGCCACGATCGGCGCATGCAGGCGCTGGACGACCGCGCCTTCATCGATGCGCTGCGCGAAATGGGCGGCACACCGAAGGCGGTGCTGGACAACAGCGAACTGATGGCGCTGCTGATGCCGGCGCTGCGTGCGGATTTCACGATGATCGAAAACCACCGGCCCGTGCCCGGGCCCAGGCTGGCGGTGGACATCACCGCGTTCGCGGGCCGGGCGGATAAAGAGATCCCCGTCGATGCCGTTGCAGGCTGGGGCGCCGCGACGACCGGGCGCTTCGATTTTCACGTCATCGAAGGGGATCATTTCTTTTTGAGAAACGAAATGCGAACGATGGCCGGCATCATCGCGGCGCGCATGCGGCGCCCGGAGCACGCCGCGTCGAGCGCACTGCAGGCATGACGGGCCGATCCTCGCGATCGGCGTGCCGGCCGGCGCCGTGATCGTCGAATGCAAACGCCCGCGCGCCTGATCCGCTCCCCTGCCGGTGCCGCGGGCCGGCCAAGCATGCGGGGAGGCCGCGTCGCTTCCCTGCGCGCGATACTTGGAGTGCAATTGTGCAACGTAATCGAAAGCGAATCCTCGTAACGGGTGGCGCGGGTTTCCTCGGTTCGCATCTCTGCGAGCGTCTCGTCGAACTCGGTCACGACGTATTGTGCGTCGACAACTATTTCACCGGCACGAAGCAGAACGTGGCTGCGCTGCTCGGCAACCCGAGCTTCGAGGCGCTGCGCCACGACGTCACTTTTCCGTTGTACGTGGAGGTGGACGAGATCTACAACCTCGCCTGCCCGGCTTCGCCCATCCACTATCAATTCGATCCCGTGCAGACCACCAAGACCAGTGTGATGGGCGCGATCAACATGCTCGGACTCGCCAAGCGCACGCATGCACGCGTTCTGCAAACGTCGACGAGCGAAGTGTACGGCGACCCCGATGTGCATCCGCAACCGGAGAGTTACCGGGGCAACGTCAACCCGCTCGGGCCGCGCGCCTGCTACGACGAAGGCAAGCGTTGCGCGGAGACCCTGTTCTTCGACTATCACCGCCAGCAGAACGTACGAATCAAGGTGGTACGCATCTTCAACACGTACGGGCCGCGCATGCATCCCAACGACGGCCGCGTCGTGTCCAACTTCATCGTGCAGGCGCTGCGGGGCGAGGACATCACGCTGTATGGCGACGGCAGCCAGACCCGGGCATTCTGCTATGTCGACGACATGGTCGACGGTTTGATCCGGATGATGGCCACGCCCGCGGAGCTCATCGGCCCGATCAACCTCGGCAATCCGCACGAGATCGCGGTCAGCGAACTGGCGCAGATCATCTTGCGCCTGACCGGCTCGAAGTCGCGGCTCGTATTCCGTCCGCTGCCGAAGGACGATCCGACGCAACGTTGCCCCGACATCAGCCTCGCACGCACCCACCTCGACTGGGAGCCGACGATCGGGCTCGAAGCGGGTCTCCGGCGGACCATCGATTATTTCTGCTCGACCCTCGCTGCCTGACGTCGCGCCCGGAAACCGCTTCGATGATCGGAAGGCAACGGCATGACGTGGTGACGTCGCATGGCCGATGTCCCATTTTTACGTGACAGACGCGATACGGAGACCATGCTCCAATCCGGTCGTACCGTTAACACCATTGGCCAGGATGAAGCGATTCTCGTGCGCCAGTGTCCATCAATCCGCCTTGCAAGCCGGATCTGCGCGCATGGAAAAACTCGAGTATCTGAAGCAGGTCGAATCGAACGCGCGAACCTACGCGACCTCCTTCCCGCGGCTGTTCACCCATGCGAAGGGCATACGCGTACGCGACGCCGACGGGCAGGAATACATCGACTGCCTGTCGAATGCGGGCACGCTCGCGCTCGGACACAATCACCCGGAAGTCAATGAAGCCGTGATGCGGTTTCTGTCGTCCGATCAGATGCAACAGGCACTCGATCTGGCGACGCCGGCCAAGCACGCATTCGTCGAGCAGCTTTTCTCGCTCCTGCCCGGGAAGATCGCCGAATCCGGCAAGATCCAGTTTTGCAGCCCCAGTGGCGCGGATGGCGTCGAAGCGGCGATCAAGCTGACCCGGCACTATACCGGCCGGCCGACGATCATGGCGTTCCACGGCGCCTACCACGGCATGACGTCCGGCGCACTCGCCGCGTCGGGAAACCTCACGCCCAAGTCGGCCGGCGGCAACGGACGCGACGTTCATTTCCTGCCCTATCCCTACGCCTTTCGCTGCCCGTTCGGCACCGACGGCTCGGCGACCGATCAACTCAGCATCAACTACATCCGGACCGTCCTGTCCGATCCCGAGAGCGGGATCACGAAGCCGGCGGCCATCATCGTCGAAGTCGTGCAAGGCGAAGGAGGCTGCATCCCCGCTCCCGACACCTGGTTGATCGAGCTGCGCGAGCTGACGCTGCGGCATGAAATCCCGTTGATCGTCGATGAAGTGCAGACCGGACTCGGTCGCACCGGCGCCCTGTTCGCGATCGAACATTCCGGCATCCGGCCGGACGTACTGGTGCTGTCGAAGGCATTCGGCGGCGGCTATCCGCTATCGGTGGTGGTCTATGACGAGCGCCTGGACACCTGGCCGCCCGGCGCGCATGCCGGCACCTTTCGAGGCAACCAGATTGCGATGGTGGCCGGCTTGTCGACCATGCGCATCGTCGAGAGAGAAGATCTGTCGGCGCACGCGGACAGGGTCGGCAAACTCCTGGTTGCCGGCCTCGAGGAGCTTGCCGAACGCTTCCCCTGCCTGGGCCAGATACGCGGCCGCGGCCTGATGATCGGCGCCGAAGTCGTCGTGCCCGGCACCCACGGCCGAGCCGGCCCGCCCCACACGGAACGGGCAAGAGCCATCAAGCAGAACTGCCTGCGAAACGGGCTCATCGTCGAAACCGGCGGCCGCAACGGCGCGGTGCTCCGGTTCCTGCCGCCGCTGATCGTTTCGGAAGCGGACATCCACGACATTCTCAATCGCTTCGAGCATGCCGTGGAAACGGCCTGCCGTTCATAGCCGCGCCGCGGCGCGACCACGCGGGCCGCCCCGTTCGGCTTCGCCGTGATCCACGTACAGGAAAGGACTATTGACGATGCTGGGCATGACGGAACGCAAGTTGCTTGCCGAGGGAAGCTCGCCGTGGCTGCTGGAGCCTGTATCGAATGGACGCGATCTGGCGCAGGCGGTGAACGACAACCGGGCGGCACTCGAATCCCGGCTTCTGGAACACGGCGCACTCCTGTTTCGTGGCTTCGACGTTTCATCCGTGGGCGGCTTCGAAGCGTTTGCTCACGCGATTTCGGCCCATCAGTCCGACTACGTCTACCGTTCCACGCCGCGCACCTCGATCGGCAACGGCATCTTCACCGCAACCGAGTATCCGCCGAGCGAGACGATCGCCCTTCATTGCGAAAACGCGTATCAACGAAGCTGGCCGCTGAGAGTGGCCTTCTGTTGCCTGACGCCGGCCGCGACCGGCGGCGAAACGCCGATTGCCGACATGCGGGAGGTGAGCCGCAGGATCGGACCGCGCATCCTGGATCACTTCGAGGCGAGACAGGTCCGCTATGTCAGGCACTACCGACGGCACGTCGACATTCCGTGGGAGACCGTGTTCCAGACCAGCGACCGCAACCAGGTTGCAGCCTTCTGCGCAGATAACGGCATCGCGCTCGAATGGCTCGACGACGACACGTTGCGCACCGCGCAGATCAACCAGGGCGTGGCCTACCATCCGGTCACCGGCGAGCGGGTGTTCTTCAATCAGGCCCATCTGTTCCATATCTCGAACCTGGAAGCATCGCTCGCCAGTTCGATCGTCAGCCTGTTCGGCGAGGATCGCATTCCGCGCAATGCCTGCCATGGCGACGGGAGTCCATTCGATCTCGCCGACCTCGAGCAGATCCGCCACGCGTTCCGCGAATGCGCGATCACGTTTCCGTGGCAACGAGGCGACGTCCTGCTGGTCGACAACATGCGCTTCGCGCATGGCCGCAACCCGTTCGAAGGCGAGCGCAAGGTCGTCGTGTCGCTGCTGGACCCGTACACGCCCGACATCGAAGGAATCGCCGATCGTTAGCGAGCGTGCACATCAATGACAAGCCGTATTGATCCAGTGCGCGAAACGCCGTGTCCTTGGATTACGGGGCAGACGCCGGATTAGAGCAATGCTCTAATTTCAATACCGTCCGATGAAGCACGCTTGGCGGGATCGCCACAACCGGTCCTGAGATATTCAACGTTTAGAAGACAACGAAGGTTGAGCATGCTTCCCGATACAAAATTCAGGACTGTTACAGAAATTTTGTTGTTTCGCGGCAAAGTCGAACCGGAGAAGACCGCATTCATATTTCTCGAGAACGGCGAAGCGGAGCTGACCCGCCTCACGTTCGGCGACCTGGACAAGCGGGCTCGCGGCATCGCCGCCAGGCTGCAAGCCATCGCTCAACCGGGCGATCGCGTCCTTCTGGTTTATCCGCCCGGGCTGGAATTCATCTGCTCATGGGTGGGATGCCTGTACGCCGGCCTGATCGGCGTGCCCGCCTATCCACCGCGCAGGCATCGCCCCGCCGATCGTCTCAAGGCCATCGTCGCCGACGCCACGCCGGTCGTCGCGCTGACGGACGCCGCGACGCTCGACGGCATCGCGCATCACGCGGACGGTTATTCCGACACGCTGGAGCTGAAGATCCTGGCGACGGACCAGCGCTTCGACGCCCCGGCCGAACAATGGCGCGCACCGGACATCACGCCGCAGACGCTGGCGCTTCTGCAATACACGTCAGGCTCCACCGGTACGCCCAAAGGCGTGATGATCAGCCACGCGAACATCCTGAGCAACATGGCGGTCATCGCCGAGGCGAGCGATGCCGATGCGTCGACGGTGTTCGTCAGCTGGCTCCCGGTGTTTCACGACATGGGTTTCTTCGGGAAGGTGTTGCTGCCGATCTATCTCGGCGTGCTGTCGGTGCTGATGGCGCCCGCGGCATTCGTGCAGAAACCCGTGCGCTGGCTGCAGGCCATCACGAAGTATCGCGGCACGCATTGTGCCGCGCCGGATTTCGCGTATGACCTGTGTGCCCGCAAAATCGCCGATGAAGCGCGCGCGCAGCTGGACCTGAGCAGCTGGCGGGTTGCATTCAACGGCGCGGAACCGGTGCGCGCGGAGTCGGTGGCGCGTTTTTCGCGCGCATTCGCCGCGTGCGGCTTCCACGCGCACACCATGCGCCCCGTCTACGGGATGGCCGAGGCGACCTTGTTCATCTCCGGCCAGCCGGCACGCTCGCTGCCGCGCGTGGCGGACTACGATGCCGACGCGCTGGCACAAGGCGTGGCGACGAGAAACGACTCCGGCAAGCGCCACGCGCTGGTCTCATGCGGCCGGACCTGGGCTGAGCACCGCGTGCGGATCGTGAATCCGGATACCGGTGAGCGCTGCGCGCCCGGCCGGATCGGCGAAATCTGGCTGACCGGCCCGAGCGTCGGCGTCGGCTACTGGAACCGTATCGACGAAACGGAGCGCACCTTCCGCGCGAAGCTGGACGGCGATGACGCGCGTTACCTGCGCACGGGCGATCTCGGCTTCGTCGATGGCGAGGATCTCTTCGTTACCGGCCGCTTGAAAGACCTCATCATCGTCGCCGGCCGCAATCACTACCCGCAGGATCTCGAGCAATCCGCGGAGGGCAGCCACCCCGCGCTGGCGCCGAACGCATCGGCGTCTTTCTCGATCCACGTCGATAACGTGGAGCGGGTCGTCGTCGCCTGTGAAGTGCGCCGCGAAGCGCTCAACACGCTGGATGCGGAAGCCGTCGCCGCTGAAATCCGGCGCACGCTCGCCGAAGTGCACGACGTCGATCTGTATGCGGCGGTCCTGTTGAAACCCGCCACGATCCTGCGCACGTCCAGCGGAAAAATCCAGCGGAGCCGGATCAGGCAGGCATTCCTCGATGAACAGGGGCTCGCGATTGCGGGCGAATGGCGGCGTGCGTTCTCCGCGCCGCCAGTGCCCCCGCAGACGGCCGAGCCACGTGACACGCAAGCGCTCGTGCAATGGTGCATCGAGCGTGTCTCGCGTCTGTCGGGAATCGCTTCCGGCAAGATCGACCCCGACGCGCCGTTCAGCGTCCACGGGCTCGATTCGAAGGACGCCATCATGCTCTCGGGCGAGTTGCAGGACTGGCTCGGGCGGCCGGTTTCCCCGACCGTCGTCTACGATTTTCCGAGTATTTCCCTGCTGGCGCACCATTTGAGCGGCACCGGGAGTGCCATGCCGGACCAGGCGCCGGGCTCGGCCGAAGCACGCGCGGATATCGCGATCGTCGGGATGGGATGCCGCTTCCCCGGCGCCGGCAATCCCGACGCATTCTGGCAGCTTCTCCTGGAGGGCCGGGACGCGGTCGGTGCGGCGACGCAGCGCGCGGCCGACCTTCCGCCCGCCGGACTGCTGGACCAGGTCGATCAATTCGATGCGGCTTTCTTCGGCATCAGCGCCCGCGAAGCCGAATCGATGGATCCGCAACAGCGCCTGCTGCTGGAGGTGGCCTGGGAGACGCTCGAGCATGCGGGGATCGCACCCCGCAGCCTCGCCGGCGGACGCACCGCGGTCATCGTCGGCATCAGCAATTCGGACTACATCCGTCTGGCGCAGGACGAAGTCGCGGACGTCGGCCCTTATGTCGCGACGGGCAATGCGCTCAGCGTCGCCGCCAACCGCATTTCCTACGCGCTCGATTTGCGCGGCCCGAGCTGGGCGGTCGACACCGCGTGTTCGTCCTCGCTCGTCGCGGTTCACCAGGCGTGCCGCGCGCTGCAGCGCGGCGAGTCCGATGCGGCGCTGGCCGGCGGGGTCAACCTGATTCTGGCGCCGCAATTGAGCGCGTCCTTCACGCAAGCGGGCATGCTGTCGCCGGACGGCCGATGCAAGGCGTTCGACGCGGCAGCGAACGGTTATGTGCGCGGCGAAGGCGTGGGCATGGTGCTGCTCAAGCGGCTCGACGATGCGCTCGAGAACGGCGACACCGTGTTCGCCGTGATCCGCGGCTCCGCGGTGAATCAGGATGGGCGCAGCAACGGCCTGACCGCGCCGAATGGCCCGGCCCAGCAGGCCGTGATTCACGGCGCGCTGCGCGATGCCGGCGTACGCGCGCAGGACATCGGCTTCGTCGAGGCGCACGGGACGGGCACGCCGCTCGGCGACCCGATCGAGTTGAACTCGCTGGCGGCCGTGCTGAACGAATCCCGCCGCCCGGACGATCTCTGCTGGATCGGGTCGGTCAAGACCAACATCGGCCACCTGGAATCGGCCGCGGGCATCGCCAGCCTGATCAAGACCGCCCTTGCACTACACCATCGCGCGATTCCGCCGAACCTCCATTTCCGGTCGATCAATCCGCAAATCGCGCTCGACGGCACGCCCTTCCGAATTCCTCGGCAGGTCACGCCCTGGCATTCGGAACACGGGCCGCGCCTGGCAGGGGTGAGCTCGTTCGGCTTCGGCGGCACCAATGCGCACCTGATCCTGTCAGAAGCACCCGGGCTCCCGGAGATCGAAGCCGAACCGGTTGCACCCGCGGCGCGCCTCGTGACGCTCTCCGCGCGCACGCCGGAAGCGTTGCAAGCGCTCGCTGCGTCCTATGCGGCCTATCTCGACGCCCATCCCGAGGCCGGTGTGCGGGATGTCGCGTTCACGGCCAATACCGGGCGCACCCACTTCACGCAGCGCGCGGCCATCGTCGCACCGAGTCGCGATTCGTTGCGTGCGCAACTTGATTCCGTTTCGTCCGGGGAGCTTGCCGAAACACCGCCCGCGGTGACGTTCCACTTTTGCGCCGACGACGACACCAGCGCCGACGCGGTTCGGCAATTGCGCGCGGCCAGCCCCGCTTTCGACGCGCTGATGCAGCGGCAGTCCGACGCATCCGGCGCGCCCGCGCTCGCCCCCGACGAAGCCGGGTTCACGAGATTCCAGCGCGCGCTCGCGCAACTGTGGATGTCCTTCGGCATCGCACCGGATGCGGTCAGCAGCACCGGCGACGGGCAGCGCGCCGCAGCCGCGTGGGCCGGCGTGCCGCAGGCGCCGGACAGCGGTGCGGCAGGACACCCCGGCATCGTGATCGACATCGGCGCGCACACGGCCGCGTGGGACGCGATCCTGCATACGCTCGCCGCGCTCTACGTACACGGCGCGTCCATCGACTGGGATGCCGTGGAGCAAGGTGCACCGCACCGCCGGCTCGCCCTGCCGACCTACCCGTTCGAGCGGCGCGGCTTCTGGATCAGGCCACATGCGCGTCGGCATCCGTTGCTCGGGCGCCTCATGGAGCAGCACGCGCATGCGCCGGCCACGTGGATCTGGCAATCGCGTCTCGATGCGCCGGCAACCAACTTTCTCGACGGTCATCGCGTCAAGGGGTCGCCCGTCCTGCCCTATTCCGCCTTCGTGGAAATGGCACTGTCGGCAACGTCGGAAATCGGCGCAGCCGGCCATACGACGTTGAAGGACCTCGCACTGCATGCGCCGTTGCCGCTGCATCCGCACGAATCGCGCACCGTGCAGACCGTGCTGAGCCGCCGGTCCTGGGGACCGTTTTCGTTTGCCGTCTATCACCGGATCGACGACACCCGCGCCGCCGCGACGTGGCAGATGTGCGCGAGTGCCGAAATTCACGAATCGGATCGGAGCCACGCATGAAATTCGGACTGATGTTCTTCGCCAGCAGTGAAGAGGCGCTGTCCGGCAACAAGTACCAGCTCGTGATGGAGAGCGCGCGTTTCGCCGATGCGAACGGGTTCTCCAGCGTCTGGGTGCCGGAGCGCCATTTCACCGAATTCGGCTCGCTTTACCCGAATCCCGCCGTCCTGCACGCCGCGCTCGCCGCGGCCACCCAGCGCGTGAAGCTGGTCGCGGGCAGCGTGGTCGCGGCGCTGCACAACCCGATCCGGATCGCGGAAGAATGGTCGATGGTGGACAACCTGTCGAACGGCCGCGTGGGCGTGTCGTTCGCCTCCGGATGGAATCCTGACGACTTCGTGTTTGCCCCGGACAAATATGCGACCCGGCAGGACGACATGCTGACCACGATGCGCGCCGTCCAGCATCTGTGGCGCGGCGGCACGCTGGATGCGACGAACGGTGTCGGCAAGCCGGTGCGGCTGCGCGTCTATCCGACGCCGGTGCAGCCGGAGCTGCCCGTCTGGGTGACCGCCGCGAGCAATCCGCAGACATTCGTGCGTGCCGGCGAAGCCGGCGCCAACCTGCTGACCCACGTGCTCGACCAGGATCGGGACCAGCTCGCGCACAAGATCGCGCTCTACCGCGAGGCGCGTGCGAAGCATGGCTTCGATCCGGCGGCCGGCACCGTTTCCGTGATGCTGCATACGTTCGTCGGCGACGATGCGGCGCAGGCGCGCGAACAGGCGCGTGTGCCGTTCTGCAACTACATCCGCAGCAATATCGGGCTATTGAACGGGCTGGCGCAGAGTCGCGGCCAGTCGGTCGACGTGCGCGCGATGGGCGCACGCGAGCTGGACGAGTTCGTCGAGTTTCTCTATGAACGCTTCGCGCAATCGCGCGGGCTCATCGGCACGCCGGAAACCTGCGTCGAACTGGTGCGGGATCTCGAGTCGATCGGCGTGGATGAAGTGGCCTGCCTGCTCGATTTCGGTCCGCCGGTCGAGCGGATCCTCGGCAATCTTCCGCAGCTGCGCCGGCTCCGGGAGATGTGCGCCCCCAGGCGATCCGCCGCGCCGACGCGATTCGATGCCGCCGAGGTGCAGGCCCGCTGCACCGAAACGACGTCGGGCGCGGACTTCAACGGCGAAATTCGGCAGCACGGCGTGCAGATCGACGGCGTGTTCGACGCGATCCGGCAGATCTGGCGCACGACCGGCGAGGCGCTGGGGAAAATCAGCCTGCCGGCCGATGCGCTGGCGTCGTCGCCGTACCAGGTCCACCCCGCCTTTCTCGACGCATGCAGCCGCGTGCTCGCCGCCGCCATCGATCCGGACGCGCTGGAGTCGGGCGACCTGTACCTGCCCAGCTCGATCGGCGCGGTACGGGTCCATCAGCCGCCGGCGTCGACCGAGGCATGGAGTCACGCCACGCTGCGCACGCCGATCGGACAGGGCGCGCTGGAGGGCGACATCCGCGTCCATGACCTTGCGGGCCGACTGCTGATCGAGATCGATGCACTGCGGTTGCAACAGGTGCGCGCGGCGCGCGCCGTCGAGCGGCACGACTTCGCCGCGCTGCTTTATCAACGCGTCTGGAGACCGTCGAACGTCGACGCGGCAACCGGCGGTTCGGCGCACGGCGAGTGGCTGATTCTCGCGGACCGCGGCGGCGTGGGCGCACAGCTGTCAGCTCTGCTGGAAGCCCACGGCGATACGTGCACGCTGCGCTTCGCCGACGCGACGCCGGAACTGCCCGCGGCCGACCGCCCGCTGAAGGGCGTCATCCACCTGTGGAGTCTCGATCTCGCGCCCGCCGACATCGCGGCGAGACGGCGTGCCAGCGCGAGCGTGCTGCACCTGGTCAGGGCGCTTGCGTCACGCGCGCCGTCGGCCCGGCAGGCTCGCCTGTGGCTGGTGACGTCGGGTGCGATGAATGTTCTGGATGGCGAATCGATCGCGGTGGCACAGGCGCCGCTGTGGGGATTGGGCCGCGCGATCGCGGTGGAGCATGCGGCGCTGTGGGGCGGGCTCGTCGACCTCGATCCCGCGCAGCCGTCGGCAGCGGACATCATGCAAGCGGTACAGGCTGGCGGCCGTGAAGACATGATCGCGTTTCGCCGCGACCAGCGCTACGTCGCGCGCATCGCCCGCGACAATCGCGAATACGTCAGCCACCGGCCGATCCGGTTCCACGGTGACGCGACCTATCTTGTGACCGGCGGGCTCGGCGGGCTCGGCCTGCGGCTCGCGTCCTGGCTTGCCGACAACGGTGCCGGGAAAATCGTGCTGCTGGGGCGCGGCGAACCTTCCGCCGCAGCCGGGAAAATCCTGCGCACGCTCGACGCGCGGTTCATTCGCGCCGACTTGTCGCGTCGCGAGGACGTCGAGCAGGCGCTCGGTGAAATCGCGCATTCGATGCCGCCGCTCAAAGGGATCTTTCACCTCGCCGGCGCACTCGACGATGCGCTGCTGACACGCCAGGACGACGACTTCTTCCATCGCGCCGGCAGCGGCAAGGCCGACGGCGCCTGGTATCTGCACGAGCTGACGGCCGGCTTGCCGCTGGACCATTTCGTCCTGTTCTCGTCGATGGCCGCGCTGATCACCATGCCGGGCCAGGGCAACTACGCGGCGGCGAACAGCTTCCTCGACGCGCTCGCCCAGCATCGACGCGCGCAGGGGAAATCGGGGCTCAGCGTCAATTGGGGGCCGTGGGCGGAGATCGGCCACGCCGCCACCGACTACGGACGGCGCGCGCACGAACAACTCGGCGCGCTCGGCGTCGGCACGCTGCCGCCCGAACTGGCCATCGCGACGCTGGAACGGCTGATGGCGTCCGGCGTCGCCCAATCCGGAGTCGCGCGGATCGACTGGCCGACCCTGTTCCGGGTCGATGCGCCGGCCGCCGGGTCCGCGCTGTTTTCCGAGCTCGCGCAACCGGCCGCGCAGCCGGCGCAGCAGGAGACGGCGTTGCTGCGCCAGCTGCATGCGTGCGCGCCGCGCGAACGGGTCGAGCGCATCACCGACACGCTCGCGGCGATGCTCGCTGAAACCTTGCGCCTTTCCGGCCCCGACGCCATCGCGCCCGAGCAATCGCTGCTCGATCTCGGCCTGGATTCGCTGGTCGCGCTCGAACTGACGGACCGCCTCACCAAGGTATTCGGAAGACCGTTTCGCGCGACGTTGTTCTTTTCCTATCCGAACCTGCAGACGCTCGCCCAGTACGTGCTCAACGAACTGTCGCCGTCGCTCCCCGCGCCGGTCGTCGACGAAGCATCCGACGACCTCGACGAGGACGACCTTTCCGAACTGATCGCCCAGGAGATCGGCGCCCAATGAACGCCAAGGCCACGCATGCACTGAAAGCCGCGCTCGACGAACTGCGCCTGCGGCGCGCGGAAATCGCGGCGCTGCGTTCTGACCGCAACGAGCCGATCGCCGTCATCGGCATGGCTTGCCGCTTCCCCGGACGCAGCGATACGCCGGACGCGTTCTGGCAATTGCTCGACGGCGCGCACGATGCCGTTACCGAAGTGCCCGGCGAACGCTGGGACATCGATCGCTACTACGACCCCGATCCGTCCACGCCCGGCAAGATGGCGACCCGCCACGGCGCCTTTCTCGAACGCGTGGATCAATTCGACGCGGCGTTCTTCGGGATCGCGCCGCGCGAAGCGACCTACCTCGATCCGCAACAACGGCTCCTGCTCGAAGTGGCGTGGGAGGCGCTCGAGAACGCCCATCTCGCGCCCGAACGCTTCCGGCAGTCCGCCACGGGCGTGTACGTCGGCATCACCTGCTTCGACCACGCGATCCAGGTGTCCAATGCGTCGATGCCGTCGAGCAGCTATGCCGGCACGGGCAGCGCGCTGAACATGGCCGCGGGCCGGCTGTCGTTCGTGCTGGGCCTCACCGGCCCGAGCATGGCGATCGACACCGCCTGCTCGTCGTCGCTGGTGTGCCTGCACCTCGCCTGCGAAAGCCTGCGCTCGCGCGAAAGCAACATGGCGCTCGCGGGCGGCGTCAACCTGATGCTGTCGCCCGAGGTCATGGTCAGCTTCTCGCAGGCGCGCATGCTGTCACCGGACGGACGCTGCAAGACCTTCGACGCGGCGGCGGACGGCTATGTGCGCGGCGAAGGGTGCGGCATGGTGGTGCTCAAGCGCCTCGCCGACGCGCTCGCCGACGGCGACCGGGTGCTCGGCATCGTGCGCGGCACGGCGGTCGACCAGGGCGGCGCGGGCGGCGGGCTGACCGTGCCGAGCCGCGATTCGCAGGAACGGGTGATCCGCCGCGCACTGAACCAGGCCGGCCTCGCGCCCGGCGACGTGTCCTACGTCGAGGCGCACGGCACCGGGACGTCCCTCGGCGACCCGATCGAGGTCGAAGCGCTGGCCGGCGTCTACGGCCCCGGGCGCGCGGCGAACGAGCCGCTCGTGATCGGTTCGGTCAAGACCAATATCGGGCATCTGGAGTCGGCCTCCGGCATCGCCGGCCTGATCAAGGTGCTGCTGTCGTTCGAGCACGACCGGATTCCGGCGCACCTGCATTTCACGCAACCCAATCCGCATACGCCGTGGCAGGACATCCCGATCCGCGTCGCGGCCGATCCGGTCGCGTGGCGGCGCGGGGAGCGCAGGCGCATCGCCGGGGTGAGCGCGTTCGGATTCAGCGGCACCAATGCCCACGCCATCGTCGAGGAACCGCCCGTCGCGCCGGCACACGCCGCGCAGCGCGCGCTGCTGCTGCTGTCGGCAAGGTCCGAGGCGGCGCTGGCGGCGCTCGTGCCACGCTACGAGCGCGCGATCGCCGGCGCGACGCCGCAGGAGCTGGCCGCGATCTGCCGCGCCGCCGCTACCGGGCGGAGTCACTATTCGTTTCGCGCGGCCTATGTATCGGGCGTGAGGGTAGCGTCGGCGGCAGCGGCGCGCACGGGCAAGGCGTTGCGCATGGGCTTCCGGTTCGGCGTGCCGGACACCGGCGTCGCGCATGCGCTCCACGCGTCGGAACCGCTGTTCCGCGACGCGTTCGCGCGTTGCTCGGTGCCGCTGGACGCACTCGAGACCGACGCGGGCCGGTTCGCGATCCAGTTCGCGTGGGCGGAACTGTGGAAGGGATGGGGCATCCGCCCGGCCGTCGTGTCGGGCCATGGCATCGGCGAATATGTCGCGGCCTGCGTGGCCGGCGTCGTGAGCGTGGCCGACGCGCTGCGCCTCGTGGCCGCCCGTTCGGATACCGAAGCGTTGCGCGCCGTGCTTCGGGACATGCCGCTCGCACGGCCGTCGGTCCGCCTGATTTCGGGCTATCTCGGCACCGACGTGACCGACGTGACCGACGAGGTGACGCACCCGCAGTACTGGTTGCAACTGGCTGGCGCGTCGGATCAGGCCGACGCATCGCACCCGCCGGAGGGGCTCGCCGACGGCTGGCTGCCGCCGCCCTGCGCGGGCGATGCCCTGGAGCGCGCACTCGCGGCGCTGTACGTGCAGGGCGCGCAGTTCGACTGGCGTGCGCTGTTTCCGGCGCCCGCCCAGCCCGCCACGACCCTGCCGAACTACCCGTTCGAGCGTCAGCGCTTCAGCCTGGAGAAGATCCCGTCGCCGATCGTCGGCATGGATGCCGGCAGCATCGACGCAGCGTTGCGGCACCTCAAGTCGTCCGGCAAGTACCCGGAGGACATGCTGAACGCGTTTCCGGACCTGCTCAGGACTGCATTCGCCCCCGCCGAAACCGTCGCGTCGCACGCACACCCGCTCTATCACGTGGTGTGGGAGCAGCAAGCAGCGTTGCCGGCTGCACTGGTCGCCGCCGACGCGTCCCCGTGGCTGATCTTCGCGGATGCGAGCGGTGTCGGCGAGCGGCTTGCAGCGCTGCTGCGCGCGCGCGGCGCATCCTGCTCGCTGGTCCGCCCCGGCATCGACTATGTCACCGGCGCGGAAGCGGGCTGGCAGGTCGCGCCCGAGCGGCCGGACGATTTCGTCCGCTTGCTGAACGAAACCGCCGCTTCCGGCCAGCGCATCGTCTTTTTATGGGCGCTGGACGAAGCCGTCGGCGAAACGCGCATGTCCGCCGCCCTGCTGCATCTCGTGCACGCGCTGGTCGGCAGCGAGCGCGAGTGGACGCCTTCGACCCGGCCCAGGATCTCGGTGGTCACGCGCGACGCGGTGGAAGCCGGCGAAGCGCCGCACGTATCCGGGCTCGCCCAGGCTGCGCTGTCGGGCCTCGCACGCGGGGCAATGATCGAGCATCCGGAATGGTTCGGCACCGCGATCGATCTCGATCCGGCCGCGCCGGAGAACGAGACGCAGGCACTGCTTCAGGAGATGCTCGGCGAGAGCCGCGAGGAGCAGGTGGCGTTGCGGCACGGCGCGCGCCATGTCGCGCGCCTGAGCCCGCTCGCGCCAGCCGAAACGGCCGCGCTGCCGGTCGACCCGGACGCGGCCTACCTGATCACCGGCGGGTTCGGCGCGCTCGGGCTGCACACCGCCCGATGGCTGGCGGCGCGCGGTGCGGGCACGCTGATCCTGGTCGGCCGGCAAGGGGCCGCGAGCGACGAGAGCCAGCGGGCGATCGCCGAGCTGCGTGAGCGGAACGTCACGCTGCGCTGCGAGCGCCTCGATATCGCCGACCCCGCAGCGGTCGCCGCTTTCTTCGCCGCGCTGCGGCGCGACGGCGTGCCGCTGAAAGGCATCGTGCACGCGGCCGGCATCGTCGGCTACAAGCCGATCATGCAGGTCGAGCGCGAGGAACTGGACGCGGTCCTGCAACCGAAGGTCGCCGGCGCGTGGCTGCTCCATCAGCAGAGCGAGCACTTCCCGCTCGATTTCTTCCTCCTGTTTTCGTCGATCGCGTCCGCGTGGGGCTCGCGTGAGCAGGCGCACTACAGTGCCGCGAACCGTTTCCTCGACGCACTCGCGCATCATCGCCGCGGCCAGGGCCTGCCGGCGCTGAGCGTGAACTGGGGGCCCTGGGCGGAAGGCGGCATGACGTTCCCCGAGGCGGAAGCGCTGCTGCGGCGTGTCGGCATCCGGTCGCTGGCGGCGGATCGCGCGCTCGACGTGCTGAATCGTCTCCCCGCCGTGCCTCAGGTCGCGGTCGTCGATATCGACCTGGCGCTGTTCCAGGGTTCCTACGAGGCGCGCGGACCCAAGCCGTTCCTCGACCGCGTGCGGGTGGCCAAAAGCGCGCCGAGCGCGCCGGCAATGCCGGCGTTGAGCGACGCATCGCCGCGCGAGCGAAAGCGCCTGCTGGCGGACAGCATCGATCGCGCGGTGGCCCAGGTGCTGGGCTACGACGCGGGGACGCTGGATCGCGATCTCGGCTTCTTCGAGATGGGCATGGATTCGCTGATGGCGCTGGACGTGCGCACGCACCTCGAAAATGCGCTGGGCATCCCGCTGTCGGTCGCGCTGTTGTTCGATCATCCGACGGTCAACGCCCTCGCAGATTTCCTGGCGGAGCAGGCGTCCGGCACGGCGCCGGACGCGCACGTGGCGCCGGCGCAGGCGCAGTCCGTGCCGCCGCCGCAGCAGCAGCCGCGACCGGTCGCGCCGGCCATCGATGCCCGCGAGGCCGGCACGCCGGAGCCGATCGCGATCGTCGGCATGAGCTGCCGGTTTCCGGGCGCCGCGCACGATCTCGACGCCTACTGGAACCTGCTGAACGACGGCGTGGATGCGATCTCCGAAGTGCCGCGCGAGCGCTGGGATGTCGACGCGTACTACGATCCCGATCCGGAAGCGCCGGGGCGTATGTACAGCCGCTTCGGCGGTTTTCTCGACGACGTCGACCAGTTCGATCCGGCGTTCTTCCGCATCACGCCGCGCGAAGCGGCCGCGATGGACCCGCAGCAGCGCCTGTTGCTCGAAGTCAGCCACGAAGCGCTGGAACATGCCGGCATTCCGGTCGACAGTCTGAAGGGCAGCCGCACCGGCGTCTTCGTCGGCATCACCACCAACGATTACGCGAACCTGCAGCTTCGCAACGGCGGCGGCGGCGGCATCGACGGCTATTTCTTCACCGGCAACCCGCTGAACACGGCGGCCGGCCGCATCTCCTACGGACTCGGCGTGCAGGGGCCAAGCATGGCGATCGACACCGCCTGCTCGTCGTCGCTCACCGCGATCCATACCGCCAGCCAGAACCTGCGCAGCGGCGAGTGCGATCTCGCCATCGCGGGCGGCGTCAACCTGATCCTGTCGCCGGACAACTCCATCGCCGTCTCGCGCACGCGGGCGCTGGCGCCGGACGGCCGCTGCAAGACCTTCGACGCGGCGGCGGACGGCTTCGTACGCAGCGAAGGCTGCGGCGCGCTGGTGCTCAAGCGCCTGTCCGATGCGCTCGCCGCGGGCGATCGCGTGCTGGCCGTGCTGCGGGGTTCGGCGGTCAACCACGACGGCGCGTCGAGCGGCTTTACCGCGCCGAACGGTCGTGCGCAGGAAGCCGTGATCCGCCAGGCGCTGGGCGGGTTGCCCGCCGCGTCCATCGATTACGTGGAAGCGCACGGCACCGGCACCCCGCTGGGCGATCCCGTCGAGTTGCAGGCGCTGGCGACGGTGTTCGGCGCAGGCCGCGACGCGGGCCGGCGGCTGCGCGTCGGCTCGGTGAAAACCAACATCGGCCACACGGAGTCCGCCGCCGGCATCGCGGGCGTCATCAAGGTCGTGCTGTCGCTGAACCACGACCGCCTGCCCGCCCACCTGCATTTCCGCCAGCCGAGCCCGCTGGTGCAGTGGGACGCAATGCCCGTCGAGATCTGCGCCGAGGCGAGCGCGTGGCCGCGCGGCGAACGGCCACGGCGAGCCGGCGTCAGCGCGTTCGGCGCGAGCGGCACCAATGCCCACCTGGTGCTGGAAGAAGCGCCGGCGCCGGCGCGGCAGGCGACGCCGTCGAGACACAAGGTGCATCCGCTGGTGCTGTCGGCCAAGACCCCCGCGGCGTTGCGCGAGCTGGCCGGGCGCTATCAGCGGCGGCTCGAAGCCGAACCCGGTCTCGACATCGCGGCCGTGGCCTTTTCGGCGGCGACCGGCCGCTCGCATTTCGCACATCGGCTGGCATGGCCGGTGACGTCGCTCGACGACGCCATCGACAAGCTGCGCGCCTTCCACGCGAAGGAACCGGCCGGCGCGGCGCAGGCCGCCCCCCGCGTGAAGATGGCCTTCCTGTTCACCGGCCAGGGCTCGCAATACGCCGGCATGGGCCGCCGTCTGTACGACGCGTATCCGGTGTTCCGCGACGCCATCGACCGCTGCCGCGCGGTGGCCGATCCGCTGCTCGACAAGCCGTTGCTCGAGGTGCTGTCGGCCCAGGGCGAGGACATCCACCAGACCGGCTACAGCCAGCCGGCCCTGTTCTCGCTGCAGTACGCGCTCACCACGTTGCTGGCGTCGTTCGGCGTGGCGCCCGACGCCGTGATGGGCCACAGCGTCGGCGAGTACGCGGCTGCTTGCGCGGCCGGCGTCTTCTCGCCGGAAGACGGCCTGCGGCTGATCGCCGAACGCGGCCGGCTGATGCAGGCGTTGCCCCGCGACGGCGAGATGGCGGCCATTTTCGCCGACCTCGCCACGGTCGAGCGCGCGATCGAAGCGTGGCCGCACGAGGTCGCGGTGGCGGCCGTCAACGGCCCGGCGAGCATCGTGATTTCCGGCAAGCGCGAGCGCATCGCGATGCTGGTCGATGCGTTCGCCGCGCGGGACATCCGGTCCGTGCCGCTCACTACGTCGCACGCGTTTCACTCGCCGCTGCTCGAGCCGATGCTGGACAGCTTCCAGCTCGCGGCGAAAACCGTGCCCGTCGCACGCCCGGCGATCCCGTTCTATTCGAATCTCACGGGCGCCGCGATGGACGAGGCACCCACCGACACGTACTGGCGACGCCACTGCCGGGAGCCGGTGCAGTTCGCGAGCAGCGTCGAGCGCCTCGCCGAAGCCGGTTTCAACGTGCTGGTCGAAATCGGCCCCAAGCCGGTGCTCGTCAACCTGGCCCGCGCGTGCTGTGCGCCGGACGCCGGGATCCAGTTCCTTGCCCTGCAGCGGCCGCAAGTCGAGCAGCAAGCGCTGATCGAAACGCTGTCGAGCCTGTATGCCCGCGGCGTCGATGTCGACTGGGCCCCGACCGAAACACCCGCGCCCGCGCGCATCGCATTGCCGTCCTATCCCTTCCAACGCAGCCGTACCTGGTTCCAGAAAGCGGACACGTCCATGACTCAGACAAGCGCATCACCCATCGCCGCAGCACCGACGCACAATCGCAGCGGCGAGATTCTCGAATGGCTTCGCGGCAAGATCGGCGAATTGATCCAGGCCGATCCCGCCACCATCAACATCGAACTGCCCTTCCTCGAGATGGGCGCCGACTCGATCGTGCTGATCGAGGCCATCCGGCACATCGAGGCGGAGTACGGCGTGAAGCTGGCCATGCGCCGCTTCTTCGAAGACCTGGCGACGGTGCAGGCGCTCGCCGAATATGTCGCGGACAACCTGCCGGCAGCCGCCGCGCCGTCCGGGGCCGAGGCCGTAGCCGTGGCCGTGGCCGTGGCCGCGGCCGAACCGTCCACGCCGTCCGCGGCGGGGCTCGCGCCGCTCGCCGCCGCTCCGGCGGAATGGGTGGCGGCCGAAGGCGGCTCGACGGTCGAGCGCGTGCTGCGGGAGCAGAATCAGCTGCTGTCGCACGTGATGAGCCAGCAGATGGAACTGCTGCGCACGTCGCTGACCGGCCAGCCCGGCGTCCGGCCGGCGACGGCCGCCGTGCAAGCCGTCGCGAGCACGGCGAGCGTCGCACCCCAGGCGGCGAGCGCGGCCCCGGCCGCCGCACCCGCGGCGAAGCCCGCGCCTGCGGCTGCCGCGGCACCCGCGGCCGACAACCCGCCACCCAAGCCGATGATGCCGTGGGGCAGCCCGGTCCAGCAGCGGGCGCGCGGGCTGTCCGCCGCGCAGCAGGAGCATCTCGAGGCGCTGATCGTGCGCTACACGACGCGCACCCGGAAATCGAAGGACTCGGTGCAGGCGTCGCGCCCGGTGCTGGCCGACAGCCGCGCCACGGTCGGCTTCCGCTTTTCGACCAAGGAGATGCTGTATCCGATCGTCGGCGATCGCGCGGCCGGTTCGCGGCTGTGGGACATCGACGGCAACGAGTACATCGATTTCACGATGGGCTTCGGCGTGCACCTGTTCGGCCACACGCCGGATTTCATCCAGCAGCAGGTCACGCGGGAATGGCAGCGCCCGCTCGAACTGGGCGCGCGCTCCAGCCTCGTCGGCGAAGTCGCCGCGCGCTTTGCCCGCGTGACCGGCCTCGATCGCGTGGCGTTCTCGAACACCGGCACCGAGGCCGTCATGACCGCGATGCGGCTCGCGCGCGCCGTGACCGGGCGCGACAAGATCGTGATGTTCACGCATTCGTATCACGGCCATGCCGACGGCACGCTCGCCGCGGCGAACGCGGAAGGCGTGACGGAAACCATCGCCCCGGGCGTACCGTTCGGCTCGGTCGAGAACATGATCCTGCTCGACTACGGCAGCGACGCCGCGCTCGAGGCCATTCGCGGGATGGCGTCGACCCTCGCCGCCGTGATGGTGGAGCCGGTGCAGAGCCGCAACCCTTCCCTGCAGCCCGTCGCATTCCTCAAGGAGCTGCGTCGCATCACCGAAGAGGCCGGCGTCGCACTGATCTTCGACGAAATGATCACCGGTTTCCGCGTCCATCCGGGCGGCTCGCAAGCCATGTTCGGCATCAGGGCCGATCTCGCGACGTACGGCAAGATCATCGGCGGCGGCCTGCCGCTGGGCGTGATCGCCGGCACCAGCCGCTTCATGGATGCCATCGACGGCGGCATGTGGACCTACGGCGACCACTCGTTCCCCGCGGCGGACCGCACCGCGTTCGGCGGCACCTTCTGCCAGTATCCGCTCGCGATGGCGGCGGCGCTGGCCGTGCTCGAGAAGATCGAACAGGAAGGGCCGGCGCTGCAGGCCGCGCTCAACGAACGCACCGCGCAGATCGCCGGCACGCTGAATGCGTTCTTCGCGGAGGCCGAGGCGCCGATCAAGGTCACGTGGTTCGGCTCGATGTTCCGCTTCGAATTCACCGAGAACCTCGACCTGTTCTTCTATCACATGCTCGAAAAGGGCATCTACATCTGGGAATGGCGCACCTGCTTCCTGTCCACCGCGCATACCGATGCCGATATCGACCGCTTCATCCGGGCGGTGAAGGACAGCGTCGCCGACCTGCGCCGGGGCGGCTTCATCCGGCCGCACTCGAAACACGGCACGGTGGCCGCGCTGAGCGAAGCGCAACGCCAGCTGTGGGTGTTGTCGGAAATCGATCCCGAAGGATCGCTCGCCTACAACGTCAACACCACGCTCGAACTGAACGGCCGGCTCGACGAAGCCGCGATGCGCGCGGCCGTCCAGGGCCTGGTCGATCGGCACGAGGCACTGCGCACCACGGTGATGGCGGACGGGTCGGGCCAGATCGTGCACCCATCGCTGACACTCGAGATTCCGCTGATCGACACGGACCCGAACGCGTGGCGGGAGCAGGAAAGCCGCCAGCCGTTCGACCTGGTGAACGGGCCGCTCTTTCGGGCCGCGCTCGTGCGCCTGGGCAGCGAGCGTCACCTGCTGGTGATGACGGCCCATCACATCATCTGTGACGGCTCGACGTTCGGCGTGCTGCTCGAGGATCTGGCCCGCGCGTATGCCGGTGCGGCGCCGGCCGACGCGCCACTGCAGTTTCGCGCGTACCTGAAGCAGCTCGACGGCCAGCGCCACAGCCCGGAAACGAAGGCGAATCGCGAGTACTGGCTGGCTCAATGCGCGCGTCAGGCCGCACCGCTGAATCTTCCGGTGGACTACCCGCGGCCCGCGGTGAAGACGTTTCACGGCGAGCGCGTGTCCCTGCATCTGGACGCGGCGGCCGCCGCGACGCTGCGCACCGCGGCCCGTCAGAACGGCTGCACGCTCTACATGGTGCTGCTCGCCGGCTTCAATCTGTTCCTGCACCGCGTCGCCGGCCAGCAAGAGATCGTCATCGGCATTCCGGTGACCGGCCGCTCCGTGGCCGGCAGCGACCGCCTCGCCGGCTACTGCACGCATCTGCTGCCGCTGCACTCCACGCTGCCGGAGCAGGCCACCGTGGCCAGCTTCCTGGCCGGCACCCGGCAGAACCTGCTCGACGCGCTCGAGCACCAGGATTATCCGTTCGCCGAACTGGTCCGTGAAATCGGCGCACAGCGCGATCTCAACGCCGCGCCGCTGGTATCGGCGGTCTTCAACCTCGAACCCGTGTCGGCGCTGCCCGAACTGCCCGGCCTGACGGTCGGCCTCGTGGCGCCGCTGATCCGCCATACCGCGTTCGACCTGAACGTCAACGTGCTCGACGCGGGGCAAGCACTCCTGATCGATTGCGACTACAACACCGATCTGTTCGACGCGAGCACGGTGCAGCGTTTCCTCGACATCTACCGGACCCTGCTGACGCATCTCGCGGACGATGCGTCGGCCGCCGTTGCCCGTCTGCCGTTGTCGAGCGATGCGGAGCGGAACCTGCTGACCGTCGAGTGGAACCGCACCGACACGGATTTCGGCGAGGACGCCGCGCAACCGCTGCATCGCCTGTTCGAGCAGCAGGTCGAGCGCACGCCCGATGCCGTCGCGATCGTCTTCGATGACGCCGCGCTCACCTACGCCGAACTCAACCTGCGCGCCAACCGCCTCGCCCACCACCTCGTCGCGCTCGGCGTCGGCCCCGACTCGCTCGTCGGCGTCGCCATGGAGCGTTCGCTCGACATGAGCGTTGCCCTGCTCGCGATCCTCAAGGCTGGCGGCGCTTATGTTCCGGTCGATCCCGAGTACCCCGCCGAGCGCGTGCGCTTCATGATCGACCACGCGCAGTTGCGCTGGCTCCTCACCCAGCAGCACCTGCACGACGCGCTGCCCGACACCGACGCGCACGTGATCGTCGTCGATCGCGACTCGCTCGACCTCGACGCCGCGGCGACGTCCAACCCCGCGCCCGCGCTGAACGGCGACAACCTCGCCTACATGATCTACACGTCCGGCTCGACCGGCCGCCCCAAGGGCGCGCTCAACACCCACCGCGCGATCACCAACCGCATCCTCTGGATGCAGCACGCCTATGCGCTCGGCGCCGACGATGCCGTGCTGCAGAAGACCCCGTTCAGCTTCGACGTCTCGGTCTGGGAACTCTTCTGGCCGCTCGTCACCGGCGCGCGCCTCGTGTTCGCCCGCCCCGGCGGCCAGCGCGAGACCGACTACCTGGTCGAGCTCATCGAGCGCGAACGCATCACCACGATCCATTTCGTGCCGTCGATGCTGCGCGCGTTCCTCGATCATCCGGACCTCGACGCGCACTGCGCGTCGCTGCGCCGCGTCGTGTGCAGCGGCGAAGCCTTGCCCCACGACCTGCAGCAGCGTTGCCTCGAGCGCCTGGACGTCAAGCTCTACAACCTCTACGGCCCCACCGAGGCCGCCGTCGACGTGACCGCGTGGGAATGCCGGCGCGACGATCCGCACCGCATCGTGCCGATCGGCCGGCCCATCGCCAACACCCGCCTCTACATCGTCGACGCGCAGATGCAGCCCACGCCGATCGGCGTGGCCGGCGAATTGCTGATCGGCGGCACGCCGGTCGGACGCGGCTACCACGGCGAACCCGAACTGAGCGCCGAAAAGTTCATCGCCGATCCGTTCTCCGCCGACCCGCTCGCGCGCCTCTACCGCACCGGCGACCTCGCGCGCTACCGGCCCGACGGCAATGTCGAGTTCCTCGGCCGCATCGATCACCAGATCAAGCTGCGCGGCCTGCGCATCGAGCCCGGTGAAATCGAGGCGGCGCTGACGTCGCACCCGCTGGTCGATGCCGCCGTCGTCGCGCTGCGCGGCGTGGACGACGGCGCGAGACTGGTCGGATGGCTGTGCTCGTCGCACCCCGAAGCCGAACTGGTCGAAGCGGTGCGCGGCCACCTGCGGCAGCGGCTGCCGGATTACATGGTGCCCTCCGCGTTCGTCGTCGTGAGCGCGTTCGAGCATCTGCCCAACGGCAAGCTCGATCGCACCAGGCTGCCCGAACCCGGCGACGGCCTGGACCACGTTGCGCCCGTCAACGCGCTCGAAGCGCAGTTGGCGGCAATCTGGCAGGAAGTGCTCGGCCAGGCGCGGATCAGCACGACCGCCAATTTCTTCGAGCTGGGCGGCAATTCGCTGCTGGCGACGAAGGTGGTCGCGCGCATCCGGCGCGACCTGCATGCGAAGCTGGAAATCCGCAGCCTGTTCGCACTCCCCACCATCTCGAGCCTCGCGAAGCGCATCGCCGATACGCAGCCGATCGATTACGCGCCGGTGACGCCGCTGCCGGCGCAGGCAAGCTACGCGCTCTCTCCCGCACAGACGCGGCTGTGGGTCCAGGATCGTCTCCATGCGGCGCAAGCCGAGGGGCCGCTGCCCACGTCGCTGCTGTTCGAGGGCGTGCTGGACGTGGACGCGCTCGTGCGGGCGTTCCGCGCGTTGAGCGAGCGTCACGAGATCCTGCGCACGCGTTTCGTGCTGGAAGGCAACCAGCCGGTCCAGCACGTGCTGCCGCCGGGCGAAGCCGCGTTCCCGGTCGAGATCGTGGATCTGCAGGATGCCGAGGACCGCGATGCCCAGGCGGCGGCGATCCAGGCGAGCGAACGGCTCGTGCCGATGGATCTCGCGACCGGCCCGCTGTTCCGCGTCAAGCTGCTGAGGCTCTCCGAAGTCCGTCACGTCTGCATCTGCACGATGCATCACATCGTGAGCGACGGCTGGTCCACGGAGGTACTGCTCGACGACCTGTCCGCGCTCTATGACGCATTCGTCCAGCGTCGCGACGATCCGCTGCCCGCCCTCCCGATCCAGTACAAGGATTACGCCGGCTGGCTGAACCGCCTGCTCGCCGGGCCGGACGGCGCGCGCATGAAGGACTACTGGCTGACCAAACTGGGCGGCGGCCTGCGCGCACTGGAACTGCCGGGCGACGTCGAGCAGCCGGCCGCGCCGAGCTGGAAATCCTGGCGATTCGACCTGCCCGCCGCCGAGACGGCCGCGCTGGAATCGCTCGGCAAGCGCCACGGCGCGACCTTGTTCATCGCGCTGCTGTCCGCCATCAAGGCGCTGTTCTACCGCCGCTCCGGCCAGGAGGACATCGTCGTCGGCACGCCGGTCGCGGGCCGCGAACTGCCCGAACTCGAGTCGCAGGTCGGCCCCTACCTGAACGTGCTGGCGCTGCGCGATCGTGTCGCGGGCGACGACCGGTTCGACACGCTGCTGACCCGGGTGCGGGACACCACGCTCGAAGCGTTCTCGCACCCGCTGTACCCGCTGGATCGCCTGCTCGACGAGCTGCACATCAAACGCGTGGCGGGACGCAATCCGCTCTTCGACATCGGCCTGACGCTGCAGAACCAGCGACACGGCCCCGTCGATCGCTACGCGGGACAAGTGCATATCGCCGAGCTGCCGGACCACGACCCGCAGCGCGCGGACACGGAAGCCGCAACCGACTTCTGGTTCCTGGCCGAGCCGCACGCCGAGGGTCTCGCGATCCGCGTCGTCTATCACGCGGGGCGGTTCAGCGAAGCCCTGGTGCAAGGCCTCGCCAACGAGCTGACGTCCGTCATCGGCGAGGTGCTCGCCAATCCGGGCGTTCGCATCCGGAACCTGACCCTGGGACAACGCGCGCTGCACGCCGAAGCCCGCCAGCCCACCGTCGAACTCAGCGCATTCTAAGGAGCCTTCGTTGACTATTTCGTCCAGCACGCAGGTCTACCTGCGCCAAAACATCCAGTTCGAACCGCTGATCAACAGCTGGTACGCGTGGTATCACACGCTTCCGCCGTTGACCGCCGCCCTCAACGTGGCGGAGCGGTTCCTGCCGCTGCTGAAGTCCTATGCCGCATCGCCGATGATGCATGCGGCGGCCTGCAAGGATCCCGCGATGCGCGGCGGGCCGTTCCTCGACCTGGGCGGCCAGCGCGTCGACGAAATCCGCGCGCTGATCGAGCAGACCACCCAACGCGCGACCCGGCAACTGGAACTGGCGAAGGCATACAAGGCGTTCTCCACGCTACTGCTGGAACGGGCCACGGGGATGGCGTCGGACCCGCTCTACCCCGAGATTCCGGAGGTGCTGAAGGGCTATGTCGAGATCTACTACGACCTGAACCACAACCCGTCCTTCCGGGTGTTCGAAAGCTTGCTGTACGCGAGCCCGTTCTATGCGCGCGATGCGCAGAGCATCGCGCTGTCGGCGATCGAGGAGCACACGCCGCGGCCGTTCATCCTCAGCACGCCCCGGCTCCGCGACGAGCGCACGGTGTTCAGCAACATGGCCTTCGACGACCGCGCGCTCGACGCGCTGTTCCGCATGCGCGACACGCCCGGCAGCTACGCGAAGATCGTCGACCTGATGCGCGTGGAGGAGAAGGACGAGCCGCTGTTCCGCTCGTTCTTCGTCGAGGAGGCGCCGGCGCCGAAACCGGATCGTTCGTTCGACGGCGACGACATCCGCATCCGCTACTACGGCCACGCGTGCGTGCTGATCCAGAGCCGGGGCGTGAGCATCCTGATCGATCCGGTGATCAGCTACGGCTACGACACCGCGCTGCCGCGCTATACGTTCGCCGACCTGCCGGATCAGATCGACTACGTGCTGATCACGCACAGCCATCACGATCACATCGTCCTCGAAACGCTGCTGCAGCTTCGCCACAAGGTCAAGACCGTGGTGGTCGGCAGGAATCTCGACGGCTTTCCGCAAGATCCGTCGATGGAGCTGGCGTTGCGCAAGCTCGGCTTCGACGACGTGCTGGAAGTTCGGGATGCGCAGGAAATCAAGGTGCCCGGCGGCGCCATCACCGCCATTCCGTTCATGGGCGAACACAACGACCTGGCGATCCACAGCAAGCAGAGCTTCATGATCCGCTTCGGCTCGCGCTCGGTGCTGTGCATCGCCGATTCGTGCAACCTGGACCCGCGCCTCTACGAGCATGTCTTCCGCGTCGCCGGCAAGCCGGACACGCTGTTCGTCGGGATGGAAACCGAAGGCGCGCCGCCGTCATGGGTCTACGGCCCGCTGTTTCCCAAGGCGCTGCCGCGCGACATCGATCAATCACGCCGGGCGCGCGGCTGCCAGTTCGGCGAGGCCGCCGCGCTGGTGGACGATTTCGCGTTCAACGCGGCGTATGTCTATGCGATGGGTCAGGAGCCCTGGCTGAACCACCTCCTCGACAACACCTTCGACGAAAACTCGCCCAGCCACATCCAGTCCACCCAGTTCGTCGCGCACTGCAAGGCCAAGGGCATCGCTTCCGAAATCCTGTACGCGACGAGGGAGATCGTGCTTTGTCAGAACTGAATCTCAACGCGCTCTCGACCAGCGGGCAATACCAGGAACACGTGGCGTTCTGGAACGACGCGCTCGGTCGCATCGATGAAGATTTCCGCCTTCAGCAGGCGTGGCAGGCGTATGCGCTGCCGCTCGGCCCCGAGCCGGCCCTGACGTTCGCGCTCGACGGCGACGCGGCGCAGGTGCTGGAGCGGCTCGCCGCCGGCAACGAGCTGGGCGCGTTCGTCGTGCTGCTGGCCGCGCTGTTCCGCGTGCTGGGGCGCTACAACGGCGCGGCCGGCCTGTTCGTGGCGTCGCCGCAGCTGATCGTCGAACCCGCGAGCGGCTGCGCCGAGCCCGTCCCGCTGCTCGACGCCGACGAGCCCGGCCCCACGGTTCGCGCGTACCTGAACCAGCTGCGCGACAGCGTGCAGCGCAGCTATTCGTACCAGGATTTCCCGATCGCCGCCCTCGCGCACAAGCTGCATGGCGAACGGCGCGCGACCAACGTCGGCGTGCGCTTCGACGGCCTTCACGAAGCCTGGGCAGCGGCCGACTACGACCTGTCGATCGAGATCCGGCATCGGGAGCGCTACGAGATCGTGCTGACGGGCCGGCCGACGGTGTTCACGCTGCACTATCTCCAGCATGTCGCACGGCACCTGCGCAACGTCGTGGCCGGCTTCGGCGCACTGGATGCGCCGCTCGATACCGTCTCGCTGCTCGACGACGAAGAGCGCGCGCGCCTGCGTTCGCATGCGGCGCCCGTCGCGGTACAGGGCACCTTCCTGGAGCAGTTCGCGCAACGGGTCGCGGCCGCGCCGGACAGCGTCGCGGTGGTGACCGCCGACGCATCGCTGACCTATGCCGAACTCGACGACCAGGCGTCCCGGCTGGCGAGCTTCCTGCTCGCGGAATACGCGATCGAACGCGGCGACGTGGTGGGCGTGGTGGCCGACCGTTCCGAGCGCTGGATCGTCGGCATGCTCGGCGCCCTCAAGGCGGGCGCGGTGTATCTGCCGCTCGACCCGGAATTTCCGCGGGAGCGCCTGCGCTTCATGATCGAGGACGCGAAGGTCAAGGCGCTGCTGACGCACTCGGAGCACCTGCCGTTGCTCGCCGATTTCTGGGCGATCCCGATGTTCGCCCTCGACTTCCAGCTCGACACGCTGGCACCCGCGTCGGCATCGGCGCAGGTCGAGGTGCGGCCGGACGACGCGGCGTACATCATCTACACGTCCGGCTCCACGGGTGTGCCCAAGGGCGTCGTGCTCGAACACGCAGGGCTCCTGAACATGGCGCAGTACCACGTGGACGCATTCGGTTTCGATGCCGCCGACCGCTTCGTCCAGTTCTACTCCCCGGGCTTCGACGGCTCGATCATGGAAATCTTCGTCACGCTGCTCGCGGGCGCCCGCCTGGTGCTGGCAAAGACCGCCGTGATCCGGGACGTGCCGCGTTTCGTCGACTACATCGCGCAGCAGGGCGTCACCACCGTCAACGCGACGCCGGCCTACCTTGCCGCGCTCGACTGGCATGCGCTCGGCGCCGTGAAACGGGTCATCAGCGCGGGCGACAGCGCTCGCGTGGCGGATCTGCGCGAGCTGGCCCGGACCCGCACGTGCCACAACTCGTACGGCCCGACCGAGGCAACCGTGTGCATCGCGGACTACGTGGTCGACCCGGCCATCACCTACGGCGCCCGTCTGCCGGTGGGCCGCCCGATCCACAACACGCACCTGTACCTGCTCGACGAGCACGGGGCGCTGGCCCCCGAGGGTTGCGCGGGCGAGATCTGCGTGTCCGGCATCGCACTGGCGCGCGGCTATGTCGGCCGCGACGACCTGACGGCCGCCGCGTTCGTCGACCATCCGTTCGAGGCGGGCGAGCGCCTCTATCGCACCGGCGACCTCGGCGTCTGGCTGCCGGACGGCAACCTGGAGGTCACCGGGCGGCGCGACACGCAGGTGAAGATTCGCGGCTACCGGATCGAAATGGGCGAGATCGAGGCGGCGCTCAGGCAGCACGCCGGCGTCGCCGACGCGGTCGTGTTCGTGCGCGAGGACACGCCGCAGCACAAGCAGTTGGTGGCCTGCGTCGCGACGGCGACGGCCGGCGTCGCCGGCCTGCGGGAACACCTGAAGGAACGTCTGCCCGAGTTCATGGTGCCGGCGTCGATCGTGACGCTCGAACGCCTGCCGCTGACGCCGAACGGCAAGCCCGACCGCAAGGCGCTCGCCGCGCTGGAACTGGCGCCCGCGCCGAGCGAAACCGCCTACGTCGCACCGGCCAACGACGTCGAGGCGCGCCTGGGCAGGATCTGGTGCGACGTGCTGGGCCGCGAGCCGATCGGCGTGCACGACAATTTCTTCGAACTGGGCGGCGACTCGATCCTGATCATCCAGGTGATGTCGCTGGCCCAGCAGGTCGGGCTCAAGTTCACCGCCGACCAGTTCTTCGCACACCCGACCATCGCCGAGCTCGCCCAGGTCGCGACGGAGGCGCCGTCGATCCGGATCGCGCAGGAGCCGGTGGTCGGCCCCGCCCCGCTGACGCCGATCCAGCACTGGTTCTTCGCGCAAGACGTCGCCGATCCGCACCACTACAACCAGTCGACGATGATCGAGGTGCCCGCATCGCTGCGGCCGGACACGATCGAGCGCGCGCTGGCGGCCGTCGCGACGCATCACGACGCGCTGCGGCTGAGTTTCGCGTGCGTCGCCGGCGTGTGGCAGCAATCGCATGCCGCGCCGCCGCTGGCCATTCCGCTCGGCGTCACGTCGCTGGCGGACGCGGCGCCTGCCGCACGGCAGGCCGCGATGCTCGCGACCGCCACCGGCATGCAGGAAAGCTTCACGCTGTCGGCGCCGCCGCTGCTGCGCGCGCACCTGTTCCAGTTCGGTCCCGACGCGCCGCAGCGCCTGCTCGTGGTCGCGCATCACCTGGTGATCGACGGCGTGTCGTGGCGCATCCTGTTCGAAGACCTGTACGCCGCATGTCGCCAGCTCGAAGCGGGCCACGCGGTACAGCTCCCGGCCAGGACGACGGCCTGGCGCGACTGGTCGACGCGCCTGTCCGGACTCGGCGCGACCGCGCTCGACGGCCTGGGGCCGGACTACTGGCTCCAGGGCAACGCCGGCGAGCCGGCGTGCTTCGACGACATGCCGGCCGGCACCGTCGCCGAAGCGGGCTCGACGATCGTCGAGTTCGATGCGCAGCAGACACTCGCGCTGTTGCAGGATGTGCCGCGTGCGTTCAACACGCAGATCAACGAAGTCCTGCTGACGGCTCTGCTGCTCGCGTTCGGCGACTGGACCGGCAACGCGTCGCTGGTCGTCGATCTCGAAGGCCACGGCCGCGAGGACATTTTCGACGGCGTCGATACGTCGCGCACGATCGGCTGGTTCACCACCCACTATCCGGTGTGCCTGAACGCCGGCGACGCCACCGTGGCGGTCGACGCGCTGCGCCACGTCAAGGAGCAGCTGCGGGCGGTACCGATGCGCGGGCTCGGCTACGGCATCGCCCGCTACCTCGGCCACGACGCTGGCATCGCGGCGGCGCTCGAACGGCAGCCGCCGGCGCCGGTGCGCTTCAACTATCTCGGCCAGGTCGATCGCGTGCTGCCAGACGACACGGGCTGGAAGCCGGTGCTCGACTTCCAGAGCCCCGAGCACAGCCCGCGCGCACGTCGCGGCCATCTGTTCGAGATCGACGGGATGGTGTTCGACGGCCGTCTGCGCCTGACCTGGCACTACAACCGCGAGGCCTGCGCACCCGGCGTCATCGAACAGCTGACGCAGTGCTACCGCAGCCGCCTGCTGTCGATCGTCGCGGCCAGCGGCGACGGCCCGCGCGCGCTGAGCCCGTCGGACTTTCCGGCCGCGCGCATCAGCCAGGAAGCGCTGGACGCCCTTGTCTCAAGGATCAAATCGTGACATCCCCCACCATCGCCGATATCTACGAGCTCTCCCCGATGCAGGAGGGGATGCTCTTTCATGCCGTGCACGAGCCCGGCTCGAGAAGCAGCTTCAACCAGCTCAGTTGCCGGATCACCGGCAGCCTCGATCCCGCGCTGTTTCATGCCGCGTGGCAGCAGCTCATCGATCGGCATCCGGTGATGCGCACGTCGTTCCATTGGGAGGAGTTCGACAAGCCGATGCAGGTCGTGCATGCGCACGCCACGCTGCCATGGGTGCAGGACGACTGGCTCGACCTGCCGGAACACGAACAGCGCACACGGTGGCGCGCGCATCTCGACAACGACCTGGCCGAGGGCTTCGCGCTCGATCGCGCGCCGCTCGTGCGTTGTCGCCTGGTGCGCGTCGCCGCCGACGCCTACCTGTTCAGCTGGAGCCACCATCACATCCTGGCCGATGGCTGGTGCCTGTCGCTCGTCATCGAGGAGATCTTCGAGGTCTATGGCGCGCTCGTGCGCGGCGTGCCGCCGGCGCTCCCGCCGGTGCGCCCCTATCGCGACTATATCCAGTGGCTGCAGCAGCACGAGCCGCAAGCCGCGCAGCAATACTGGACGCGCTATCTCGAAGGGTTCCGCACGCCGACCCCGCTGCCCACGGCCGCGCGCGCGGGCGCGGACGAACGCTTCGGCCAGGGCCTCGCGCAAGTGCAGGCCGACCTGTCGGCCGACCTGAGCGCGCGCCTGCGGCAATTCGCGGCCCGCCATCACGTCACCCTCAATACCCTCGCGCAAGCGGCGTGGGCGCTCGTGCTGTCGCGTTACAGCGGGGAAACCGACGTGGTGTTCGGCGCCGTCGTATCCGGGCGGGGCGCCAACCTGCCGGGGATCGAAACCATGCTCGGCCTGTTCATCAATACGGTGCCGGTGCGGGTGCGGGTCGACCCGAGGCAGCCGCTGGTGCCGTGGCTGAAGATGATCCAGGCGCGCGTGGCCGCCCGCGCGCCGTTCGAGCACACCCCGTTGCCCGACATTCAGCGCTGCAGCGACGTGCCGCCGACGGCGCCGCTGTTCGAGAGCAACATCACGTTCATGAATTACCCGCTCGACGCGTCGCTTACGCATGGCGCGCACGGGCTGGCGGTCGACGAGGTGCAGCTCTACAACCGCGCCGACATTCCGCTCGAATTCGTGGTGACGGCGCGCGACGACTGGAAGATGGAACTGTCGTTCGACCCGCGGCGCTTCGATGAAGACACGATGCAGCGGATGCTGGGCCACGTGGCCGCGACGCTCGACGCGTTCGCGGCCGATCCGAACCGGCTGCTCGGCCGCGTGCCGATCTTGCCCGACGCGGAACGCCGGCAGTTGCTGGAGACCTTCAACGACACCGCCGTGCCGTTCGACGCCGCGCTCACCGTGGTGCATCGCCTGGAGCAGGCCGCCGCGGACCACCCCGAGCGGCCCGCGGTCGAGTACCGGGACGGCGTCCTGAGCGCGGGCGAACTGAACGCGCGCGCCAACCGCATCGCGCACCGCCTGCTGGCCGCCGCCGACCTGGGCCCGGACGCGCTGGTCGCGATATGCATGCACCGGTCCGCCCAGCTGATGGAGGCGATCCTCGCGGTCTGGAAGTGCGGCGCCGCCTACATTCCGGTCGACCCGAATTATCCGGTGGCCCGCATCCGCACCATCCTCGAGGATTCCGGCACCGCCCTCGTGATCACCTGCGACGGGCTCCTGCCCCTGGAGCTGGCCGGGATCGCGCCGGTCGTATCGCTCGACGCCGCCACCGACGCCGTCGACGACTCCAATCCCGGCCGCCCCGTGTCGCCCGACAGCCTCGCCTACGTGATCTACACGTCCGGCTCCACCGGCAAGCCCAAAGGCGCGATGGTCGAGCACGCCGGCATGCTGAACCACATGCTCGCCGAGATCGACGAGTTCTCGATCTCGGCGTCGTCGGTGATCGCGCAAACCGCGCCGCATTGCTTCGATATTTCTGTCTGGCAATTTTTCACGGCGCCGCTCGTCGGCGGCAAGACCGTGATCGTCGAGGACGACTGCATTCGCGATCCCGCGCGTTTCATCGCGTACCTGGAAACCACCCGGATCAGCATCCTCGAACTGGTGCCGTCCTATCTGTCCGCCGTGCTCGAGCGCGCGTCGGAACGGCCGGCGACGATGCGGCACCTGCGGCACCTGCTCGTCACCGGCGAGATGGTCAGCCCGGCCCTGGTGAAGCAGTGGTTCGACGTGTTCCCGGCGATCCCGCTGGTGAACGCGTACGGCCCGGCCGAAGCGTCCGACGACGTCGCACAGCACCGCATGACGGGCGCGCCGTCCACGCCTTACGTACCGGTCGGCAAGCCGATCCGCAACGTTCGCCTCTACGTCGTCGACCCGCAGATGAACCTGTGCCCGATCGGGATTCCCGGCGAGCTGTGCGTGTCCGGCGTCGCCGTCGGTCGCGGCTATCTGAACAATGAAGCCGCCACGCAGGACGCGTTCGTCGAGGATCCGTTCCATCCTCAGCGCGGCGTCCGCCTGTACCGCACCCGCGACATCGGCTGCTACCTGCCCGACGGAACGATCGTGCTGCACGGCCGCAAGGACCACCAGCTGAAGATCCGCGGCTACCGCATCGAGCTCGGGGAGATCGACAACGCGCTGGCCGCCATTCCGGAAATCCGCCAGGCCGCCGCGCTCGACTATCGCGACGAGGCCGGCCGCGCCGCGCTGTGCGCGTACGTCGCGTTCCGCGACGGCGCGTCGCTGAGCGACGCCGGGATCGCCGCCGCGTTGTCCGCCACGCTGCCGGACTACATGGTTCCCGGCATCTACGTGGTGCTCGACACGCTGCCGCTGAGCGGCAACGGCAAGATCGACCGCAACGCGCTGCCGCCGCTGGATCGCGCGCGACTCGCCGCCACGGCACACGCGCCAACGCCGCCCCGCACGCCTACCGAGACGCTGCTGTGCCGCATCTGGGGCGAAGCGCTGGGCATTCCGTCGCCCGGCATCCACGACAACCTCTTCGCGCTGGGCGGCGATTCGATTCTGAGCATGCGCATCGTGTCGCTGGCCGCGAAGGCGGGCCTGAAGCTCACCACCCGGCTCATCTTCCAGCATCCGACGGTGGCCGAACTCGCCGCCGTGGCGACGCGCGGCACGGTCGGCGCGGCGGCGTTCGTCGCATCGTCCGGCCCGCTGCCGCTGACGCCCATCCAGAAGCGTTTCTTCGCGCAGGGCAAGCACGACCCGGACCAGTACAACCAGGCGGTCCTGCTCGACGTGCCGGCCGACCTCGATCCGGTCTTGCTGCGCCAGGCGCTGCGGCACGCGGTCAAATGGCATGACGCGCTGCGGCTGCGCTTTCGCGAGGGCGAGAGCGGCTGGACCCAGGAAGTCGTCGACGACCCGGAGATCCCCGTCGTCGTGTCCGACATTGCGCACGATCAGCTCGCGCAGTACGTCGCGCAGTCGCATGCGAGCCTGAATCTCGCGGACGGCCCCGTCGTGCGCGCGGACCTGTTCCGCGTCGACGAAGGCCGCTCGCTCCGCCTGCTGCTGGTCGCCCATCATCTGGTCGTCGACGGCGTGTCGTGGGGCGCGCTGCTCGAAACCGTGTACGACGCCTATACCCGGCTGCGCAACGGCAAGGCGCCCGAATTCGCGGGCGGCAGCGCGACATGGACCGCATGGACCCGGGCGATCTCGACCTGGGCCGGCTCCGGCGCCGCCGACGCCGACCTCGCCCATTGGCAGGCCCTCGCGCGTGCCGCCCTGCCCGGCCTGCCGCTCGATCGCGATGCGCCTGCCGACGCCAATACCGTGTCGTCCGCCGAAACGATCGTGGTCGAGCTGGGCGAAGCCGCGACGACGGCCTTGCTGGGCGCCGCGCCCCGTGCCTACGACGCGCAGGTCAACGACGTGCTGCTCGCCGCGCTCGCGCGTGCCGTCAGCGACTGGAGCGGATGCGCCGACGTGCTGCTGGATCTCGAAGCGCACGGGCGCGAGGAACTGATCGACGCGCTCGACATCTCGCGCACGGTGGGCTGGTTTACGTCGGTTTTCCCGGTCTTGCTGACGGTCGATGCCGGTTCGCACGATCCGGCCAGCCTCGTCGCATCGGTCAGGACGCGGCTGCGCGCGGTGCCGAACGCGGGCATCACCTGCGGCCTGCTGCAGGACCGGCTCGACGGCCCGCTTCCGCAGCCGCGACTGCAGTTCAACTACCTGGGGCAGACCGACCAGCTGTTCACCGCCGCACGCGACTGGAAACAGGCCGCGGAGCCGAGCGGTGACGGCCGCCATGCGAACCAGCTGCGCGAGCACCTGCTCGACATCAACGCGTACGTGACCGGCAACCGCCTGCACGTTGCGTGGGAATTCAGCCGGGCCTGCCACGACACGGACACCATCCTGCGCGTCGCGCAAGCCTACATCGCGGCGCTCGAAACCCTGGTCGCCGGCCACGCTGTCCCGTCCGCATCGACCCGGCCCGCGACTGCCTTGCCGCAGGCGCCGGCGTCGGTGAGGCCGGACGAGATCGCCGACGTCTACCCGCTGACGCCGACCCAGCAGGGCATGCTGTTCCACAGCCTGTACGAACCCGCGTCGGATGCATACTTCAGCAGCCTGAATTTCCGTATCGACGGGGCGCTCGACGTCGAACGGTTCCGCCGCGCGTGGGAGACCGTGGCGCACCGGCACGACATCCTGCGTACGTCGTTTCACTGGGAAGACATCGAAAGCCCCGTGCAGGTCGTGCATCGCCGGATCGACTTGCCGTGGCACGACGAGGATCTGCGCGCGGCGTCCGCCGCGGAGGCCGAACAGCGCTGGGAAGCCTACGTGGCGCAAGACCGGGCGCGCGGCTTCGACTTTACCCGCGCGCCGCTGATGCGGCTCGCGCTGTTCCGCGTGGGCGAGCACGCATGGCGCTTCCATTGGAGCCATCACCACATCCTGCTCGACGGGTGGAGCTCCGCCCGGCTGCTGAGCGACGTGGCCGCCGCCTATCAGGCGCCGCCGGCCGAAGGTGCGCCGCAGCGGGACGCGCCGCCCGCCTTCGCCGGTTACGTGCGCTGGCTGGCACGCCAGGACGCCGCCGCCGCGCAACGTTTCTGGAAGACGAAGCTGGCGGATTTCCCGGCGACGACGCCGCTCGTGCTGGGCCGCCCCGAACTCGACGGCACGGCCGCGCCGGGCGCCTACGTGGAAGAGCCGCTGCTGCTCTCCGAAAGCGACACGCAACGGCTCGTCGCGTTCGCGCAATCCCGCCGCCTCACCCTGAACACGCTCGCGCAGGGCGCATGGGCGCAGTTGCTGAGCCGCTACAGCGGCGAATCGGACGTCGTGTTCGGCACGATCGTTTCCGGCCGCCCGGCGTCGCTGCCGGCATCCGACGAAATGGTCGGGCTGTTCATCAACACGCTGCCGGTGCGGGTGCGCATCGACGCACGCCCGACGTCAGCGTGGCTGGCGCAATTGCAGATGGATCTCGCGCAGCAGGAGGACTATGCGCACTATCCGCTGGCCGACATCCAGAAATTCGCCGGCCTGCCACCCGGCGTGCCGCTCTTCGAAAGCCTGCTCATCTTCCAGAATTATCCGGTGGAAGAAGCGCTGGCCGATGCGCTGCCCGGCCTGCGGATCGGCGCATTCGAGGTGTCCGATCCGAACAATTACCCGCTGACGCTGGTCGTGACGCCGGGCAAGCGCCTGTCGCTGCAGGTGCTGTACGACGACGGCCGGTTCGATCGCGACACGATCGTCCGCCTGCTGCGCCATGTCGAGACCCTGCTCACCGGCCTGGCCGGCGCGGAAGATCGCCCGAACCGCAGCGTGCCGCTTCTCGCTGCCGCCGAGCGGGACGCCATCCTGCTCGGCTGGAACGACACGTTCGCGCCGGTTCCGTCCGACCGGACGCTGCCCGAACTGATCGAGGCCGTCGCCGCCGCGCATCCCGAGCGCGTGGCGGTTCGCTGCGGCACGGAGGTTCGCACCTACCGTGACCTCGTCGAAGGCGCCAACCGGATCGCCGCGCATCTTCTGCAGACGGCGCCGCTGCAGCCGGACGACCGGATCGCCGTCTGGATGCCGCGCTCGCCGCTGATGCTGGAAACGATCCTGGCCATCTGGAAGTGCGGCGCGGCGTACGTGCCGGTCGATCCGGCCTACCCGGCCCAGCGGGTCGAGACCATCCTGACACTGGCGCGGCCGGCCGTCATCGTCACGACGGACTGCGTGCCGCCGCCGGCGCTGGCGTCGATCCCGCTGGTCGATCCCGCCCGCCTGCCCGACCGTCGCGGCGCCGAAGCGCCGGCGCCGGTGACGCCGCGCTGCCGGCCCGCGGACCTCGCCTACGTGATCTTCACGTCGGGTTCGACCGGCCAGCCGAAGGGCGCGGTGGTCGAACATCGCGGCATGCTCAATCACGTGCTCGCGATGGCGCGCCGGGTCGGGCTCGGCGCGCAGAGCGCGGTCGCCCAGACCGCTTCGCACTGCTCCGATATTTCGGTCTGGCAGTGCTTCGCGGCGCTGGCGTCGGGCGGCACGACGGTGATCTATCCCGATGCCGTGATCCTCGAACCCGCGCGCCTGATCGACAGCCTGCACCGCGACCGCGTCACGGCGATGCAATTCGTGCCGTCCTATCTCGCGACCTTTCTCGGCGAACTGGAACGGCACGCGGCACCGGCCTTCCCGCACCTCGACACGTTGCTGACGATCGGCGAAACGCTGCAGCCCGCCACCGCGCAAGCCTGGTTCCGCCTGAATCCGGCGGTCCGGCTCATCAACGCCTACGGGCCGACCGAAGCGTCGGACTCCGTCGCGCATTACTGCCTGACGCGCGCGCCGGATGGGCCGGCGATTCCGATCGGCCGGCCGATCGAGAACCTGCGCCTCTACGTCGTGGATGCCGACATGAATCCGTGCCCGGCCGGCGTCAAGGGCGAGATCTGCATCGGCGGCGTCGGCGTCGGGCGCGGCTACCTGTTCGACGAAGCCCGCACCCGGGCGGTGTTCCGCGACGATCCGTTCAGTCCGGAACCGGGTGCGCGCCTGTATCGCACCGGCGACATCGGCTGCTTCGGGGCGGACGGCAATCTGCACTTCTTCGGCCGCCGCGACTTCCAGGTCAAGGTCCGTGGCTACCGCATCGAGCTCGGGGAAATCGAAGCCGCGCTGACTAGTCTTGCCGGCATTTCCCACGCCGTGGTGGTCGCCCGGGAAACGTCGGACGCCGAAATGACCCTGTGCGGCTACGCGTCGGGAACCGGCTGGACGCCCCAGCGCGTGCGCGACGCACTGCGCGACACGCTGCCGGCGCACATGGTGCCCGACACCGTGATGCTGCTGCCGGCGCTGCCCGTCATGCCGAACGGCAAGATCAACCGCGCCGCGCTGCCGCTGCCGGATGCCGCGTCCGTGCGCGACGGCGTGCGGGCCGATCCGCAGACGCCGGTCGAAGCGGCGCTGCTGCGCCTCTTCGCCGAGGTGCTCGGCCGCCGGCCGAACGGCGTCGACGACGATTTCTTCGAGCACGGCGGCCAAAGCCTCAAGGCGATCCAGATGGTCAGCCGGATCCGGCGCGAACTGAAACTGGACGTCGCGGTCGCCGACATCTTCCATGCGCCGACGCCGCGCGCGCTCGCACGAAGGCTGGCTGCCATGCCCGTCGACGGCGCCGCCGACGACGACGCGATCATCCCCGCGCTGGCCGCGCAACCGTCCTACGCGGTGTCTCGTGCACAGAAGCGGATCTGGCTCGCCAGCCGCGGCGCGGATCCGTCCACGTACAACATGGCGGGCGCGCTGCAGCTGGACGGCGCCGTCGACACGGCGCGCCTCGTCCGTGCATTCGACACGCTGGTCGATCGCCACGAGAGCCTGCGCACCGTGTTCGCGATGATCGAAGGCGAGTTGCGGCAACGCGTCCTCAGCCGCGAAGCGTCCGGATTCCGGGTCGAGCAGCGCGATCTCGCGGACGATGCCGGGCCGCAAGCGATCGATGCGCTGATTCGCGCGGAATGCGAGCAGCCGTTCGATCTCGCGTCGGGCCCGCTCTTTCGCGTCAAGCTGGTCCGGCTGTCGCAGGAGAAGCATCTGTTGCTGCTGAACATGCACCACGTGATCTCGGATGCATGGTCGATCCGCGTGCTGACCGACGACCTGCATGCGCTGTATGCGGGGCGCGACCTGCCGCCGCTGTCGATCCAGTATCGCGACTACGCCGCGTGGCACAACGCGAGCCTCGCGGGTCCGCGCGCCGCCGCGCATCGCGCGTACTGGCTCGAGCAACTGGCGCCGCCGCTGCCCCGCCTGCAACTGGCATCCGATTTCCCGCGTCCCGAGCGGCTCGGTCATGCCGGGCAGACGCTCGAAGTCGAACTGCCGCAGCCGCACGCGGCGGAACTCGCGACGCTGGCCCGCGCTCACCGCACGTCGCTCCACGCGGTGCTGCTGGCGTCGTTCTGCGTGCTGATGCACCGCTACACGGGGCGTGAGGACATCGTCATCGGCAGCGTGTCGGCCGGGCGCGACAGCGAGCAGCTCGAATCGCAGGTCGGCGTGTACCTCAACACCGTCGTGCTGCGCGTGCCGGTGCGGAAATCCGCGACGGTCGCGGAGGTGATCGACGGGGCGGCGAAAGCCTCCGCGCAAGCGCTGGAGCATGCGTCCTATCCGTTCGACGTGTTGCTGGAAGACCTGAAGATCCGCACGCCGGCGAACCATTTCCCGATCTTCGACATTCAGGTGAACCACGTGTCGATGCCGGCGCCGCAGCCAGGCCTTCGCATCACGGACATCTCGCCGGCGGACACGACGGCCAAGTTCGACCTGTCCTTCCAGGTCGTGGAAAGCGAAGGCCGGCACCTGATCCAGTTCATCTACAACACCCACCTGTTCCGCCCGTCGACCATCGCCGCGATGCGCGATCGACTGCTCGCGATCCACGACGTCTTCCGTCGCGATCCGGCCACGCCGGTCGATCGCATCCCGCTCTCCGACGAGGCGCCCGCCGCCGGCCCGCGAGTCCGGGTCGGCCTGCGCCTGAAGCGCGCGCCCGAGGTCACGGCCGACGACGCGCTCGAGGAGAAGACGTGATGCGCGCCCGCCGGGGTTCGAGCGGCGCGCGCCGTGCGTGCTGCTTCAGGTTGTTTCAGGTGAACAAAACGTCTCAAGGAGTTTCCTGTGCAAGACAATAACGTGCTGGTCACCGACCATCGCTATGCAGCCACCGCGCGTTTCTGGCGCGAAAGCCTTTCGCGGGTCGCCGGCGTCTACGGAATCGCGGCGTACGCCCCGAGCCAGCAGCCGGGTCGCCCGCTGACCCGCTCGGTGCGGCTCACGCCCGCGTCGCTCGACCTGTTGCGGCGCATCGGCGACGGCGAGCTTGCCGAATTCGCCGTCGCGGCGGCGGGCATCGCGTTCCTGCTCTGGAAATACTTCCGGATTCCGGTCACGGTGCTCGGCACGCCGGGGCTGGCCGGGCATCCGTCGGCCCGGGCCGCCATCGTTCCGCTGATCATCGAGGTCCGCCCCGACGAGCGCATCGAGGACTACCTGTCGCGCGTGGCCGGGATCGTGGAAGACAGCTACGCCGAGCCTCGATTCCCGCTGGAAACGCTCGTGCGCAACGAAAAGGACATGGCGCTCGCGCAGCTCACGAAAGTCGCGCTGGCGGACGACCGGGTGCACCACGCACCGACCGGTCGGGACGACGATCTGCAGTTGCACCTGCGGCTCGCGCGCGGCGAAATCGAGCTTCGTTACAGCGGGGCCATCGAGCCTTTCATCATCGACGGTTTCGCCGGCAGCCTCGCCGCGGTGCTGGAGGCATTCGAACAGCTCGACGGCGCCGTCGGCGACATCGAAGCGGCCCCGCCGGAACAGGGCCCGCTGCTGGCCGCGTTCAACGAAACCGCGACGGCCGGCCCCAGCCACCCGACGGTCGTCGCCATGTTCGAAGCCCAGGTCGCACGCACGCCGACGGCGCCGGCCCTGGTCACCGACAGTTCGCTGATGACCTACGCCGACCTGAACGCCCGGGCCAACAGCCTCGCGCATCACTTGCGCGAACACCACGGCGTCGGGCCGGAATCGCTGGTCGGCATCATGCTCGACCGTTCCGAATGGATGATCGTCGCGATTCTCGGCATCCTGAAGGCAGGGGCGGCGTTCGTTCCGCTGGACCCCGCGTATCCGGCCGAGCGGATCAATCACATCCTCGGCGACACGGGCCTGTCGCTGCTGGTGACCCAGTCGAGTCAGCTCGCGCAGTGGTATGAATTCTCCGGCGTGACGCTGCTGCTGGACCAGGAACTCCCCGGCTGGCAGCCGCTGCCGGACAACCCGCCGCACCGTGCCGAACCGGCGCACCTGGCCTACGTGCTCTACACGTCGGGCTCGACCGGGAAACCCAAAGGCTGCCTGCTCGAACACCGGAACCTGGCCCACTACATCGCGTGGGCCGCCGCGTATTACTTTCCGGAAAGCACGACCGGCAGTTTCGGCCTGTACAGCTCGCTCTGCTTCGACTTCACGCTCACCAACATCTTCTGCCCGCTGGTGCGCGGCAAGACGCTGCGCATCTATCCGCAGTCGGAAAGCATCGACACCATCCTGGCCCGGATGTTCCAGCCCGGCAGCGGCGTCGACACCATCAAGCTCACGCCCACCCACATTCACCTGCTGGAATACATGAACCTGGCACGCTCCGGCGTGCGCAAGGTGATCGTGGGCGGCGAGGAACTGACGCCCCAGCACATCGCCACGCTGCGCAAGATCGATCCCGCGATCGAAATCTACAACGAGTACGGCCCCACCGAGGCGACGGTCGGCTGCATCGTCGAGCGCGTCGAGGACGCGCCGCCCACGGTGCTGATCGGCCGTCCCATCGCCGACACCCGGGTGTACATGCTCGACGACGCGCTGCGGCCGGTTCCGCTCGGCGTGCCCGGGGAAATCTGCCTCGCCGGCGCCGGCCTTGCACGCGGCTACCACCAGCGGCCCGACGTCACCGCCGCGAAATTCGTCGAGCATCCGTTTCCCGGCGAAGCGCGCATCTATCGCACCGGCGACATCGGCCGGTGGCTGCCCGACGGACGTATCCAGTGCTACGGACGCGTCGACCACCAGGTCAAGATCCGCGGGCACCGTGTCGAACTCGGCGAGATCGAGGCCGCGATCGCCGCGCACGAGGACGTCGTCGGCGCGGCGGTCATGCTGCGCGAATCCGCCCACGGGGTGCGCAAGCTGGCGGCCTACGTCAAGGGCGCCGCGAGCCTGAGCGTGCCGAACCTGCGGGCCTACCTGGCCGGGAAGCTGCCGGACTACATGGTCCCGTCCGACATCATCCCGATCGCCGAATTCCCGCTCAACGCCAACGGCAAGCTGGATCGCCCGGCGCTCCTGGCCCTGGAGCCTGCCGCCGCGCCCGAGGAAGCCCCTCTCGACGCCACGCCGATTCAGCGCGAACTGGTGCGCATCTGGCGCGACGTGCTCGACAATCCGGCCGTCGATCTCGCCGGCCGCTTCTTCGACTACGGCGGCGATTCGCTGCAAGCCATGCAGCTGGTCTCGCGGATCTGGAGCAGCTTCTCCGTCGAGATCGGCATCGACGCGATCTTCGAACTCCAGACCATCAGCGCGGTGTCCGACCTGATCGAAGCGTCGTCGCCCCACCCAGGCTCGACGGCCGGCGCCATCCCGCCCCGCTCGCGCGCGAACGACCTGCCGCTGTCCTTTCCGCAGCAGCGGCTGTGGTTCCTCGCGCAACTGGAAGGCCCGTCGGCCACCTACAACATCTCGAGCGCGCTGCGCTTCGAAGGCGAACTCGACGTCGCGCGCCTGCGGTTTGCCGTGTCCGAGATCAGCCGGCGTCACGAGATCCTGCGCACGACGTTTCCCGCCGTCGACGGCCGCGGGGTTCAACGCATTGCGCCGCCGGCGCCGGTCGCGCTCGACGTCGTCGACGTCGCCAGCGAATCCGACACGCTCGCGCTGCTCGCGGAGGAAGCCGACCGCCCGTTCGATCTCGCCGCCGGGCCGCTCTATCGCGTCGTGCTGTATCGCGTCCATGAGCGCCTGCACGTCTTCGGCATCGTGATGCATCACATCGTTTCCGATGCATGGTCGTCAGGCATCCTCATCGGCGAACTGGCCGCGCTCTATGCCGGCGAGTCGCTGCCGGAACTGGCCGTGCAGTACGCGGACTACGCCGTGTGGCAGCACGAGCGCCTGGCGTCCGCCGACACGCATCGGGAGCTGGCGCTCCTGAGCGCCGCGCTGGCGGACGCGCCGGACCTGATCGAACTGCCCACCGACCGCCCCCGGCCCGCCGTCCAGCAGTTCCGCGGCGCGGTCCTGCCGTTCCAGCTGAGCGGCGAGCGCGCCGACGGCCTGCGCGCGATTGCCCGTGCGTCCGGCACCAGCACGTTCATGGTCGTGCTCGCCGCGTATGCGCTGCTCCTGTCGCGATACAGCAACCAGCAGGACCTCGTCATCGGCTCCCCGATCGCCAATCGGCGTTCCAGCATGACCGAGCCGCTGATCGGCTTCTTCGCGAACATGCTCGCGCTGCGCGTGGACCTGTCGGGCAATCCGACCTTCGGCGACCTGCTGGCGCGCGTGAAGCGCGTCGCGCTGGACGGCTACAGCCGCCAGGAGATTCCGTTCGAGCAGGTGGTGGACTCGCTCGAGCCCGAACGCAACCTGGGCCGCACGCCGGTGTTCCAGGTCGTGTTCGCATACGAGAAAGCGCAACCCCGGGCAGTGAGCTTCCCCGGTCTCGTGGCCACGCCGGTGGCGGTGGAGACCCACACCGCGAAGTTCGACCTCACGCTTCATGTTCAGGATGCCGACGACGTCCTCGCGGGCTCGCTGGAATACAACCTGGATCTGTTCGACGCCGCCACGATCGATCGCATGGCGGAGCACTTCCGCACGCTCGTCGATGCCGTGATCGCCGATCCGGACCGGCCGCTCGGCGCGCTGTCGTTGTCGAATGACGCGGAGCGGAACCTGCTGACCGTCGAGTGGAACCGCACCGACATGGATTTCGGCGAGGACGCCGCACAACCGCTGCATCGCCTGTTCGAGCAGCAGGTCGAGCGCACGCCCGATGCCGTCGCGATCGGCTTCGATGACGCCGCGCTCACCTACGCCGAACTCAACCTGCGCGCCAACCGCCTCGCCCACCACCTCATCGCGCTCGGCGTCGGCCCCGATGCACTCGTCGGCGTCGCCATGGAGCGTTCGCTCGACATGAGCGTTGCCCTGCTCGCGATCCTCAAGGCTGGCGGCGCTTATGTTCCGGTCGATCCCGAGTACCCCGCCGAGCGCGTGCGCTTCATGATCGACCACGCGCAGTTGCGCTGGCTCCTCACCCAGCAGCACCTGCACGACGCGCTGCCCGACACCGACGCGCACGTGATCGTCGTCGATCGCGACTCGCTCGACCTCGACGCCGCGGCGACGTCCAACCCCGCGCCCGCGCTGAACGGCGACAACCTCGCCTACATGATCTACACGTCCGGCTCGACCGGCCGCCCCAAGGGCGCGCTCAACACCCACCGCGCGATCACCAACCGCATCCTCTGGATGCAGCACGCCTATGCGCTCGGCGCCGACGATGCCGTGCTGCAGAAGACCCCGTTCAGCTTCGACGTCTCGGTCTGGGAACTCTTCTGGCCGCTCGTCACCGGCGCGCGCCTCGTGTTCGCCCGCCCCGGCGGCCAGCGCGAGACCGACTACCTGGTCGAGCTCATCGAGCGCGAACGCATCACCACGATCCATTTCGTGCCGTCGATGCTGCGCGCGTTCCTCGATCATCCGGACCTCGACGCGCACTGCGCGTCGCTGCGCCGCGTCGTGTGCAGCGGCGAAGCCTTGCCCCATGACCTGCAGCAGCGCTGCCTCGAGCGGCTGGACGTCAAGCTCTACAACCTCTACGGCCCCACCGAGGCCGCCGTCGACGTGACCGCGTGGGAATGCCGGCGCGACGATCCGCACCGCATCGTCCCGATCGGCCGGCCCATCGCCAACACCCGCCTCTACATCGTCGACGCGCAGATGCAGCCCACGCCGATCGGCGTGGCCGGCGAATTGCTGATCGGCGGCACGCCGGTCGGGCGCGGCTACCACGGCGAACCCGAACTGAGCGCCGAAAAGTTCATCGCCGATCCGTTCTCGGCCGACCCGCTCGCGCGCCTCTACCGCACCGGCGACCTCGCACGCTACCGGCCCGACGGCAACATCGAGTTCCTCGGCCGCATCGATCACCAGATCAAGCTGCGCGGCCTGCGCATCGAACCCGGTGAAATCGAGGCGGCGCTGCGCGCGCATCCGTCGGTCGACGACTGCGTCGTGATCGCGAAAACCGAAGGAGCCCGAACGTTCCTGATCGCCTATGTCGCGACCGCCGCGCCGGACATCGCCGATCTGCGCGGCTATCTGGGCGGCAAGCTCGCCGACTACATGGTGCCGTCGCAGTTCGTCGCCCTTGAATCCTTGCCGATGCTGCCCAACGGCAAGATCAACCGCAAGGCGCTGCCGCTTCCGGCGGATCGGGGCGACGCGGCCCAGCCGCACGCACCTGCCGTCACGCCGCGGGAAATCCTGCTGGCGTCGATCTGGCAAGACGTGCTGCAGTTGCCTTCCGTCGGCATCCACGACAATTTCTTCGAACTCGGCGGCGACTCGATCCTGAGCATCCAGGTGATCGCGCGCGCCAATCAGGCAGGGCTGCGCGTGACGGCGAAGCAGCTGTTCCAGTATCAGACGATCGCGCAACTGGCCTCCGCGCCCGAGGAGCGGGCAGCCTGCGCGCCGACCTTGAGCCCGCTGGGCGATGCGCCGCTCACGCCGGTGCAGCACTGGTTCTTCGAACAGGAGATCGATGCGCCGTCGCACTACAACCAGACGGTCCTGATCCAGGTGCCGGCGGATATCGACGCATCGAGGCTGGCCGACGCGTTCCGGCAGGTCTACGAACATCACGATGCGTTGCGACTGCGTTTCTCGCACGATGCGGGCCGCTGGACCCAGCAGGTCGTCGCCGGCGGCGAGATGCCGGCGCTCTTTGCGAAACAGGTGATCGCCGGCGACGCAGGCGAGCGCCTGGCGGCGATGCGTGCCGCCGCCGCTGACGCGGAGCGCGGCATCGACATCACGCATGGCCCGTTGCTGGCGGCCCGGCTCTTCTGCCTGGCCGACGAGCCGCTCGCCCGCCTGTTCGTGTCGATCCATCACCTGGCGGTGGACGGCGTGTCATGGCGCGTGCTCCTCGAGGACCTGCATGCCGCTTACCACGGCCAGCCGTTGCCCGGGAAGACGACTTCGTTCCGCGAATGGGCGTTGCATCTGCAGCAACTGGCCCGGTCGCCCGCCATCGGCGACGAAGCGCGACAGTGGCAAGCCCTCCTCGCGCAGCCCGTCGAGCCGATGCCGGTTGACTATCCAGGCGCGGGCGCGGCCAACAACGCAGTCGACGACGCGTCGTCCGTTTCATTCGAGCTGGACGAAGCCGATACCACCGCGTTGCTGCGCCGGCTGCCACGCGCCTATGACACCCGCATCAACGACGTCCTGCTCGTCGCGCTCGCGCAAGCCTGCAGCATGGTCACGGGCAACACCCGCACGCGGATCGATCTCGAGAGTCACGGCCGCCACGTGTCGGATGCTCCGCTCGACCTCACCCGGACGGTGGGCTGGTTCACGTCGATCTACCCGGTCGTGCTCGACGCCGACGCGATGCACGCGCCGGAGCAAGCGCTGCGTGCCGCACGGCAGCAGCTGCGCCGGATTCCGGCCGACGGTCTCGGTTATTCGCTGCTCCGCTACCTGAGCCCCGACGCCGCCGTGCGCGACAGTCTCGCCGCGTTGCCGAAGGCCGATATCCTCTTCAACTATCACGGGCAGCTCGATACCGTATTGCGGCAATCCGATGGCTGGCGCCCGGCGGCCGAAGACCTCGGTTCGCTGCGCGCCGGGCGGTCGCAGCGCACGCATGCCTTCGAGATCGTCGCGGCCGTTGCCGACGGCAAGCTCCAGGTGGACTGGCGCTACGGCGAGCGGCTCCACCGGCGGCAGACGGTCGAGAACCTGGCCGCGCACTTCAGGGACCGGTTGCTCGACTTCGCGGCGTCGGTCCCCGACACCGCAGCGGACGATATCGAGGACAGCTACCCGCTCTCGTCGCTGCAGCAGGGCATCCTGTTCCATTCGCTGTACGACCTGGATCCTGCCGCCTATTTCCAGCAGTTCAGCTTTGTCGTCAGCGGCCCGCTCCAGGTGCCGGCGCTCCGGCAGGCGTGGGCCAATGCGCTCGCGCGCCATGCCGTGCTGCGCACCGCGTTCGCGTGGGCCGATCGCGACCATCCCGTCCAGACCGTACGGCACACGGTCGACCTGCCATGGACGTTCCTTGACTGGCGGCACCGCGATGCGTCCCGCCGCGCGCAGGATTTCGATGCGTTCCTCGCCGACGACCGGAAGCGCGGCTTCGATCTGCAGCGCGCGCCGTTGTTCCGCTGCACGCTGATCCAGGAAACGGACACGCGCCATCGCTTCTGCTGGAGCGCGCACCACATCATCCTCGACGGCTGGAGCACCGCGACCCTGATGAAGGAGGTGTTCGACGACTACCTGTCGCTCGCCCGCACCGGCATGCCCGCGGTCGCGGCGTCGGCGCCGGGATACCGCGCGTACATCGACTGGCTCGCGCGTCATCCTCGCTCGGCCGACGAAACCTGGTGGCGCGCCGAGCTGGCCGGCTTCAAGGCCGCCACGCCGGTCGCGGCCAGTCCGGCCCGACAGGCGACCGGCGACGCCGCGCGGCAGGACAAGCGCCGGACCCAGCAATTCCTGCTGGACGAGGCGCTGGCCGCGCGGCTGCAAGCGCTCACGCGCACGCATCGCGTCACCCTCAACGTGCTGATCCGCGCGGTCTGGGCGTTGGTGCTGCGGCGCCACGCCGGAACGGACGACGTCGTCTTCGGCGTCACCGTGTCCGGTCGCCCGCCGATGCTCGACGGCGTCGAGTCGATCGTGGGGCTGTTCATCAACACGCTGCCGCTGCGCCTGCGGATCGCGCCCGAGCGCCCGTTCATCGAATGGCTGGCAGAGGTCCACGCAGCCCAGACGGCGATGGAGCCGCATTCGTACAGCTCGCTGGTCGATATCCAGTCGTGGAGCGAACTGCCCGCCGGCGACAGTCTGTTCGACAGCCTGCTGGTCTTCGAGAACTTCCCGGTTGCCGCCGCCCCCGATCTCGGACCGGACGACATCGAGATCCTCGACACCCGCGCGTTCGCGGAATCGAACTACCCGCTGACCCTGACCGTGCACCCGAACGAGCGCATCGGCTTCCATATTTCGCACGATGCACACCGCATCGCGCCGGATGTCGTGCGGCAGATGCTCGATACCCTCCGCACGTTGCTCGAGCGATTCGCCGAGAACCCGGGCGAGCTGACCGGCCAGCTCGCCGATCCGCCGGCCGCCGACGGCCGGCCGAGCGCGCCGCGCAGCGGGGCCGGGCCGGCCATCGAAGCCGCTGCCGGTGCGGCCGCGGCGGCGCGCGCCGTCGCGCATACGGCGGACGAAAGCACGTTGCTGGAGATCTGGCGGCGGATCTTCAAAAGAGACGACATCGCGGTCAGCGACAACTATTTCGACCTGGGCGGCCACTCGATCATCGCGATCCAGCTGATGGCCCATGTCGAGAAGGCGTTCGATCGCCGGCTGCCGATTTCCTGTCTCTTCGAGAATCCGACGATCGAGAAACTGGCGGCGGCGCTGGCCGCGAAAGAACCGTCCGCGCCCGCCGGCGGGCTCGTGCCGATTCGCGACGGCGGCCCCGCCGCGCCGCTCTTCCTGCTGCCGGGCGCCGGCGGGAACGTGGTCTACTTCCACCCGCTCGCGAATCACCTGAGCGGGGCTCACGCGATTCACGGGCTGGAAGCGCTCGGACTCGACGGCGCGTGCGAGCCGCTCACCCGCGTGGAAGACATCGCGGCCCGTCATATCGAACGCATCTGGCCGCTGGTGGGCGCGGGTCCGTACTACCTGGCGGGCCACTCGTTCGGCGCGCACGTGGCGCTCGAAATGAGCCGGCAACTGGTCGCCAAGGGCGCCGACGTGAAATTGCTGGCGATCTTCGACGCGTCCGCGCCCATCGACAGCTCGGCCGCCACTTACTGGCAGGACTGGGACGACACCGAATGGCTGGTCGCGATCGCCTACGAAATCGGCACCTTCCTCGGGACCGACCTTCAGGTGACGCGAGCGGACCTCGTCCATCTCGATCCCGACGGCCAGGCCGGCCTGATCCTCGAACGGATCGGCGACCGCGGCAGCTGGTTCGCGGACGCCGGGTCCGACCGCCTGCGCGCCTACCTGCGCGTCTATCAGGCCAACTTCAAGTCGCGCTACGCGCCGCACGCCACCCCGCTGCCCGTGCCGATCGCGTTGTTCCGCAGCACCGAGCGCGATCCCGGCGACTACGCGCCGTCGTCCGAGATCGCGCAGCTTCGCCTGGACGCGACCTGGGGATGGTCTCGCTTCTCGGCGCACCCCGTCGCGGTGACGGACGTCCCCGGCGACCACCTGACCATGCTGCTCGATCCGCATGCCGGTGTCCTCGCCGCCCATGTCAATTCGTTTCTGGAAAAAACGCCCTCATGAAATCAACGCCGACGATCGACAATACTTTTGCCCGCAAGGTCTGCATCAACCTGGACCGGCGCCCCGACCGCTGGGAAGCGATGCAACGAAAATTCGCAGAGCAGAACATCCTCACGGTGGAACGGCTGCCTGCCGTCGATGCAAGGCTGGTGAGCGTGCCGGAATCGTTGAGCCATATGCGTGCGCAGGACTACGGCTGCACGATGAGCCATCTCGCCGCGGTGAAACAGGCGAAGGCCGCCGGTGCGAGAGAAGTCCTGATCTTCGAGGACGACGCGTTCTTCGACGCCGATTTCGCCGCGCGCTTTCCCGAGTTCATCGCGCAAGTGCCGGACGACTGGCACATGCTGTTCCTGGGCGCGTATCACTTCACGCCGCCGATTCCCGTCGCGCCGAACATCGTCAAGGCCGTGGAGACGCTCACCGCGCACGCGTACGTCGTCAGGAACTCGCTTTACGACGCATTCATCGCGATCAACGAAAACCCGCCGGCGATCAACGACCGCAACAACCTCGTCCTGCAGCAGACGTTCAATTGCTACTGCTTCGAGCCGAATCTGGTCGGACAGGAGTCCGGCTACTCCGACATCATGGACGAAGTGATGCCGGAAAAGCCGCTGACCTATTCCATGCCCATTCCGGACGGCTGGTAACGCCTGCCGCCCGTGCTCGCCGCGATCCAACACTCGACAGGCCATTGAACATCATGCAACTCACCACCGTTGACCTCGAAGCGGCGTTCGTACAGGCCGCGCTGGATGCGCTTCACCGGGACTGCAAGCTCGGCGACGCGATTTCACTGGCTTATGGGAAATGCGAATCGACCGCCGGCGTGATCGACCTGATTTTTCCGCTGATCACGAAGAAACTGCGGATCGATTACATCCTCATGTACAGCATCGAAAGCAATCCCCGCACGCTCCTGCAATTTCTTCGGCAGATCGAGTCGCGGCTGGCACGGAGCGAAGACTGGACGGCCGCGTCGGTCGAGGCCGCGTTGCGAAGCGTGGCCGATTCACCGGACGGCGTCGGCTGGGAGCGCGCGCAGCGCCTGCTGAAGTGCTGCATCCTGTTTTCCGATTCGCCGCTGGGAATCGTGGAAAGCATCACGTTCCTGGGCAAGCAAGAAACCTCGTCGAGGTTGAGATCAGCGGCAAGCAATGTCGAACTCAGCCACCTGATCAACTGAGACCTATTGGCCACTCATGGATTCCGCTCAAAGCAAATCGCCGCCATGGCATTCCGCCGCCACCCTGATGTGGCGCAGTCATCCCTGGCTGACGCTGGGCACGGTCGTGACGGGCCTCGTCAGCGGCATCGCGTCGATCGCGGGCGTCGGGTTGATCAGCACCGTGCTGCACGACCAGGATGATCGCCAGACGCTGTTGCTGCTCTTCATCGCGGTGAATGTCGTCGCGGTGGTCTGCAGGAGCTGCGCTGCCGTGATGCCCTCCTATGCCTGCATGAAAGTCATGACGAGGTTGCGCGTCAACCTGTGCAAACGGATCCTGGCGACCCCGCTGGATGAAATCGACAGACGCGGCGCCCCCAACGTGCTGACCATGCTGACACAGGACATTCCGCAGTTGAGCCAGACCCTACTGACCATCCCGACGATCATCGTTCAATCAGTCGTCCTGATCTGCAGCATCGCCTATCTCGCCTATCTCTCGTGGATCGTGTTCGCGTCGACGATCATCCTGACCCTCGTCGGCCTGGTGCTTTATCTGTTTTTCTATCGGAAGGCGGTCAATTTTACGGAGCGGGTTCGCGATGAATTCGTCCAGTTCAACGAATACACACATGGCCTCGTGTTCGGCATCAAGGAGCTCAAGCTCAACCGGGCCAGGCGACGCTGGTTTACCCGCGCCGCGATCGAATTGTCGTCGAAGCGCGTGGCGGGATTCAATTACATAGAACGCTTCTGGTTCATGAGCGGCGACAGCATCGGCCAGATCACCGTAGCGGTCCTGCTCGGATGCCTGCTGTTCGGCGTACCTTCGCTGGGCGTCGTGGATCCCTCCGTACTCACGGCGAGCATTCTGGCCGTGCTCTACATGATGGGGCCCTTGACCATGCTGATCAATATTCTGCCGGTGGTGGCCGAAGGCAAGACCGCGCTCGCCCGGCTGGCGGAATTCGGCTTTCTGATCGACGACACGCAGGCTTCACACGAGGAACCGCGCCCTGCGGGCAACGTGGAAACCCTGTCGGCCAAGTCATGGAAGGTCATCGAGTTGAAAGACGTGACGATGAACTACCGTGACAATGAAGCATCGGTCGACTTCGTGCTCGGCCCCATCGACATGACGATTCATGCCGGAGAACTCGTCTACGTGATCGGCGGAAACGGCAGCGGCAAGAGCACGCTTGGCAAGGTCCTCAGCGGCCTCTATGCGCCTACCGGCGGCACGATTTCCCTCGACGGAAAAGTCGTTGACGACGCTGCGAGGGAACGCTACCGAAACCTGTTTTCCGCCGTCTTCACCGATTTCCATTTGTTCAATCGCATCATCGGACCGGATCGGGGCAATGAAAGCATCGAGCTTGCCCGGAAATACCTCGACACCCTGAAACTGGCGGACAAGATCGAGATTTCCGGCCGGACCTACTCGACCACCCGCGCGTTATCGACAGGGCAACGCAAGCGCTTGGCGCTGCTTTGCGCGTACATCGAGGATCGTCCGATTTATATCCTGGACGAATGGGCCGCCGATCAGGATCCGGTGTTCAAGCGATTTTTCTATGAAGTGCTGGTTCCCGATCTGAAATCACGCGGGAAATGCGTCGTCATCATCACCCACGACGATCAGTACTTCAAGCTGGCGGATCGGGTCATTCGCCTGGATAGCGGCCGCATCTTCTCCGATACGGCCATGTGTGCCGTCCGGGCCGAGGCTGCCGGATGAGCAGCGATCCGGACTCGGACATGGTGCGCGCCATCCGTCGCAGACGGGCGCAACGGTCGCCGTGCGCCGTACCGGCTTCGACGGCCGGCAATGTTGCGTCTGTCCCGGCAATCCGTTACAGACGCGTTCGCAACCGGGTGTTTAAATCATGTCGGCATTCATGCGCACAAGCGCAGCTTCAACGTCTCATCAGGAATCCCTTCATGGAGTTCAGCAGATTGTTCGCACACGTCGGCGAAGCGATCTCGAGCAGCGGGAGCCGACGTTTTCCCCGGATGATGTACAACCTGATCGCCGCGGCGGTCCCCGTCGACGAGATCCGCATTTCGGAGCTTGCGATCGACGACGTGCCGGACGGCCCTCCCGAGGTGCGCAGCCTCGGCGCGGTCGGCGCGGCGCTCGCGAAGACCGGCGCGGCCGCTGTCTGTTGCGGGCCGCAGATGCCGCCGCGCCCGGGCACGAGCCCCCTGCACGTCGACGACACGCTCGCCGGCCACGGCCCGATCCACGCGCAGCTCGACCGCTTCATCCTCATGCAGGCGGCGATCGTGTCGCCGCGCTACGCGCAATTCCACCTCGTGACCCGCAAGCGGGGCCACTGTTATGTGATCTCGTTGTATCGCACCTGTACGTTCGACGATTTCTCGCCGCAGGAGCGGACCTTCCTCAAGGAACTCTCGCACGTGCTGTTTCCGATCGTCGAGAGCCATGTCGCGGCGCTCGATTCGGCTCCGCCGGCCGCTCGTGTGACGACCGCCGCGCCGCCGGCGACGCAATCGGGCCGGGAGCGCGTGGCGCGGCGGTTCGCCGATCGCCTGCAGCAAGCCGGCGTCAAGCTGTCGACGCGCGAGATCGAGGCATGCACGGCACTCCTGGCCGGTGACACGGTGCCCGCCATCGCCATGCGCTTCGCGCTGCGCGAAAGCACCGTCGAAACCTACCTGAAGCGGGCGGCCATCAAGCTGGGCTTCAGCGGGCGTCATGGCCTGACGCGCTGGATGCTCGACGAGACGGCCGGGGCCGCGACGGAAGCTGGCAGTGGCGAGATGAGAAGCATGCGGCGCGACTACGCGTCGCCGCGCCTCGGAACCTGAGGGCCCGCGGCCCGAACGCGCATGCCCGGCGGCATGCGTCGCGCGTCCGCGGCGTGATGGTGTGACGGCGTCACGCCGCCGACGCGCACGGTACGGAATCGTCGATCATCCATTTCGTGAGCCCGTGCCGGCCGCTGATGCCGAGCTTCACCGCGGCGCGCTTGATGTACGTCTCGATCGTGCTCTCCTTCACACCGAGCTCGCCGGCCATTTCGCGCAGCATCTTGCCCGCGAGCAGGCCGAGGCACACTTCGTTTTCACGCGCCGACAACACGACCCTCGCGCGCGCGAGCCGCGATTCGAACTCGTGGCGCAGCGCCTCGACGCCGGGCATGCCTGCCGTCGCACCGGGTGCCGTCGCACCTTCCCGCTCGCCGTGCCGGCACGTCGACGCATGCCACTCGACGAGCGGCAGCAGCGTATCGGCGAAATTCTTCAGGAACGACATCTCCCGCAACGAGAAGTCGCGATGCGATGCCGTGCGGTGCAGCGAGATCACGTAGCGGCGATTCGCCTTGCCCGACACGAGATGGCACTGAAATCCGCCGCCCGGCCCGCGCGACGGCGCGACTTCGCCGCCATTGCCGCGCCGCATCAGCGGATTGATGTGAATGAGCTGCCGGTCGCAGGCCGCCAGGATCCGGTTCAACGGCGGATGCGCTGCCGGTTCCCGCTCGCCGTGCGCGGCCGGCGCGCCGCGCCCGTCATCGCCCGGCGCGCCGGCCGCGCCGAGCGATTGCACGCGGACGACTTCGCCCGCCGGCTCGTCGAGCGTCCATTCAGTCATCCGGGTGATCGTGAGCGGAATCGACTCGACCAGCAATGCATGCATGTCGGATGCGAACCGCTCACTGCCTGCGCTCGAAATCACCTTCCCGAGCTTCGCGAACATCTGACTCTCCTTGTTGTGCGTGCTTGAGGACCTGGCGCAACGCAAGCGCCGGCGAACCGGCACGGTTTGCGCGGCGCGCGTCGGGTCGCGCTGCGTCGCGCGCCTTTTTTCAGGCGGGCAACGCGCCGCCGCCAGCGCGCGCCGATGCGTCCGGCTCATGCGAGACGACGGCGTGCCGTTCCCAGTTCAGCCCGATGCGGGCGACTCGCGAAGCCGCAAAAGGCTGAAACGTCCATTTCGGCCGATTCGCGTTGCCGGATGAAAACGCGCCGCCGCCGGACGTGCCTGAAACCTGAATCGGAAAACCCGGCGCCGGCTCGAAGCGGGCGCGTTCCCGGCGAATTCAAAGAAAAATCGCGATCAAAAAGCGAAACGATTCTTTCCATTGAATTTGATCCATGTATATCCCAGCCGCGTATGATAGCGACGATTCAAGACATTTGCAGTCAACCCGACATCTATTTTTTAAAACACATCTTTCACGAACCGGAAATCAATCAATTCGCGAGCCGCTCATTGGCATTATTATGAATACACCGATAAATCGACATCCGTTTACCACGAACTTTTGTAATAATCACCCGGGCGACGCATACCTCGAATTTTCATCCGGGGAGCCTTGCTCGAGAGATGAATTATCGGATTTCACCCTACCTCCCGCTCATCGACCCGGCTTCAGGTATTGTCTTCCGGACGTTATTTCGATTCGCTCAACAATCGATTCAATATGCGCGACGGCAAAGCATAATTTGCGCTCCAAGCCCACGTGGCGCGGCACCGGCAGCCGCGTTGCAAAATACCCACAACGGACGAAGCCATTTCCCGTCATAAAATTTCCATATTAAATGACTCGGAATTCGTCAACTCCCCCGCTTGTCACCCGATAGATAAATTGCTACGCTTTCGACCGAAATGCATGACGTATCGTCAATCAACCTTGAACTGCGGACGGGTTTATTTAAAGAATCGAAACATGAAGATTAATATTCACGTGAAATCATCTTTTATCGATCGCCACGGCTAGCGCTTCGCCGCGCGCGATTCCGTCGAATCTCCCTATCTGCTTGCCGACAGAACCGGCCGACGGCCAATTAAAGCAATCGCCAGGCGGTTTTCCGATTTCCTATTAGACGTCCGTGATGATGTGCGGCCGCGCATTGCCGAACGCACCGTCTTTTTTCAATCCTGGCCCACCCACGCGCAACACTTCCCGCGCGTCGCACCTGCTCGAATTGCCACACGAGTCTCAACGCGTCATTTGTCGTCTTTCCAATCTGCAAAACAATTCCGAAAAATTGGAGCACACCATGAGTCACGACTTCAGAGACGAGCCTGCGCCGCGTCGCGCCTTCCTGGCCGACATGGCGAAGCTCGCGGCGGCCGGCATCGTCACCGGCTGGACACCGCTCTACCAGGTTGCGGCGCACGCGCGAACGGCCGGCGAGACACCGCCCGGCTTCCCGGCCGACATCCCGCTTTACAAGCAGGCATTCCAGAACTGGAGCGGCGAGATCGCCGTGCAGGACGTATGGACCGCCGCGCCGCGCTCCGCCGACGACGTCGTCGCAACCGTCAACTGGGCACGCGCAAACGGCTACCGGATACGCCCGCGCGGCTACATGCACAACTGGTCGCCGCTGACGCTGGACCCGGGCGCCGGCGCCGCGAACCTCGTGCTGCTCGATACGACGAAGTCGCTGACGGCCGTCTCCGTCGACACGTCGGCGCGTCCGGCGCGCGTCACCGCCCAAACGGGCGTCTCGCTGGAGTCGCTGCTCGCGACGCTCGAGCAGGTTGGCCTCGGCGTGATTGCCGCGCCGGCACCGGGCGACATCACGCTCGGCGGCGCGCTCGCGATCGATGCACACGGCACCGCTGTGCCCGCGGCCGGTGAAACCTTGCAACCGGGCCATACCTACGGCTCGCTGAGCAATCTCGTGGTCGCGCTCACGGCGGTCGTGTTCGATCCGGCCCGGCAGCAATACGTGCTGCGCCGGTTCGAGCGCAGCGATCCCGAGATCGGCGCGTTCCTCGCGCACATCGGGCGAGCGCTCGTCGTCGAAGTCACGCTGACGGCAGGGCCGAACCAGCGGCTACGCTGCCAGAGCTACGTCGATATTCCGGCCTCCGAACTGTTCGCCGCGCCCGGCACGACGGGCCGCACGATCGCATCGTTTCTCGACGGCTCGGGCCGGGTGGAAGCCATCTGGTTCCCGTTCACGACCAAGCCGTGGCTCAAGGTCTGGACGCCGACGCCCAGCAAGCCGTTCCTGTCGCGCGCCGTCACGCAGCCGTACAACTATCCGTTCTCCGATTCGATCTCGCAGTCCATCTCGGATCTCGTCAAGCGGATCGTGATCGGCGGCGAAGGCGCATTGACGCCGCTGTTCGGCCAGACGCAGCTGGCCATCACGACGGCCGGTCTCGCACTCACGCTCAGCGGAGACATCTGGGGCTGGTCGCGCACCGTGCTGCAGTACATTCGGCCGACGACGCTGCGCGTCACCGCGAACGGCTACGCGGTACTGGCGCGGCGCGCCGACGTGCAGCGCGTGATCAGCGAATTCGTGCAGTTCTATCAGAACCGCGTCGACACGTACAAGGCGCGCGGCGAGTATCCGATGAACGGTCCCGTCGAGATCCGCGTCACCGGTCTCGACAAGCCGGCCGATGCCGGCGCGGGCGCGGCCGTGCCCGCCTTGTCCGCGCTCAAGCCGCGCCCCGACCGGCCGGAATGGGATACCGCCGTATGGTTCGATATCCTGACGTTGCCGGGCACGCCGGCCGCCGATCGCTTCTATCGCGAGATCGAGCAATGGATGCTCGCGAACTACACCGGCTCGTATGCGACGGTGCGCCCGGAATGGTCGAAGGGCTGGGCCTATACCGACACGGCCGCCTGGCAGGACGACACGATGCTCACCACCACGATTCCGAACCTGCATCGTGAAGGCCAGCCGCCGTCGAGCAGCTGGGATACGGCGCGCGCGACCCTCGAACGCTACGACCCGCACCGGATCTTCCGGTCGCCGCTGCTCGACCGGCTGATGCCGTAGCGATCCCGGCGCAAGCCGGGCGCCACGGCGGCCAGACGCCATGACGCAGCATCACGCGGCGCCGTCGCGCCCCTTCGGAAACACGCCGTGGCTCATCGCATCGAGCTGCCGGCCGATCTCCGCGCGCAATTCGGCGGATATCTCGAGGCTGTCGAGCAGTTTCGAAATCCACAGCCCGTCGGCGGCGAGCCGGCAGATCATCAGCGTCGCGGCCTGCTCGAGCGGCACGGGATCGGGCCGTGTCCATTCCCGCATCGGCACCGACCAGCGCGCGCGCGTGTCCTGGTCGGTGATCATCGACGCGACCAGCACGCGCAGCACATCGGTACTCGCGACCGCATGCGACTCGTCGAGCACCGCATGCATGTAGGCGCGGGCCACCGCGCCGGCGCCGTCGGCATCCGCCGCCACCCGCGCGGCCATCTGCGCGGTGAACCGCTCGGTCGCCTGACCGAACAGCGCATCCAGCAGCCCCTGCTTGTTCGCGAAGTGATATTGCAGCGCGCCTTTCGTCACGCCGGCCCGCTCGGCCACCGCATCGAGCGTCAGCGCGGCCACGCCGTGATGTGTCGCGATTTCCGATGCAGCCGCCAGCAACTGCGCACGCACCTGATCCGGCGCTTTTTTCCGACGCACGCCGGCGGTGGGGACGGCCGGCGCCGATGATGCCTCAGGCGCCCGCGCACCAGCCGTTCCGGCCGGTTCGACGGGCGCGGACGCATCGCGCGGCACGGGTTCGAGGTGTTTTTTCATGGTGCGGATGGTAGCACCCGGCGTCTCGATATAAACATTCCGGCCGGATGGTATGATCCGCCGCATGACTACAGCCACCCCCTCCCCCTGGTCCGCGCTCGACACCGCGATCGCCCGTGGACGCGACGCCCTCGTGCGTCTCCAGCAGCCCGACGGCAGCTGGTGTTTCGAACTCGAATCCGACGCGACGATCACCGCGGAATACATCCTGATGATGCATTTCATGGACAAGATCGACGACATCCGCCAGGAGAAGATGGCGCGCTACCTGCGCGCGAACCAGCGGCTCGACACCCATGGCGGCTGGGCGCTGTACGTCGACGGCGATCCGGACGTGTCGTGCAGCGTGAAGGCGTACTTCGCGCTGAAGGCGGCCGGCGACAGCGAACATGCGCCGCACATGATCCGCGCGCGCGACGCGATCCTGAAGCTCGGCGGCGCGGCCCGCGCGAACGTGTTCACGCGGATCCTGCTCGCGACGTTCGGCCAGGTGCCGTGGCGCGCGACGCCGTTCATGCCGGTCGAATTCGTGCTGTTCCCGAAGTGGGTGCCGATCTCGATGTACAAGGTCGCGTACTGGGCGCGCACGACGATGGTGCCGCTGCTCGTGCTGTGCTCGCTGAAGGCGCGCGCGCGCAATCCGCGCAACATCTCGATCCGCGAGCTGTTCGTCACGCCGCCGGACGAGGAGCGCCAGTACTTCCCGCCCGCCCGCGGCATGCGCAGGCTGTTCCTCGCGCTCGACCGCACGGTGCGCCATGTCGAGCCGCTGATGCCGAAGGGCCTGCGGCAGCGCGCGATTCGCCATGCCGAGGCGTGGTGCGCGGAGCGCATGAACGGCGAGGACGGGCTCGGCGGCATCTTCCCGCCGATCGTGTACGCCAACCAGATGATGCAGGTGCTCGGCTATCCGGACGATCACCCGTTGCGGCGGGATTGCGACAACGCGCTGGAGAAGCTGGTGGTCACGCGGCCGGACGGCAGCATGTATTGCCAGCCGTGCCTGTCGCCGGTGTGGGACACCGCGTGGAGCACGATGGCGCTCGAGCAGGCGCGTGGCGTGGCGGCGGCGGAAGACGGCGAGCCGGGCGACGCACGGCGCGCACTCGACGAACGCATCGCACGCGCATACGACTGGCTGGCCGAACGCCAGGTGAACGACCTGCGCGGCGACTGGATCGAGAACGCGCCGGCCGATGTCCAGCCGGGCGGGTGGGCGTTCCAGTACGCGAACCCGTACTACCCCGACATCGACGACACGGCGGTCGTCACCGCGATGCTCGATCGCCGCGGCCGCACGCATGCCAACGCGGACGGCACGAACCCGTATGCGCCGCGCGTCGCGCGCGCGCTCGACTGGATGCGCGGGCTGCAATCGCGCAACGGCGGCTTCGCGGCATTCGACGCCGACTGCGACCGCATGTACCTGAACGCGATTCCGTTCGCCGACCACGGCGCACTGCTCGATCCGCCGACCGAGGACGTGTCGGGCCGCGTGCTGCTGTGCTTCGGCGTGACGAAACGCGCGGAAGAACGCGCATCGGTCGAGCGCTGCATCGACTACGTGAAGCGCACGCAGCAGCCCGACGGCAGCTGGTGGGGCCGCTGGGGCACGAACTACATCTACGGTACGTGGAGCGTGCTGGCCGGCCTCGCGCTCGCCGGCGAGGACAAGTCGCAGCCGTATATCGCACGCGCGATCGAATGGCTGCGCTCACGGCAGCATGCTGACGGCGGCTGGGGCGAGACGAACGACAGCTACATCGACCCGAAGCTGGGCGGCACCAATGGCGGCGAGAGCACGTCGAACTTCACCGCGTGGGCGCTGCTCGCGCAGATGGCGTTCGGCGACTGCGAATCCGATTCGGTGAAGCGCGGCATCGCGTATCTGCAGTCGGTCCAGCAGGAAGACGGCTTCTGGTGGCACCGCTCGCACAATGCGCCGGGCTTTCCGCGCATCTTCTACCTGAAGTATCACGGCTATACCGCGTACTTCCCGCTGTGGGCGCTCGCGCGCTATCGGCGGCTGGCGGGTGCGGCAGCGGCGCGGGCGTCGGCCGAGCACGGTGCGACGGCCGTCGAGGCAACGGACTCGGTTGTCGCCTGAGCGGTAACGTGACGGCGCAAGGCCGTCACACGAAGCCCTCTTCGACCAGCGTGCAGCCGCGCGCCGTGATCTCGTGCCGCTGGCCCGAGCCACCGACCACGCGGCTCCAGCTTTCGGACACGAGCACGGCCGCGGCGCCGTCGGCGCGCAGCGCATAGCCGAACCCGCCATACATGCCCGGCACCCCGAACCACACGCGTTCGGCTTGCGCGTCGAGTTCAAGCAGCGGTTCGAGTTCGGGCAGGCGCAGCGCGTCGACGCGCAGATGTGCGATGCGGCCGAGAATCATCTCGTGGAAGTGGCGCTGGATGTCGCGCAGCGTTTCGTCGGGCACGATGCGTCGCGGCTGCGGCGTCAGCAGATCGATCAGGTGCCGATGCCCGCGCTGCGCGGCGATATCGACCGGGCGCGCGCCGTGTGCATCGCGCAGCATGCGCCACGCGCCGAGCTGCAACAGTTCGACGACGACCGCTTGCGGCGCACCGCCGTAGGCGGCCTGGTGCAGCGGGGTATGAAGCGACTTCCCGCCGAGCCGTGTCGCGTTGACGAGCTTGTACTCTTTTGCAATGCAGTCGAGCATCGTCGCCCAGTCGCCCTTGCGCGCCGCGTCGGCCAACGCGTGCCGGCTCGCGACCTGCGCGTCGTCGAGCACGTCGGCGCCCGTGATGCCATCCCATGCGATGCTCAATCGCTTCTCCTTTCGTCTCTCGCGCATCCAGCTGCCGCGTCGTCCGCTCATCATAAGCGCTCGTCACGGCCGTGCGCGCGCGACACGGGAAGCGACGCCGGTAACCGCCAATACCGCCCGCAAGTATGGAATCATGCGAACGCGCCGTCGGCGCGTTCATTTCACTTCGACGAAGGATGCCAGCCGTGCTCGACATTACCGCCATCACCGATGCCCTCACCCCCAGCGGCGAACCCGTGCAATACCGCGTGCCGCCCGAGAAGCTGATTGCCGGCGACCCGCTGCAGACACTCACGCCCGGCTTCACGAGCCCGTGCGGCCGCTTCTCGACCGGCATCTGGGAAAGCACGCCCGGCCGCTGGCGGGTCGCCTACACCGAAGCGGAATACTGCGAGATCCTGGCAGGCACGTCGGTGATCACCGATGAGGAAGGCAACGCGAAAACCCTTCGCGCCGGCCATCGCTTCGTCATTCCGCCGGGCTTTCGCGGCACGTGGGAAGTCGTCGAGCGCACGCGGAAGATCTTCGTCGCGTACGAAGAGCAAGCGCCGGAGTAAGCCGCACCGGCCCCAGCGCCGGAAACGTCACCGCCGGCCGTCGAGCGCGCCGAGGATCCCGTACGCGGCCTTCACGCGGTCCTCGTTCGGATAGCTGCGGTTCGCGAGCATCACGATAGCGATCCGCTTCGACGGGACGAACGCGACATAGGTACTGAAGCCGTTGGTCGAGCCCGTCTTGTTGATCCACGTATCCGCGCTCGGCGCGAGCGGCGGCTTGATCGCGGTGGCCTGTACCCCGTCGCGCAGCATCTTCATCGAGTTGCCTTCGAGCAGCGTCGGCAGCGCGACCGGATACGGGTACTGCTCCCAGATCAGGTCCTGGGTCAGCGGCCCCGCGCGGAAATAACCGGTGTGCGTGCGTTCGAGCGCGCGCTGCAGGCGCGGCGCGGTTTCGACCAGCCCCATGTTCGCCTGCACGAAGCGCAGCAGGTCGGCCGCCGTGGTCCGCACGCCGTAGGCCGGCTGCCACAGCATGCCGCCCGTCATCCGGATCGGCTTGCCGTCCTGCGTATAGCCCTGTGCATAGTCGGCCTGGCGTGCGTCCGGCACGTTGATGTACGTGTGCGTCATGCCGAGCGCGGGAAAGAGCCGCTGCTCCATCAGCACCGCGAAATCCTTGTGCATCGCCTTCGCGGTGAGCCACCCGAGCATGCCGATCGCGACGTTCGAATACGTGCGATACGTGCCCGGCGCATACGCGGGCCGCCACGCCGCCAGATAGCGGATCAGGCCCGCGTCGTCGCGGATGCTGTCGGGCACCTGCAGCGGCATGCCGCCGGGCGTGTGCGTGCCGAGATTGAGCAGCGTCACGACGCCGAACGGCTTGCCCTGCACCGCGGGCAGATACTTGCCCGCCGGGTCGGCCAGCGACAGTTCGCCGCCCTCCTGCGCATCGGCCGCGAGTGTCGCGGTCAGCGTCTTGCTGACGGAGCCGATTTCGAACAGCGTATCGCCGGTGACGGGCTTGCCGGTCTGCGTCGACATCACGCCGTAATCGAACACGTAGGGCTTGCCGTCGGCGACGATGCCGATCGCCATGCCGGGAATCGCGTACTGCTTCATCAGCGGCGCGATGTGGCGGGTGACGGTGTCGTGGAGGTCGTCCTGCGTGGCGGCGGCCGCGCGGCCGGCCGTGGCGGTGGCGCACGCGGCGACGAACAGGGTCGCGGCGAAGCGTGTCGCGTTGAATCGCATGGTTGCGGTTCCTTTGATTTCTGATGGTTGCGTGGACAACGGTTCCGGCCGCACCGCGCGAAGGTCACGGTGGCCGGCCTGTTGAAGCAGGACTATCCCTTGCCGGCTCGCCGCCAACAATCGACGATATGTTGCGCGAGCCGAAAGAAAAACTTTTGGCGCCGTCCCGGGCCGAACGGCGGGGGATGCCCACGCCTGACGATGCACGTCCGCATCGGAGGAGGTTCAACGCAGCGTTGGTATCTCGATCATGCGCGACACCGCATTCACGTCAGGCCTACGCTCTTGTTCGCAGCCCAGCGATTCTTTTCGGCCGCGTCGCGCTGTCTTTCGCCCCGCACGCCGCACAGGACCGGGTAGAACCGCTTTCGTCGAACTGATGAAATCGGCAATGCAGTAGAGAACGCGGCCGCCGGCGGGCCGCGCGACCGTCACCCCGGCAGCCGCTCGAGAAATGCCAGCATCGCCGCGTTGAACCGCTCGGGCCGCTGCAGCGGCGCGAAATGGCTCACACCGGGCAGCGTCGTCAGCGTCGCGCCCGGAATCGTGCGCGCCAGGTACGCCGCGTGCTCGGGCCGGATGAATTCGTCGTACTCGCCCAGCACGACGGTCACCGGCACGGCAATCGCCGCGAGATCCTGCGCGCGGTAATCCGGTTGCGTGCGCATCATTTCGCTGACCGCCGCGACGAATGCGTCGAACTGGTCCGGCGTCGCCGACAGTGCTGCGTAGTCCTTGCGGTGCCGCGCGAAGCAGCGGTCGAGCAGCGGGCTCGGCACGATCTCCTTCGTACCGCCCGGGTCCATGTTGCACGCGAAGAAGAACACGCCGGCCGCCCGTTCCGGCGCGCGAGCGGCCAGCACGAGCGCGATGCACGCGCCGTCGCTCCAGCCGACGAAGCGCGCACGATCGACGTGCAGCGCGTCGAGCACCGTCAGCACGTCCGAGGCCATGCGTTCGTAGGAATAGGGTTGGGCGTCGCGCGTGCTGCGGCCGTGGCCGCGGCTGTCGATCACGATCGCGCGGTAGCCGGCCGCGAGCAGCGCCGGCACCTGGTTGCCCCAGTTGCCGCTGTGGCCGAGCCCGCCGTGCAGCAGCACGACCGCCGGGCCCTGGCCGAACGACGCGTGCCAGATGCGCGCGCCGTCGTGTTCCAGCCACCCTTGCTCGTCGGCCGCCGGCAGCGGCGTGCCGCCTTGCGATTCGAAGCGGGCGAGGTCGTCGTCGTTGAATTCCGCATTCATCGTTCAGCCGTCCTGTCGAGGGAGACGAGCTTGCGATTGTAATGCGGGCGGCCGACACGGCCGCGACCGGTCAGGCCTGCGTCGACACCAGCCCGCCCGCCTGCGAGCCGCCCGATTTCGCGATCGCCGCCGCGAGTTGCGAGACCGCGGTCGAAAGCGCCGCCGAGATCGCGCTGGCTTGCGCGCTCAGCGACTGCTGCTGGATCGCCGCGGCCGGGTCGTCCTTCGCGCGCTGGCCCGCGCTCGCCATCTGCTGCTCCAGTGCCGCGAGCTGCTTCTGCAGCCGCTCGATCAACGCCTTCAACTGGCTGACCGCCGGGTCGTCCGACGACGCGCCCGATGCGCCGAGCGTTTGGCCGCTGGCGCCGGTCGCATCCTTCGTACCGGAGGTGGCGGTCGCGTCAGTGGTGCTGGCGCCGGTGGTGCCGGTGGTGCCGGTGGTGCTCGCGGCGTCGCCGGTAGACGGCGTCGCGGCGGCCTTGGTTGCGGTCGCGCTGCTGTCGGCCAGCGGGGATCGCGTCGTCGTGGAGAAGTCGATCTGCATGATGTCGGTCCGTTTGTCAGGAGGCGTCGTGACGGAGTAGGAAACGCCTTCCAGATTGTTTACGGCATTCGTCATACGACACTTGAGTATCGGGGACGGACTGATTTGCCCGAAGATCGACGGGTTTAACCACGAAAGGGCCAGATTGGGAGCACCGCGGCGCTGGTAAAATCGCGGCTTCGCCAGCGGCACTCGCGCGCCGACCGCCTCCGGGCGCGAGTGCGCAACGCCGCCGGGCTCGACCCCCGCCCTTCCGGGCACGGCACGCGGCACGTGCCGGCGCCGCGGTCGCGGCTGCGCGGGTCGCCTTTCCCGTCTGCATGCGCGCCCCGCTCGCCGTTTCGAGCGGCGAACGCCATGCGGCGCGCACACACTTCTCACGCATTCGAGGAACACACGATGGCCCGCATCGGCGCCTTCTGCATCACGACGTGGCTTGCCGCCGCGATTCTCTACTTCGGCCAGCACTCCGTCGCGATGATCGTATTGAGCGGTGTCGTCGTATTCGGCGGGTTCGACCTGCTGCGCCCGTAAGCGCCCCTGGCGACGCCGCCGCGCACGGCCGCGACGACCGATGCGATTGTGATAGCCTCTCCCGCACCATCCGTCAGAGGCACGCCTCGCTGGCGAGAACAGGAGAACGGGAATTGAGTCACGACCTGAATCGCCAGCCGGCGGCCCTTGCCTGCAAAGTGTGTGCTGCCCCCGCGCCCATCTGCGGCCTGGTCGATTTTTCGCGCTGCGGCGCCGACTTCATTGCCGGGAAAAAGGTCGACCCGTATGCGGGGGTGCCGGTCTACTACCATGCGTGCGCGCAATGCGGCTTCACGTGGGCCCCGATGTTCGACAGCTGGACCCACGACGATTTCGCTCAGCGTGTCTATAACGCCGACTACCCGCGCCACGACCCCGAGTATCTCGAGATCCGTCCGCAACAGCATGCCGACCTGATCTGCACCAGCTTTCCGGAAATGCGGGAAGGCCGGGTGCTCGATTTCGGCTCGGGGCTGGGCTTGCTGGAACGGAAACTGGTATCGCGCGGCTTCACCGACGTGACGTCGTACGATCCGTTCTCGCACCCGGTTCCGCCCGAAGGCCGCTTCGATACGATCCTGTCATTCGAGGTGTTCGAGCATCATCCGGCGCCGGTCGACCTCTTCGACCAGATCATGCGCTATCGGAAGCCCGACGGCGCGCTGCTGTTCCAGACGTCGCTGATCACCCGGGACATCCTCGATCAAGGCATCGATCAGTGGTGGTACTGCGTGCCGCGCAACGGGCACATCTCGTTTCACACCGCCCAGTCCCTGACGCTGCTTGCCCAACGCCACGGGCTCGAATATGGCGCATTCGGTCCGTCGCTGCACGTCGTCTTCGATCGCGCGGCGACACCGCGCTGGCTCGACAGATTCCTCGAGCAATAGCAGCGTGCCGGCTATCCGGCAGGCAACGAACACCGCGCGCATTCACGCGGCGCTTCTCCGGCTCGTGCCCGCTTGGCGCGGCCTTACTCAGCACACACCACCGTCAGCAGGCCGCGAACGTCGGCACCGGCGGCGCGACCGCCAGCGCGCGCTCGTTGAACACGACCGGCACGCCGCCGAGCCCCAGCCGGCAGTTCGGGCGATCGAGCCGCCATCCGTCGACGCGCAGCGCGACGCGCGACACCGGCGCGCCGCCCGCATGCGGGAGGTCGATCGTGATCCGCCGCTTCCCGCCGGGAATCAGGTTCAGGTAGTTGTCGCTGTAGAACGCCGGCAGCACACGCTCGCCGGTCGACGGATCGAATACCTGCACGTGCGTCATCAGCGCGACGGCGGCGCCGATGTTCGCGACGTCGACCGTGATGCGCGTGGTCACGTCGTCGGCCTCGGCCGACGATGCGCTGACGGACACGGCCGCGCCCGGCATCGTGTCGAGCGACGTGTATGCGTCGTCGCCCCCGTCGCGTTGCCGCCAGTAGACGTTCTCGGCCAGCGTATTGCCGCCCGAATCGGCCAGCGCGAGCGCGACGATGCACACGTCCGACTTCGCAGCGGCCAGCGCCGACGCGAGATTCGCCACCACGCGGTACGACGCCTTCGCGACGCCGCCGACGTCCGCGATAGTGCGGCTGCTCAGCGTGCCGTCGAGGTTGTACACGCGCATCTCGACGCGGCCGGTGACGGCTGCCGCCGTGTGATTCGCGATCGTCACGTCGGCCGTGCTCGCATCGAGAATCGCATTGACGCGACGGCACCCGTGCCGCACCGCGAAGAACGACGCGTGCGCCTCGAGATCGTGGCTGTACATCTGCCACACGAAACTCGGCTGCGCGGGGTTCGTCATCCACATGATCACGCCGGTGGCCGGCGACGTGATCTTCCCGGCCACCGGGCCGATCATCACGGCCGCGTTCGCCTCGTAGATCGAGCGGATGCATTCGTAGTTCATCATCTGCGCCTTGCGCACGAAATCCGCGAGATTCCGGATCGCGCCGTAGCGCAGCGCCGTCATCGCGATGTAGCCGGCGCCGCCCTGCTTGCCGACCGCCGGGTAGTACGCGCCGTTGCCGTTCATGTCGCGATCGGCCCAGAAATCGTCGGGGCATTCGTACGAGCCGGGCGGCAGCATCGCTTCGACACATTCGAGCGTCGGGATCGAATGCGAGCCGACTTCGTTGTGAAACGCGACCGACGTCGTGCCGTAGCCGCGGCTGAACGCGGCCTGCGGCGAGGCCCAGTTGTACGGGCCGCCTGACGAATAGCCGTTCACTGCACCCGCACCCGTATCGCCGGCCGAACTCGTGAGGCACAGGCGTTGCGGGTCCAGCTCGGCGACGAGTGCGTCGAGCCCCTTGACCAGTGCCGGCGGCGGCGAACCTTCGTTGCCGCCGCACCAGAGCAGGATCGACGGCCGATGGCGGTGGCGTGCGATCACGTCGCGGATGTCGTCGAGATCGCGCGGCACGTTGGCCGGCCCGGACCCGTCTCCTTCGGTCGAGAAGAAGAAATCCTGCCAGACGAGGATCCCGTAGCGGTCGCATGCGTCGAAGAAATCGTCGCTCGTGCTCTGCCCGTTCCAGTTGCGGATCAGGTTGAGGTTCGCATCGCGATGGAGCCGCACCTGGTTGAACAGCCGCGCGCGCGGGATGCGCTTCAGCGCTTCGTCGAGCCCCCAGTTGCCGCCCATTACAAGGATCGGCAGGCCGTTGATCGTGATGCTCAACTGCTTGCCCATGCCGATGTCGCGCGCGTATTCGATGCGACGCAGGCCGATGTTCAGCGTGCGCTCGTCCGACAGCAGGCGCCCGACCTTGACGCCAACCGTCACCGCATGAAGATTCGGATCGCCGTACCCGTTCGGCCACCACAGGCGCGGCTGCCTGATCGACAGCGCCGCGATATCCGACGACGTGAGCGACACCTTCGTCGTCGTGCTCGACGCGGGAATCGCGATGTCATGAGTGAACGGTGCGCCGTTGCCGATGGTGCCGACGAGCGTCGCGACGAGATCGGCGCCCGAGCCGTTGTCCAGTTCGAGATCGAGCCGCAACTCGGCGCGCGACAGGTCGGCGGACAGCGTGTGCGCGACATGGATCGCCGCGATGCGCACCGCGCCGGTCGTGAACCAGGTCACGGGCTGCCAGATGCCGAGCTCGCGATCGGGAATCGTCGGCAGCCAGTCCCAGCCCGCCGAGCAGAAGAACGTCGGCCCGTTCTTCAGCGTGACGCCGGTCGGGCCGCCGTTGCGCCCGCCGCGCGTGACGCCGCTCTCGTAGCTCGGCAGCAGCGGCCCTTCGGAGAAATCCAGCTTGACCACGCGCACCGCGAGATTCGCCATGGCACCCGCCTGCGGCACGAGTCGCGAGACGTCGAACGCGCCCTGCTTGAACGCGCCTTCCAGCCGGCCGACAAGCGCGCCGTTCAGCCAGACCTCGGCGCAGTAGTTGACGCCGCCGAAGCGCAACCACAGCCTTTGCCCGGGCTGCCGCGCCGGCGCGGCGAAGGTCGTCCGGTACCAGTAGTCGGTGTCTTTCAGCGTGTCGGGAATGGTGTCGGTGACGATGCGGCCGTAGAACGGATCGGGATACTTGCCGTTGACGATCATGCTGTTCAACACGGTGCCGGGCACCGTTGCCGGCGCCATCCCCGTCACGCCGGCCGCGCCCGACAGTTGCGCGCCGCCGGTGCCCGGCAGGCTGCTCGCCGATGCGAACGTCCAGTTCGTGGCGAGTTCCTGCGTGGCCAGCAGGCTGCGCTCCGGGTCGCTCGGCACGCCCGGCATGGTGGGCGGGGCCATCGCGGGAGCGTCGGCGCCCGGCGTGCCGGCGGCGGCCGCCGCCGGATCGATATCGCCGTTGCAGCCGGCGAGCCAGCTCGTACCGGCGAGTGCTGCGCTGTAAGACAGGAATTTCCGGCGCGATTTCGATTGCATGTTGTCGTTCTCCCGGATGGCATCGTCTCGACGGGCACGCACGGTGGCCGCTGCGCGTGCCCGCTGGCGTTCATCGCGCGCCGGCCTGGCGCATGCGCGTCGCGGCTGACGCTCCGCCGGCCGTCATCTGCGTGTAGTCCGCGTTCGGCCCGGACGGTGGTGTGAGGTTGTCGGCAGCCGCCCATTGCGTCGGCGTCGCGGACAGCGCGTAGTTCATCGTGCCGCCGTTGGCGATCTTGCCCAGCGGCAGCCATGACCCCGCGTAATCCGCGCCGTTGACCTTCAGCGACTGGATATATGCAAACGACGGGCGCCCCGCGCTGTCCATCGCGACCTGCTTGTCGCTTTCGAGCCGCAGCGTCTTGCCGTTGCCGAACCAGACGGTGATCCCGCTGAACTGCGGCGTGGACAGCGCCAGCCCCGCTTCCGACGGAATGACCGGGAACATCCCGAGCGCCGCCCACACGTACCAGCTCGACGTCGCGCCCATGTCGTCGTTGCCCGGCAGCCCGTCGCGGGCGGTCGTGAACGACTTCGACATGATGATCGGGAGAACGTACTGTGCGCCGCTCGGCTGCCCGGCCCAGTTGTATCCCCACGGCGACTGGAACGACGGTTCGTTGCCGATGTACAGGTTGTTCGACGATTCGCCGCCGTTCAGGCTGCCGGAGGACGGCACGGTCGAGAACGGCGTCGTGATCGCGAACAGGGTGTTCAGCCGCATGACGGCTGCCTGCTTGCCGCCGATCGCGTCGATCAGCGCGCTCCAGTCCTGCGCGAAGGTCCAGAAGTAGTTCGGCTCCGTCGATTCGTGGAACGAACCCGGCACGAGCGTGCCCAGCGTGCCGGGCGCCGAGCCGGCCGGCGGCGCGTTGCGCGCGGCGATCACCTTGTTCGTGTAGTCGAAGATGTTGCGCCACCATCCGGCCCGCGTGTACAGCGTGCCGATGTTGTCGGTCGTCACGCCGACCGACGGCGCGTTCAGCACGCTGGCGGGCAGCGCCTGCAGGAACGCGGCCGCGGAACGGTCGCTCAGCACGCGCTCGATGGTCGCCGACGACGAGTGACCATCGTCGCTCTGAGACAGGTAGTGGGCCGTCAGGAAATTGGCGAGGCCCGCTGCGCTCGTGCGGTCGTTGCACGCGCTCGACGGATCGAACGCCGACTGCTTCGTCAGGCGGGCGGCCGATACCAGGTCGAAATCGGTCGCGCCGAACTTGTACGCACCGGCAATCACGTTCAGTGCGTTGTCGCCCGCCATCGGCGTCGAGTCGTCGCTGCCGTCGACCCAGTGCGGGAATGCGCCGCACTGCAACCCGTCGACGACGAGCGACTGCATCATGTCGCTCGATTCCTTCGGTGCCAGCAGCGCCAGCAACTGCGCCTGCGACCGGTACGTGTCCCACAGCGAGAAACCCGTGTAGTGGTTGGCCGCGCCGCCCTGCGATCCGTCGGCGCGCCGGAACGCGTAATCGCCAACCTTGGCCGTCGCGCGCGGCGGAATCGTGCCGGTCTGGTCGACCGACTTCGGATAGCTGCCGTCCGCGTTCCTGGGCTGGCGCATGCTGCGGAATTCGCCGTTCGTGTCGCTGTAGAGCGTCGGCGTGCCGAACACGCGATAGAGCGCGGTATAGAACTTCGTCAGGTTCGCCTTCTGCGTCGCGTTCAGCGCTGCGGGTGTCGCGGCCTGGTCGATCTGGATCGTGTTGAGCCGGTCGTTCCACAGACCGGACGCGTTCTTGCGTGCATCGTCGAATGCGAGCTTCTCGCCCTCTGCTTTCAGGTTCGCCTCGGCATTGCGGACGCTGACGGACGACACCCCGACTTTCACGGTGACGGTCCGGTCCGTGTCGGTCAGGTCGAACTGCAGCGTCGCCGCGCCGTTGCTGGCGGTATTCACCGCCGACGTGCCCGCCTGCTTGCGCAGCGGCTTGTCGAAGGTCGCGTAGAAATACACGGGCGCATTCCATACCGTGCCGTATGGCGTACAAAACGCGGGCGCCACGGCTTGCCCGCTCATCGACTTGCCGTCGCTCGCGAGCGCCAGCGCGACGTTGTTCGCAGTGACCTTCGTGCTGCCCGAATCGCTGTTGCCGTTCAGCTTCGCGTCGATCGAGAAAAAGCCCTTGTCCTTGTTCGTGTACGTGAAACGCGCGATGCCGGAGCGCGCGGTCGCGCTCAGCTCCGTCACGATGCCGTTCGCGAGACGCACCTTGTAGTACCCGGGTTCGGCCGTTTCATCCGCGTAGCTGTACCCGATGCCGATCGGCCGGCCGCCCGATGCCACGGCCGTCGCCGCATCGGTCGGCAGCATCGCGACCGCGCCCTGCCCCGGGCACCCGACGCCGCTCAGGTGCGTCACGCTGAAGAAGTCGATCGTGCCGCCCGACCCGCCCGACGACAGGTAGCCGCCCGAGCCGTTGAAGTCGTAGCGCGGCGTGTTCGGCCCGAAATTCACCATCCCGAACGGCACCATCGCACCGGGGCTCACGTTGCCCGCGTAGCCGGAATCCGCATTGACCTGCGTGCCGATCAGCGGATTGACGAACTGCGTCAACGCCATGTCGGTGCGCTTCGGCGGAGCCGGCTGATCCGGCTGCGAAGGTTGCGACGGCCCCGAGGTCGGCGGCACGGTCGACGGCGTGTCTCCTGCGCCGTTGCTGGCCGTCTTGACACCGGTCATGTCGTCGCCGCCGCACGCGGCCAGCGCCGCGCAAGTCAGTGCGGCGACGAGCAAGAGTCGTGGATTTTTCATTTTTTCGTTTAGTACCGTTAATTAAAACGATTGATCCGGTGCCGACGATCATCCGGCACGCCGCCCGGCTTGCGGCCCCGCGCGGCACATCGATGCCGCGCGGCGTGATGTCGGCTGATCCCCCCAAGCGACGTCACGCCGACCTTCACATGCGATTACCCGGCGACGATCGTTGCCGCCGCAACCGTCTCCTCCTTTACCCTGTCTCCTGGAACGTCACCAGCTTCCCGAGGGCTTACAGTGCCGCAACGACTGTTTATTCACTACAGGAAGTTTCCCGAATTTTCAGTTTGTTTAACTAAACAATTCGGCGTTAAGTGGATTTTGATACACATTCCCGCCATTGTTGCGTTGCAACGGCGGCGCACGGGGAGTGCATCGACAGGCGCCCGGCGAACCCGGGCGCCGCATGAACCTACGAAACTGAACGGGCCAATGCCGTGCGTATCAGCGCATCAGCGCGGCAACGTGCGCAACGACGACGGCCCACCGGTCAGCGCGATCCGCTTGCCCGTATCGTGCAGCTTGCCGCCTTCGACCGAATAGAGCGCCAGTTGCCGTTCGACGTTGAACTGCACGATCACGTGCCGGCTGTCGGCGGTGAACACGATGCCTTGCGCGGCTTCGCCGCCGGGAAGCTCGCTCACCTTCACGGCCTGCCCGTTGCGGATCTCGAACAGCAGCACCTTGCCGATCTTGTGGCGGCCCGGGTTGTCGGCCGTCAGGTTCGAGCCGTCCATCGCCTGCACGGCGATCCACTTGCCGTTCGGCGAGATCGCGACGCCTTCCGGCAGCGACGGCACCGTCAGGTACTGCACCGCGCGGAACGGCACGCGCGACACGTCGATCAGCGCAACGGTATCGGCGTCGCCCGCGAGCGTGCCCGTATAGCCCGGCAGCCCCGCGAGCCCGACGTTGCTGACGACGGCCCAGCGGTTGTCGCTCGACACGTCGATCGTGTAAGGCGCGACGCCGGTGCTCAGGCGCGACCCGCTGTCGGTCACCTTGCCGTCGTCGACGTTCAGCACCGCGATGCCCTGCTCGTCGCGCAGCGACACGAGCGCATGCTTGCCGTCATGGGTGAAGCTGATCCCGGCCAGCCGCTTCTTGCCGATCTTCAGGTTGCCGTCGAGCGTCACGTTCGTGCCGTCGATGCGCAGGATCGACACGCTGCCGTCGACGTTCGCGACCAGCGCGAGCTTGCCCGCGCGGTCGATCGCGATCCCTTGCGGATGCGTGCCGAGCTCGATGCGCGTGATCGACGGCGGCGCGGCATCGAGATTCACGACCTGCAGGAACGTGTCGAACACGAGCTGCTTCGCGGCCGTGTCGTAGCGCGTCGGCGCGCCGACGAGCGCGAGCTTCGCGTCGGGCGTGATCGCGACCGCCTGCGGCGGCCCCTGGATGCCGTTCTCGACGTCGACCTGCAGCGCGACCTTCGGCGGGAACGTGCTGGCGTCGAGCAGCGTCAGCGTGTCGGCAGGCGGCGAAGCCAGAAAGGTGTCGCGGCCCTCGACGCGCTGGTACTTGCCGTCGTTGCCGGACACGATCCAGTCGGCGGCGTGGGCGGCAACGGCCGTCGTGGCGAGGGTCAGCGCGGCGAGCAGGCGCGCGCTGCGCGGGCGAAATGGATTCGAATGCATGTCGGTCGATTCTCCGGATCGGTTGCGGACACAATGGATGGCATCGACCCTGCTGCTCGACGGGTCGGCGCCATCGCATGATGCCCGAAAGCCGGCCAATCCGGCGTCTCGCGCCCGGTTCGTTTCCGTCAATCCATCCGTCGCGCGCCGGACGACGACCATTCGCCGACATCGTCGAGCGGATACACGGGCCGCGCAAGACGCGCGTAATGGAACAACCCGTAGTCCGAACCCGTCACGCCGCGGCTGTCGCACTCGACCAGCGCGGCCGCGATCGGCACGAACACCGGCCGGCAATACATCCGCGACTTCAGCAGCAGGAAGCGCGCGCGGCGTGGATCGACGCCGACGCTTTCGAATACGCCGAGATCCCACGGCTCCTGCGTACGCTCGGTGATGACCAGCACGGCCGCGCCGATGTCGAGCACGGCCGTGCGGCCCATGTACGCCCGCTGGCCCGTGTAAGTGGGCCCCGTGATCACGTATTCGCCGTCAGTGAGCGCGCGCACGATGCCGGTCGCGCGAAACGGTGCGCGCCGCACGCCGCCGTGCGACGGCAGGCGGTTGCCGACCGGTACGGTGACGGTCGCGCCGACACCCGCGTCGATCAGCGCGGCGACAGCCTGCGGATCGCACAACGGCCCGCTGACGATGCCGTCGAGCCCGTGCGCGAGCGCGGCTTCGAGCAGGTCCATCGTGTCGCACGGGCCGCCCGACATGCAGTTGTCGCCATGATCGAGCATCAGCACCGGGCGATCCGCGTCGCGCGCGAGCGCCGCGGCCTGTGCAACCGATTCGGCGAGCGGCGCGCTGCGATACACGAAGTCGTCGCGCTCGTCCCAGATCTGCCGTGCAATACGCTCGGCCACGGCGTCCGCCGCGGCCCGATCGTCGTCGGCCACCACCACGACACTGATGCACGGTGCGGGAATGTCCGCGAGCGAGAAGCCGGGCAGCACCGATACCGCGAGCATCCCGTCGGCCTCGGCCGCGCGCGCGGCCTCCACCGCGCGCCGCATCGCGCCTTCCGCGCTCGCGCTGCGCAGCGTCGACGCCATCAGCGGCGGCTGCCGCCACGCGAGCACGGGCCGCGCGCGGCCGTGCAGCCGGTCGAGCAGCACGCGCGCCGCATGCTCACCGGTCTCGTACATATCGACGTGCGGATAGGTCTTGAAGCTGACGATCACGTCCGCGTGATCGACCATCTTCTGCGTGACGTTCCCGTGCAGATCGAGCGCGACCGCGATCGGCGCGCCGGGCAACGCCGCACGCACGCGCTCGAGCAGGTCACCCTCGCCGTCCGCGCTCTGCTCGGCGACCATCGCGCCGTGCAGGTCGAGCATCACCGCGTCGCAGCCGGGCGCGGCCGCGACGATCGCGTCGCAGATCGCCGCATACGCGTCGGCCGCGACCGGCCCGCTCGGGTTCGCGGCCGCGGATACGGGCGTCACGATGTCGGCGCCTTCGCGCTCGGCGGCGTCGAGGAACGCGGCCATCGCGGTGCGCATCCCGCGATTCGCGCGATACGCGTCGCCGCCCCAGTCGGGGCCGTTGCGGCCGAACGCGGCAAGCGGCGTCGGCACCGGCGAGAACGTATTGGTCTCGTGGTTCATCCGGGCGATCAGGATTTTCATCGTGCCGAGCCCTCCGCGATCCCGGCGGCGCCCAGCATCGCATGCAACAACACGTTGCAACCGGCTTCCAGGTGAGCCGGATCGGCGTCTTCGATCTCGTTGTGGCTGATTCCGTCCTTGCACGGCACGAAGATCATCGCGGTCGGCGCCACGCGCGCGAGATACACGGCGTCATGGCCTGCGCCGCTGATCACGTTCATCGATGACAGTCCGAGTGCGCCCGCGCCGGCCCGCACCTGCTCGACCAGCGCCGGATCGAACGGCTGCGGCGGGAAGCACACCACTGCCGCGATGTCGATCCGCATCCCGGCTGCCGCCCCCAGGTTCGCACATGTCGCGCGCAATTCCGCATCCATCGCCGCCAGCGTCGCGTCGTCGGCCGCGCGCAGGTCGACGGTCAGCGTCACGCGGCCGGGAATCACGTTGCGCGAATTCGGGTGCACATTGACCCAGCCGACCGTGCCGCGTCCATGCGGCGGATGCGCGCACGCGATGTCGTTCACCTTGCGCACGAGATCGGACGCGACGAGCAGCGCGTCACGCCGCAGCGCCATCGGCGTCGGGCCGGCGTGCGCCTCCATGCCGTGCACGGTCACGTCATACCAGCGCTGCCCGAGCGCGCCCTCGACCACGCCGATCGTCGTATCGTGCGCCTCCAGCACCGGGCCCTGCTCGATATGCGCTTCGAAATATGCGCCGACCGGATGCGCGCCGCGCCCGTCGTTCGCATCGCCCGCATAGCCGATCGCGGCCAGCGCATCGCGCACCGACACGCCGTCGCGGTCGCATTGCGCGAGCGCATGGTCGAGCGTGAACGCACCCGCGAACACGCCGGAACCCATCATCACCGGAACGAAGCGGGAGCCTTCCTCATTGGTCCACACCGCGACCTCGAGCGGCGCCCGCGTGCGCACCCCGGCGTCGTCGAGCGTACGCAGCACCTCGAGGCCGGCCAGCACGCCGTAGTTGCCGTCGAACTTGCCGCCAGTCGGCTGCGTGTCGATATGGCTGCCCGTCGCCACGGGCGGCAAGTCGTCGCGTTCGCCCGCGCGTCGCGCAAAGATATTGCCGATCGCGTCGACACGCACCGTGCAGCCGATTTCCCTCGCCCATGCGACGAACAGGTCGCGTGCGTCGCGATCGAGTTCGGTGAGCGCGAGGCGGCACACGCCCCCTTTGTCGGTCGCGCCGATCCGCGCGAGACGCATCAGGCTGTCCCACAGCCGAGCGCCGTCGACGCGCAAGCCGGACGCCGCGACGCCCGGTGTCGAATCCTGAACTTGCATCGATGGAATTCCTCGTATTGAAAGGGCGCGGCGCTTACGCGACGCCGACACCCAGGTAACGGTCCTTCACCTCGTGATCGGCCGCGAACGCCGCGTTGCTGCCTTCGTAGACGATCACGCCCTGCTCGATCACGAAGTGGCGATCCGCGAGCTGCGTGCACACTTCGAGGTTCTGTTCGACGAGCAGGATCGCAACGCCGGCCTCCTTGATCTGCTTCAGTTGCTCGACGATCTCCTCGACGATCACCGGCGCGAGCCCTTCCACCGGCTCGTCGAGCATCAGCAGCCGCGGGTGGTTCATCAGCGCGCGGCCGATCGCGAGCATCTGCTGCTCGCCGCCCGACAACTGCCCGCCGCCGTTGCGGCGGCGCTCCTTCAGGCGCGGGAAGATCCGGTAGATGTCGTCGAGCTGCCACGGTGAATCGCGGCGCGCACCGAGCCGCAGGTTCTCCTCGACCGACAGCAGGCGGAAAATGCCGCGATGCTCCGGCACGAAGCACAGGCCGCGCGCGGCGATCCGGTGCGCGGGCTGCCCGGACACCGGCCGGCCCGCGAACGTCACCGTGCCGCCGGTCGGCGCGACGACGCCCGCGATCGTCTTGAGCGTCGTCGACTTGCCCGCGCCGTTGCGGCCGAGGAGCGTCACCGTCTCGCCTTCGTTCACGTTCAGCGAAATGCCCTGCAGGATGTGGCTCTTGCCGTAGCAGGCATGAACTTCCTTCACGTCGAGCATCATGCGCGGCCTCCCGTGATCATGTTGCCGAGATATGCGCTGCGCACGCGCTCGTCGCCGCGAATCGCGTCCGGCTTGCCTTCGACCAGCACACGGCCCTGCTGCATCACCGTGATCGTGTCCGAGATGTCCATCACGATGCCCATGTTGTGTTCGATCAGCACGACCGTGTAGTCGTCGCGCAGGCCGCGGATCAGTGCCTTCATGTCGTCGAGATCGTCGATCCCCATGCCCGACGTCGGCTCGTCGAGAAAGATCGCGCGCGGTCGCGCCGCCAGCGCCATCCCGACCTCGAGCCGGCGCTGCTGGCCGTGCGACAGCACGCCGGCCGCCGTATCGGCGAAGCGCTGCAGGCCGAGCCGCTCGAGCACGTCGTCGACGATGCCGTCGTGCGCAAGCGCTCCGCGCGGCGGCGCCCACGGATTCAGCGCGCGCCGCGATTCGACGCCCTGCGCGGCGACGCGCAGGTTCTCGCGCACGCTCAGGTTCGGAAACAGGCTCGTCACCTGGAACGAGCGCGCGATGCCACGCCGCACGCGCTTGTGATCGGGTTCGCGCGACACGTCGTGGCCGTCGAACAGGATCGAACCCGACGTGATCGGCAGCGTGCCCGTCAACGTATGGAACAGCGTCGTCTTGCCGGCGCCGTTCGGTCCGATCACCGAATGCACGGTGCGCGGCATGATCCGCAGATCGACGCCGCCCAGCGCCGTGAACTTGCCGTAGCGCTTGACGATGCCGCGCGCCTCGAGAATCGCTTCGCTCATTGCCGCTCCCCGGTCGTCGTCGCCGTCCGTCCGCCGCGCCGCAGCGACGCCACGACGCGTTCCCCCAATCCCCACAACCCGCGCTGCATGAACAGGCTGACCGCGATCAGCACGAGACCGAGCAGCAGCAGCCAGCGCGGCCACAGCGTCGACAGCCAGTCCGCGAACAGCACGTAGAATGCCGCGCCGAGCACCGACGCGAACAGGTTGCCCGTGCCGCCGATCACCGTCATCACGAGGATCATCTCGCTCGTGTGATAGTCGATGTTCGACAGCGGCGCGATGCCCGTCATCAACGCGTGCAGCGCACCGGCGAAACCCGTGACCGCACCCGACAGCACAAACGCCGCGAGCTTGAAGCGCTTCACGTCGTAGCCGGCGGCCGCCGCACGCGCCTCGTTGTCGCGGATCGCGAGCAGCGTGCGGCCGAACACGGAGCGCGACACGCGCAACAGCAGCCAGAACACCGCGACGAACAGCACCGCGACGAAGCCGTAGTAGCGCCACGGCGAATCGAGTGAAACGAGCGGATGCCCGAACAGGGACAGCGCGGAGCGCGGGATGTCGAGCAGCCCGTTGTCGCCGCCCGTGACGTTCGGCGTCGTGTAGGCGAGAAAGTAGAACAGTTGCCCGAACGCGAGCGTCAGCATCACGAAGTAAGTGCCGCGCTGCCGGATCGAGAACCAGCCGACGAGCGCGGCCGCGACGGCACCGAGCACGGTGGCCGCAACCAGCGCGGCAGTCACCGATGCGACGCCGTGCGTCAGCACCAGCCCCGCCGCGTAGCTGCCGAGCCCGAAGAAGATGCCCTGCCCGAACGACAGCAGCCCTGTGTAGCCGAGCAGCAGGTTGCAGCCGAGCGCGGCGAGCGCGAACACCAGCACCTCGGTCGCGAGCGAGCCCGAGCTCAGCGCAACCGGCAGCGCGCACACGACGGCCACCGCGAGCCAGCCTTCCGGCCGCTGCAATGCGCCGCGCCACGGCTGCGGGCGTGACGCGGCCGCCGTCCCGGGCGGCAGCGGTTTCGACGATTCGATCATGCGGCCCTCCCCAGCAACCCGTTCGGACGCAACAGCAGCACGGCCGCCATCGCGACATAGATCATCAGCCGCGCACCTTCCGGCCACAGCGTGCTCATCAGGCTCTGCACGATGCCGACCAGCAGCCCGCCGACCAGCGCCCCGAGAAAATTCCCCATCCCGCCGACGACGACCACGACGAACGCGACGCCGAGCGCTTCGATGCCCATGAACGGGTCGACGCCGCGGATCGGCGCGGCGAGCACGCCCGCAAGCGCGGCCGTCGCCGCGCCGAGCGCGAACACGAGGCTGAACACGCGCGTCACGTTGATGCCGAGCAGCGACACCATCTCCGACGATTCGCTGCCCGCGCGCACCGTGCTGCCGAGCCGCGTGCCTTCGAGCACCCACCACAGCAGCGCGGCGAGCACGGCCGTGAACGCGATCACGAACAGCCGGTATTTCGGGTAGACGAAGCCGCCCCAGATCACGACGCCGTTCAGCGCATCGGGCGGCGGCACGTTGTCGCCGAGCGGGCCCCACGCGAGGATCGCGCACTCCTGCAGCACGAGCGCGAGCCCGACCGTCGCGAGGATGTGGAATTCGTGCTGCTGCGCGTACACATGACGCAGCACGAGCTTTTCGACGCTCCACGCGAACGCGCCGACGACGAGCGGCACGACCGCGAGCGCGACCCAGAAATTCGCCGACCATTGCAGCGCCTGATAGCAGAGATACGCACCGAGCAGGTAGAACGCGCCGTGAGCGAAGTTCACGAAGCGCAGCAGGCCGAACACGATCGACAGGCCGACGGCGAGCAGGAAATACAGCATGCCCACGCCGATGCCGTTGACGATCTGCAGCAGATAGACGTTCATGGCTTCCGTGTCAGAAAGGAAGGTAACGGACGTCCGCGGCGCGCGACGGCCGCGGACGCGTGCACTGCGTCACGCGAGCTTGCAGCTCGTCTTGTCGACCGGCAGGAACGACTGGCCCGAGCTGACGATGTCGGCGTAGTCGTCCGCGTTCTTCATCCGGCTCTTCGGCTTGCCCTTCAGCAGGTAGTAGTTCTTCAGCACCTGATGATCGCCCTTGCGGATTTCCTCCGGGCCGGTGAGGCCGTCGTACTTCATGCCCTCCATCGCCGCGACCACCTTCTTCGGATCGGCGCTGCCGGCCTTCACCATCGCGTCGACCAGGATCTTCGAGCAGATGTACGAACCCGCGAGGCTGTAGTTCGGGTTCGCCTTGAACGTGGCGTTCGCGCGCTTAACGAGGTCGCGGTTCAGCGGCGAATCGATGGCGTGCCAGTACTGCGCGCCGAAATACACGCCGTCGCAGATGTCGGGCCCGAGCGCCTCGAACTGCTCGAGGCCCGACGCCCACGCGAGCAGGATCGTGCAGTTGCGCTTCATCCCGAAGCTGACGGCCTGGCGCAGCGTGTCCGACGACTGCGAGCCGAAGTTCAGGATCAGCAGCACGTCCGGCTGCGCGGCCGCCGCGTTCGTCAGGTAGCCGCTGAACTCCTTCTCGGCGAGCGAGTGGTAGCTGTTGCCGACATGCTCGATGCCCTTTTCCTTGAAGATCGCCTTCGCGGCCGACAACAGGCCGTCGCCGAACACGTATTGCGGCGTGATCGTGTACCAGCGCTTCGCCTTCGGCAGCATCTGGGTCAACGGGCGCACCGTCTGCTCGATCGCGCCGAAGGTCGGCACCGACCAGCGGAACGTTGCGGCATTGCAATCCTTGCCGGTGATCTCGTCCGCGCCGGCCGTCGTGATGAACACGCCGCCCGCCTTCTGGACTTCCTTGCCCATCGCCAGCGATTCGGACGACAGGATGCCGCCCGCGAAGAAACGCACTCCCTTCTGCTGCGCGATCTCCTGCACGCGCCGCACGGCGGTCGCGGGCTTGCCCTCGGTGTCGAGCGCCGTGTAGGCGAGCGGCGCGCCGAGCACCTTGCCGTATTGCTGGACGACGAGCTGCATGCCGAGATCGGCGTACTTGCCGTTGGCGGCGAACGGCCCAGACATCGGCACCGGGCACGCCAGCTGAATGGATGAACCCTGCGCGAACGCGGCTCGGGACGACATGCTGCCGAGCGCACCCGGCACGGCCGACAGCGCGGCCAGTTTCAACAGTTCTCGGCGATTCAAGTTGACGCTCCTGATAAAGGGGGACACACGCGATGCGACCGACTGCCAAACCGTGCCCACGCCCTGCAGGATGCGCGCCGCCGGTTGATCCTATTTATCATGATAAATAGAATGAACCTGATGCTAGAGTTGATCAAAATTGGTGTCAATCAGGCAAAATTCCGTACCCGCGCCGGAACGGATCGTCGACGATGACGCGGCGCGCAGTCAGACAAAGGAGTCGTGAAGATGGTCATGGACCGAGCCAGGGCGGGCCTCGCGGTCGAAATCAAGCAGCCGAAGCGGGCCGATCTCGTCGCCGAGGAGATCAAGCGGCTGATCACCGAGAAGGACCTGAAGCCCGGCGATCGCCTGCCGCGCGAAGCCGAGCTGCAGCAGCTCTATGCGGTGAGCAAGAGTACGATCCGCGAGGCGCTGAAGTCGCTGGAGGTGCAGGGGCTGATCAAGGTCACGACGGGGCCGTCGGGCGGCGGGATGGTCGTCGAGGTGCCGCTCGACCGCACGCTGCAGCTCCTGCAGAACTACCTGTTCTTCAAGGACGTGACGATCGACGACATCTACACCGTGCGCAAGCTGCTCGAACCCGAGCTGGCGGCCGGTGCCGTGCCGCATCTGAGCGAGCGCGACTTCGCGGCGCTGGAGGCGAACATCGCGTGCTGCGACGGCGCATCGGGCGTGCACGACCGCGGGCACATGCTGCGCCAGCGCCAGGAGGACACGACGTTCCACGACATCCTCGCGGCCGCGAACCCGAACCCGTTCCTGCGCTTCAGCTGCGAGCTGATCAACGAGATGATCCGGCAGCTGATCGAGTTCCGGAACGATACGCCGCTCGTGGAGCACAAGCGCTTCGGCGAAGCGAACGTGTCGATCCACAAGGCGATCCTGCAAGCCGCGCGCGAGCGCGACACCGAGCGCGTCCGGGCGCTGATGGTCGAGCACATGACCGAGGCGCCCAAGCATGTGAAGCGGATGAAGGGCAAGCTGCGCGGGCGGTTGATCCTCGACTCCGAGATCCGCCGGCGGGCCGCCGCGCCCGTTGCGGGATCCGATGCGGGCGCAACGGATCCCGACGAGGATTGATTGCCAGCGAGCGCGGCGTCGGCCCGACGCCGCGTGCTTCGCAGCGCACGGGAAGTATCCGCCACGCCGCAACTGCCGACGCTGTGCGTGGCCGTGGCGGCCAGCCGCCGCGAGCGGCGCAGGCAATGGCGCATGCGCGTCGCGATTCACCCGGGCGGCCGCAACATCGTACGTACGCTCACGCGTACCCCGTCGTCCCCTTCGTCTCCAGATACTCGATCAAGCCGAACTCCGCATACTCGCGGCCGTTGCCCGAGCGCTTGTAGCCGCCGAACGGCGCGGCCGGATTCCATGCCGGGTAGTTGATGTGGACGTTGCCCACCCGCAACCGCGCCGCCACCCTGCGCGCACGCTCGATATCCTTCGACTGCACGTAGGCCGCGAGCCCGTAGACCGAATCGTTCGCGAGCTCGACGGCTTCCTCTTCGGTCCGGTAGGTCATGATCGACAGCACCGGCCCGAAGATCTCCTCGCGCGCGATCGTCATCGCCGGCGTGACGTTCGAGAAAACCGTCGGCCGCACGTAGAACCCGTCGCCGAGCCCGTCCGGCCGCCCCAGCCCGCCTGCGACGAGCGTCGCACCCTGTTCGATCCCGAGCCGGATGAAGTGCTGGATGCGGTCGAACTGCGTGCGGCTGACCACCGGCCCGATGCCGGTTTCCGGTGAACGCGGATCGCCGACGATCGTGCGCTCCGCCTCCCGCCGCGCCGCTTGCTCGGCCAGCGCGAGATGGTCGGCGTGCACGAGCATGCGCGTCGGCGCATTGCATGACTGGCCGCTGTTGCTGAAACAGCTGCGCGCGCCACGCGTGACCGCATCCTCGATATCGGCGTCGGGCAGGATCAGGTTCGGGCTCTTGCTGCCGAGCTCCTGGTGCACGCGCTTCACGGTGTCGGCGGCCGCCTTCGCGACCTCGACGCCCGCGCGCGTCGACCCGGTAAACGACATCATGTCGACATCCGGATGCCGCGACAGCGCGTCGCCCACGTCATGCCCGTAACCATGCACGAGGTTGAACACGCCGGGCGGCACGCCGGCCTCGTGCAGGATCTCCGCGAACAGGATCGCGCTGAACGGCGCGATCTCGCTCGGCTTGAGCACCATCGTGCAGCCGGCCGCAAGCGCCGGCGCGACCTTGCACACGATCTGGTTGATCGGCCAGTTCCACGGCGTGATCAGCGCGCATATGCCGATCGGCTCGTGCGACACCAGCAGCGAATCGGTCTGCGTGCTGAAGCGGAACGACTGCAACGCGCGGATCGTCTGCTCGAGGTGCGCGGTGCCGACTGCGGCTTGCGCCGCGCGCGCAAACGCGATCGGCGCGCCCATCTCCTGGCTGATCGTCTGCGCGACCTCCTCATAACGGCGCTGGTAAATGTCGAGCACGCGCCGCAGCAGCGCGACGCGCTCGTCCACCGGCCAGCGCGAATACGTGTCGAAGGCCTGCTTCGCCGCGCCGACCGCGCGATCGACGTCGGCCGCGCCGCCGATCCTGAGCTGCGCATACGGCCGCGCCGTGCGCGGGTCGATCACGTCGATCGGCTTCGCATCGGCCGGATCGAGCCACTGGCCGTCGATATAGGACTGTCGTGACGTTCTCATCGAATGCTCCTGAAATGAAGGACGCCGCGCTCAGCGCGTTGCCCGCGCATAGGTGTCGACGAGGATGTCGCGAATCTTCGCGACGAACCACACGATCTCGTCGCGCGACATCACGAGCGGCGGCGAGAACTGCACGATCGGCGTGCCTTCGTGATCGACGCCCGCGCGGCACAGCAGCCCTGCGTCGAAGATCGCGGGTGCGAGCAGCGTCGACACGAATGCCTGCGCGCTGATGCCGGCCGCCCAGCGGCGCGCGGCCTTGTCGGTCACGAGTTCGAGCGAGTAGTGGTAGCCGTCGCCGCGCACGTCGCCCACGCACGGCAGTTCGAGCAAGCCGTCGAGCGTCTGGCGGAACACGGCCTCATTGCTGCGGACGTTCTCCAGCACGCCTTCGCGCTCCATGATCGCGAGGTTCGCGAGCGCGGCCGTGCACGCGACCGGGTGGCCGCCGTAGGTCGCGCCGTGCAGGAACATCTGCTGCGGGCCATCGAGCACCGTGTCGACCACCGCGTCGCTCGCGATCACGCCGCCGAGCGGCACGTAGCCCGACGCGATGCCTTTCGCGAACGTGATGATGTCCGGCTTCAGCCCGTAGCGCGCGGAGCCGAAATATTCGCCGAGCCGGCCGAACCCGCAGATCACTTCATCGGCCACCAGCAGCACGCCGTGCCGGTCGCAGATGTCGCGCAAACCGGCCGCGTAACCGGCCGGCGGCGTCAGGCTGCCGCCCGCATTCTGCAGCGGCTCCACGACGATCGCGGCGACGGTATCCGGCCCTTCCTGCACGATCAGCGATTCGATCTCGTCGAGCAGGTGGCGCGTGAACTGCGCTTCCGTCTCGCCCACCGGGCGGCCGTAGCGCTTCGTGTTGCCCACATGCCGCACGCCCGACATCAGCGGCTCGAAATGCTTGCGGAAGTTCGTCATCCCGTTCAGCGCGAGCGCGCCGAACGACGTGCCGTGATACGCGACACGCCGCGCGATGAACTTGCGCCGCTGCGGCTCGCCGCGCGACTGGTGATACTGGCGCACGAGCTTGATCGCCGATTCGTTCGACTCCGAGCCGCTCGAGGTGAAGAACACGCGGTTCAGCCCTTCCGGCGCGAGCGCGGCGAGCTTGTGCGCAAGCTTGATCGCCGGCTCGTGGCCCACACCCCAGTTGGTCGCGAACGGCAACCGCACCATCTGCTCGCGGATCGCGTCGCCGATTTCCGCGCCGTGGCTGTAGCCGACCTGCACGCAGTACAGACCGGCCAGCCCGTCGAAGTAGCGCTTGCCGTTGCGGTCGACGAGCCAGCAGCCTTCGCCGCGGTCGAACACGGTGAGCGCGTTGTCGCGATACGCATCGGCATGCGTGAAATGCATCAGCAGGTGGCGTTTGCCGATGGCCTGCAGGTCCGCATCGAGATTGACGTCAACAGCGTTCATGGATGATTCCTCCTTCAGGGTGTCAGAACCGGCGGCCGGCGGTCGGCCGCCGGTCACTCAATTCATCGACAGCGTCGGCGCCGGGCGCGTGAAGCCGCGCGTCAGCCACACGAGCTGGCAGAGTCCGAGCACGAGCCAGCCGATGCCGACGTAGAACGTCTGGCGCGACAGGCCCGACCAGAGCCACACGTTCATCGCGAAGCCGATCGCCGGCATCACGCCGAACGTGATCCAGCCCGCGAAGCGGCGATGCTCGGGGCGGCACAGATAGCTGCGCATCACGCACAGGTTCACGACCGCGAACGCGACGAGCGCACCGAAGCTGATCATCGTGGACGCGAGGTCGAGCGTGATGAACAGTGCCGACAGCGACACGATCCCGACCGCGAGCGTCGCGCGCACCGGCGTACGCAGCCGCGCATGCAGATGGCCGAATACGCGCTCGGGCAGCACCCGGTCGCGGCCCATCGCGAACAGCACGCGCGTCACGCTTGCCTGGCCCGCCATCGCGCTCGCGAAGCAGCCGGCCACGTACACCGCGACGAAGAACGCCGACAGCGTGCCGCCACCGATGCGCCGCATCAGTTCGAGGCTGGCCGAGTCGAGATCCTTGAATGCGTGCCAGTCGGGAAACACCACTTGCCCGACGTAGGCGACCAGCATGAACAGCACGCCGCTCGCCAGCGTGCAGAGCAGGATCGCGCGCGGCACGATGCGCTTCGGCTCGCGTGTTTCCTCCGACAGCGTGGTGACCGCATCGAAACCGAGGAACGACAGGCACAGGATCGCGGAGCCGGCGAAGATCGCACGCGCATCGCCCGACGACGGCAGCGCGACGGCCATCGACAGCCCTTCTCCCGACGCGACTCGCGCGGATGCGATGAAGAAGATCGCGATGAACACGAGCTGGCTCGCGATCAGGATCAGGTTCACGCGATTGACGAGCCGGATGCCGACGATGTTCAGCCCGGTGATCAGCAAGATGCTGCCGACGATCCACACGCTGGCCGGCACGCCGGGGAAAATCTGCTTCATGTAGATGCCGATCGCGAGGTAGCTGATCATCGGGATGAACAGGTAGTCCATCAGCAACGCCCAGCCGACCATGAAGCCGGCCGACGTGCCGAAGTTGCGGCTCGCGAACGTGTAGGCCGACCCGGCGCTCGGCATCAGACGCGCCATGTGGCCGTAGCTGCGCGCGGTGAACAGCATCGCGACCAGCGTGACCGCGTACGCGGCCGTCAGATGCCCGTTCGTCTCGCTCGTGACGATCCCGTAGGTCGTGAACACCGTCATCGGCAGCATGTACGCGAGGCCGAAGATCACCAGCGTCGCGAGCCCGAGCAGATGCGGCTTGCGGCGTTCGTCCGCGTCGCCTCGCATCGCGTGCGCGCCGAAGTCGTGCGTCGCGGCGGCTGATGCGTATCGACCTGGGCTGTCGTTGTCCATGCTGTCCTCACGTGGGTGGCGTTCACGGCTTCAACACTCGTTCGCCCGGCACGGCCGGCGGCGCACGACTGGGAGAAAGTGTGGTGCGCCAAAAAATCGGCCACGAATGAGAAAAGCGGACGTAATCGGGGGATATTTCCGGACACATCGCCGCATATCGCGCCGACGAGTCATGCATGCTGCTGTGCGGCACTGGCGTTTTTCGGACATTCCGGCTATGTTCTACGCGACCCGTCGCCCCATCAGCACCATGAACAGCCGCTCCCATCCCGACCAGAGCCGGGCCGAACGCAGCCTGCGTTCGTCGCTCGGCCTCGCGCGTCCGGCAGGACGCCAGGAGGACATTCCCGCCACCGTCCACGCAATCGCGGTCGCGCTGGACGAGTGCCGCGTGCGGCATATCGACGGCGCCGCGCTGCTCGAAGGCACGGGGCTCGGCGCGGAACAAGTCGCGTCGCCGAACCTGCACGTGAATCGCGGCCAGGAGCAGCGCTGCTTCCACAACCTGCTGCAGTGCAGCGGCGTGCCGTCGATCGGGCTGTCGATCGGTGCGCGGCTGCACGTGTCGACGCTCGGCCTCGCCGGCTACGCGATGCTGATCAGCGGCTCGGTGATGCAGGCATTCCGGTGCATGGGCCAGTTTCCGCTGTTCATGGGGCTGTATTTCGATGTGCGTATCGATGCGCATGCGGACGGCATGAGCGTGACGATCAGCCGCTACAACGGCGAGCCCGATCTCGAGGCGTTCCAGGTCGACATGTGCCTGTCGAGCCTGCGGCTGATCGTGTCCGATCTCGTCGGCAAGCCCGTCTGGCCCGAGCAGGTGCAGCTCGCGCGCCGCACGCCGCGCAACGCGGCCGACTACACGCGCCACTTCGGCTGCAAGGTCACGTTCAACGCAGCCGACAACCGGCTCGTGTTCACGTCGGTGAACGGCACCGAGATGCCGCTGCTCGCGAACGAAGTCAGCTTCAATGCGCTGCACGGCCAGTGCGAGGCGCTCGAACGGCAGTGGGCCGCGTCGGTCGGCACGCGCTTCGCCGATCGCGCGAAGGAGCTGATGGCGCGCGATCTCGCGCGCTTCAAGTCGATGACGTCGCTCGCGGATGCACTGCACCTGACGGAGCGCACGCTGCGCCGGCGGCTCGACAAGGACGGCCTCACGTTTCAGTCGCTGCTCGACGACGTGCGCCGCGACGAAGCGGTGCGGATGCTCGACGATCCCGAGCTGACGGTCGCGGCCATCGCGGAACGTCTCGGCTACAGCGAGCCGCGCAGTTTCCGTCATGCGTATCGACGCTGGACCGGCAGGACGCCGCGCGCGGATCAGGATGCTGACGCGTAACGCGCAATCGACGCCCGCTCGGCAGACCTGCAGCAGAAGCCTTCCCGACGCACGACGGCAAGCCGGTTTCATCGCCGGCATCAGCGCTTCCCGCACACACCGTTCATGACCGGCGCCTGAATGGCGTCGCGCTCGACATGGCTGCATGTCATCCGAATCTTCTCGCGTAGAATGCCCGCAACAATCAAATCAAGCATCAAGCCGAGCGGGCCGCCCTTCCATTCCACTCGCACCGGCGCAACGCGAACACGACAACACGAACAAGACCCGCGGCATCCACCGGCGGCGCCGAGCCGACCGGGCGTGTGCCGCCACGACGATCGCCCGCCGACGACGCCACCATGAGCAAACCGATCCTGTACCTCCTCGCCGGCAACGGCAGCGCAGCCGACTGGTGGGACGATGCACTGCCCCACTTCCGGCATTACCGGCCCGTGCCGCTGGAACTGCCGGGCTTCGGCGACAACCCCGCGCCGCCCTGCGAAGATCTCGCCGCATATGCACAAGCGCTGCTGGACGCAACCGAGCCGGGCCACGCGATCATGGCGGTCGGCGTGAATGCGCTGCTGGTGCTGCATGCATTGCAGCGACGCCCCGGCCACTTCGGCCGCAGCGTGCTGCTCGCGCCTGTCGGTGCGTTCCTGTGGGAACGGCGCCTGCCGAAACTGATGGCGCCGAAACCGCTGCGCAAGACGATCCACTGGCTGCTCGCGCACTACCCGACGCTGTTTGCCCGCAAGTTCTCGAACCTGACCTGGACGCGGGCCCAGTACCGCCGCATGGGCGCCGGCTACGCGCGCTGCCGTGCGTTCCTGCCGCACTGGGATCTCGTGCGCGCCGATACCGCGCTGCCGCTGCTCGAGTGGGTCAGCGATCGCATCGAACTCGTGTGGGGCGACCAGGACAACGTGCTGGGCGTGCGCCAGGCCGCCGCGTGGTCGGCCATCCTCGCGCGCGCCGACCTCACCGTCACGCTGCAGGCCGGCTGGGGACACTATCCGTGGATCGATGCGCCGGCGGCATTCGTGCACTGGCTCGAAGCGGGCGATGCCGGCTTCGTCGCGCATACCAAGGGCGGCCGCCTCGCGCTGGCCACGATGGCCGGCCTGCCCGTGCCGCCCGCGCTGTCGCTGACCCGCGCCGACGATCCGCGCCTGCCCGGTTTTCTCGCGAGCCAGCCCGACGCCGAGTGGGCGATCCGCTCGTCGAGCCACGGCGAAGACCAGGCCGATGCGGCCAACGCGGGCCTGCACACGACGTTCCTGCGCGTACGGGCATCGCAGGCGGCCGCGCGCGTGGCCGAGCTGCTCGATGGCGGCCTCGAGGAAGCGGTCGTGCAGCGCTTCATCACGCCCGTGCTGTCGGGCATCGCGTTCGTGCGGCATCTGGCAGTCGAAGTCGAATGGGTGGAAGGCCACCTCGAAACGCTCGCCGACGGGCAGGCCAGCCCGCAACGCGCGATCCTGTCGCGGCTCGGCGAACCCTGGCAGCGCGGCACGTTCCCGACCGCGCACGGCTTGAGCGCGACGCAGCTGTGGGCCTTCCTGCAGCGCGTGCTGCGCGCGTTCCATTACGTGCCGGGCGACGTCGAATGGGCGTGGGACGGCAAGCAGCTGTGGCTGCTGCAGTACCGTCCGATCAGCAGCTACGGCTGGCACCGGCACCTGACCGCCGCGAACATCGCCGAGATCCTGCCGCCGCAGCCGAGCCGGCTGGTCGAGTATGCGCAACGACGCGCGGCCGGCAGCATCCCGGCGATCATGGCGCGCTGGGATGCACGCATACTGCAGGACAACGAACCATTCACCGCACTCTATGGCGGCGCGTCGTACATCAACAACGACCTGTTCCTCGCCCGCCTCGCCGACTGGGGCGTGTCGGCCGGCAACTACAGCGGCGAGATCGGCGGCGCGACACCGCCGCTGCGCTGGCGCCCGCTGCGGCTGCTGCGTTCGCTGCCGGTGTTCTGGCGCATGCTGCGTGTCGCGCGCGGGCACCTGCCGACGCTCGAGCGCGGCTTGCAGCGCTTCGACCAGGAACTCGCGACGCTCGTCGAACGACGCGCCGACGGCCAGCAACTGGCCGACTGGTTCACGCGCTTCTACGTGTTCGTCGTGCAGGGCAACCTGTGCATCGCGTCGTCGCTCGCCAGCAGCGGCGGTGCATTGTGGGGCCGCCCGCCGACCGCATACGGCCAGCTCGACGACAGCCCGCACCGGCTGCCGTGGGAAACCGATCCGGGCACCGCACGGCCCGCGCCCACCCACCTGCCGCTGCAGGCGTTTCCCGCCTGGCCGCTGCCGGTACGCGTGCTCCATGCGCTCGGCGCGCCCGGCATGCGCGGCTGGTATCTGCAGGTGCGCGAGTGGTATCGCGACAACCTGATGCGCGTGTTCTTCCGCCTGCATCATGCGATGCCGGCCGCCGACCGCGACGCGTGGTTCGCGCCCCATCCCGAGCGCCGCGAACGTAACGGCAGCTTCTGGCAGGACGGCGGCGAAGGCACCGACGAGGCGGCCGGCTTCATGATCTATCCGGGCCACACGCAAGGCGTGCTCGGCCACGAGATCCTGCTGGAAGACACGCTCGACCCGGGCCGGCACGCGCAGTACCAGGCCGCGCGCGCCGTGATCGCGCGCATGGGCGGCCGGCTGTCGCACGGCGCGACGCTGCTGCGCGAGCTGCGCAAGCCGTCGGCCGTGCTGCCGCGCGTCGATGCGACGTGGATCGGGCGCGAGGTGCGGCTCAGCGACGGCCGGCTGACGCTGGTCGAATGAACGCGATGCGGTTGCCGCGCATCTGAGCACGGGCCCGGGCCTGAACTGCCGGTCAGCGTACCGGCTCGCGGACGACTCCGTCGACCTTCAGCGTGCGCCGGTCGTGCGCGGCTTCGTATTCGACCGTCTGCGCGGGCGTGACGGCGCCGTACGACCGGCCGTTCACATAGACGGTGCCGTCCCGCAACTCGACCCGGTCGCCGTTGACCGTCGCGGTGGCACGGTCGCCCTGCAACACCGCGCCCGAACAACCTGCAGTCGAAAAACTGCGGACCGACGTGCCCGGCATCGCGGCGATCCCGCCCTGGTCTGCCGCATGTGCCGCACTGCATGGCGGCGCGTCCATGCTGCCGGCAGCGTGGACCGCGCCGGCGCTGATGCCGCATCCGGCAAGCAGCGCAATCGTCATCGGCTTCAGATGGTTCATGGTGAGCTCCATTGTCCGCCGCCGCGGATCGATGACCGGCCGACGCCCGTGCTCGCATGGCAGGCCGGCTGGATGCATCCAGTATGCGTCCGGTTCGCGGCATTCCGCCATCCTCGCCGGTACCGCTCATCGCCGCCCTGGTTCGCTCCGGCAGCGGCCTCTGGAAATACCTCCCGCGGGGCAACCCGCCCCATGAAAATCCACCTTGATCAAGTTGCGATCCGCAACTATTATTGATTGCGATTCGCAACCTTTCCGGACCCGCCATGGACCTCATCGACGCTCCCGCCAAGCCCCGCGAAGCCACGATCCTCGAGCTGCGCGACTTCTCCCGCAAACTGGTTCGCGAGCTCGGCTTCATGCGCGCGACGCTGGCCGACAGCGACTGGGCGCCTTCGGCCGTCCACGCGATCCTCGAGATCGGGATGGCGCCCGGCATCAACGCCCGCGATCTGGGCAACATCCTGCGGCTGGACAAATCGAACACGAGCCGGCAACTCGCGCGGCTCGAGGCCGCCGGCGTCGTAGAACGGCGCGTGTCAAGCGACGATGCACGCGCGATCGAGCTGTACCTGACCGCCGACGGGAAAAAGCTCCAGAAAAGAATCGACACGTTCGCGACGGACCAGGTATCGAATGCGCTGCGCCGCATGGTGCCTGCCGACCAGCAGGCACTGCTGCGCTCGCTCGCGCTGTATGCCGATGCGCTCGCGCAGGACAACGCCGCGAAAGCGCCCGTCGCGACACTCGATGCGCCGGCGATCCGCGAAGGTTACCAACCGGGCTGCATCGGCGATATCGCGAGCCTTCACGCGCGCTTTTATTCGGAACACTGGGGCTTCGGCGCGTTTTTCGAAAAGCGGGTGGCGACCGAACTGGCCGAGTTCGCGGGTGCGCTGCCGGCCGACGGCAAGGCGCTCTGGCTATGCCAGGAAGACGGGCGGACCCTCGCATCGCTCGCGATCGACGGCGACCCGGCAACCGGCGTCGCGCACCTGCGCTGGTTCATCGTGAACGATGCGCTGCGCGGGTCGGGCATCGGGCGCCGGCTCATGACGGAAGCCATGCGCTTCGTCGACGCACAGCGGTTTCGCGAAACCTACCTGTGGACGTTCAAGGGGCTGGACTCGGCACGCCATCTGTACGAGTCGTTCGGCTTTGCGTTGACCAGCGAATCCGCGGGCACGCATTGGGGCACCGAGGTGGTCGAGCAACGCTTCAGCCGGCCGGGGCCGTCGCGTGGTTGAGGGTCAGCAAGCGTCGAAGTAGCGGGCGTCGGACGACGTGCAGGGTCGCGCGCCCGTTCTACTTCGATCGTCCACGATTCATCCGACTTATCGGCCGATGGCGGCATGGCTGATCGTCGGCGAAATGAAGATGCGGAATATTGCGTTGGTTTCAAGCCACTTCGAGTCTGGCGTTTTTTGTAATGGCATACTCAAGCTGAGACGCTGCGCAGAGGCGTTGTTACTTCCAGAGGTGTGGCGGCGCAAATAATGTGCGCCTCTTCATGTGCTGTTTTCGTGCACGCTTTCGTGCCTTGACGCCCCTCGTCCAGGAATCAGTTTCAGATGAATTACAGTTCACCGATCAGTGGCGCCCCCACAGGATGCGATGTCGACGAACGCACGCGCTCGCGCGCGGCGTGGTTGACAAGTGAATTCCGCACGAGCTATGCGTGGCTGAAGTCGAAACTGCAAAGACGTGTCGGCTCGCCGGCCGACGCGGAAGATCTCGCATCGTCGTCGTTCGCCGAACTTGCGGATGTGCAGGACGTGACAGCCGTGCGCAATGCGCGGGCCTTTCTGACGGTCATCGCACAGCGCCTCACCTACGAAATGTGGCGGCGCCGCGACCTGGAACGCTCGTACCTTGAATCGCTCGCCCATCGGGAAGAAGCAGTCGCGCCGTCGGCAGAAAGCCTCGCGGAAGTCACGCAGGCACTCCTGCTCGTGGATCAGGCGTTGAACGGCCTGTCACCTAACGCAAAAAGCGCCTTCGTCATGAGTCAGATAGACGGCCTCACGCACGCCGAAATCGCCGAGCGGCTCGGCGTGTCGGCGAGCATGGTGCGGAAATATATCGCGCAGGCTTTGACGCAGTGCTATCTGATGACGTGAACCGGCTGCACCAGCGCCTGTGCTCGGCTGCCGGCCGGCATCCTCCGATGCCGATCGTTGTCGCGAATACGTCTCTTTCACTGGGCCGCGCTGGGACGCTCCAGTTGCCGTGCGACGATGTCGATCACTCGGACGGGCGCTATCTCGAGTTGTAAATCGTGATCCGTCACGAGCGCCGAAAAGGTGAGAAAAGCGGCGGGATCGAATCCGTAGCGGCCTTCCTCGCCCGATTCATATGCGTTGCCGGCGATGCGCTCGTACTCGTCGGCTGTATGCAGGCGTCGTCCGCCGTAGCCGAGCTCGCGCAGCAGCGCGGCGGCCATCGCCACGCGCAACAGGATGCGCAGCGCAGTCAGCGAGCCGGCGCCGGCGCGCAGCGCTTCGAGCTGAAGGTGATACTCCAGTGAGAGTGCATCGCGAATGGCCTTCGGTAAAGGCAGGAGTTCCGTCTTGTCCGCCCGCGACCGGACTCTCGACTGGTCGAGACGCTGCGCCCAGCCTCTCATCTTCGGCTCACCACCTGTCCGCACGCGTTCATCACGCCGTTCCGCCCACCGTCATGTCGTCCACGCGAACGGTAGGCTGCCCCACGCTCACCGGCACCGACTGGCCGGCCTTGCCGCACACGGCACGGCCCGTGTCGAGTTCGAGGTTGTTGCCGACCATGCTGATTTTCTGGATCGTTTCGAGCCCGTTGCCGGTGATCGTCGCGCCTTTCACCGGTGCGCAGAGCCTGCCGTTTTCGATCAGAAATGCTTCTGATGCCTCGAATACGAACTGCCCGCTCGTGATGTCGACCTGCCCGCCCTCGAGCCCCGCCACATATATCCCGCGCTTCACCGACGCAATGATCTCCTCGTGTTCGCAATCGCCGTTGAGCATGAACGTATTGGTCATGCGGGGCATCGGCAACACCGCATAGCCCTCGCGGCGGCCATTGCCCGTCGGCTTCATGTTCATAAGGCGCGCGCTGAGCGCGTCCTGCATGCAGCCGCGCAACACGCCGTCCTCGATCAACACCGTGCGTTGCGTCGGACAACCCTCGTCGTCGAAATTGAGCGAACCCCGGCGGCCTTCGAGCGTGCCGTCGTCGACGATGGTGACGTTACGCGCCGCCACGCGCTCGCCGACGCGGCCAGCGAACACCGAGGTCTTGCGGCGGATGCCGTCGGCCTCGAGACCATGGCCCACGGCTTCGTGCAACAGCACGCCGTTCCAGCCCGGCCCGACGACGACGGTCATTTTTCCCGCCGGGGCGGCCCGTGCATCCAGTTTCGTCAGCGCGGCGTCGACGCGGTCGCACACCAGCGTGCGGATGTCGTCATCCGACCACGAAGCGATCCCGTAGCGACCGCCGATTCCCCCGCTCGCGCTTTCGATCCGGTCGCCGGATTTGACCTGAACGTTGATCGCCAACCGCAGCATGGGCCGCACGTCGCCGACGCTGAGCCCGTCGCAGCGCGCGACCCACACCGTCTCGTGCGTCGCGGCGAGCATCGCGTTGACCTCGACCACGCGCGGATCCTTCGAACGCGCCAGTTCGTCCACGCGCTTGAGCAGCGCGAGTTTCCGCTCCGCGCCGATCGCGCCGAGCGGGGCTCGCGGGACATAGATCGATCGCGCCGCCGCGAGACCGGCCGGTTCGCCGCGGGGCGTTGCGTGGGAGAGCTCGTCCGGCCCCGAACGAATCTGCCGCGCGATCGTGCGCAACGCGTCCGCCCCGATCCGTTGCGAACTCGCGAACGTCGCTTCCTCGCCGTTCAGCACGCGCATGCCGAATCCCGAATCGCACAGCCAGGCGCCGCCTCGCACGGCGCCGCCTTCGAGCGACCACGATTCCGCGATCGACTCCTTCAGATAGATGTCGGCGAAGTTGCCGGATTGCCCGAGCGCGCTGTTCAGCGCGGCGAACAAGTGCGTTTCGTCGATGCCGTGTTTGTCGAGCAGCCCCGCATACGCCGCGCGACGCATGTCGTGGAGCGAGGGGCCGCGGGTGTCGGTCAGGGTTTGGTTCGTGTCCAGCATAGTGTCGTACCGGTGTGTGACGGAAAAGGATGGTCGCGCGCACCGCGCGCGTCAGCTCCCGCCGATTCGCATTTCATCGATCAGCCACGAGCCCGTGCGGAAGCTTCCTCTGGTCGCGGTGTCCGCCCCCACGGCGAGCAGGCCGGAAAACATCGCATCCAGATTCGACGCGATCGTGATGCCGGTGACCGGGAAACGGATCTGGCCGTTCTCCACCCAGAACCCTTTAGCGGCACGCGAGAAATCGCCGGTCAGCCGATTCACGCCGCCGCCCGCCATCTCGGTGACGAACAAGCCTCGACCAAGCCTTTCCAGCATCGTGTCGATCCCGTCCGAGCTGGCCGTTTTCGCGCTACGCACTTCGAGGTTGTGCGGGCCCCGGCCGTTGCCGGTCGGTGCCATGCCGAGGCGCCGGGCGGCATACAAGCCAAGAAAATAACCGCGCAACACACCTGCCTCGACGACCGATCGCCGGGACACGGCAACACCGTCCGAGTCGAAGCAGCGGCTCGCCATGCCTCTCGGGACGAACGGATCTTCGTACACCTGAATGTGATCGGCAAAGATGCGAGTACCGAGACGGTGGTTCAGGTATGAGCCCGTCCGATAAAGCGCATCGCCGGATGCCGCGTTGACGAACTCGCCGAGTAGCGACATTGCGGCCAACGGCTCGAACAACACGGAGCAACGCTGCGTTTCGACCTGCGTGCTGCCCAGCAGCGCGAGCGCGCGCGTCGCGGCTTGCGTGCCGATCCGTACGAGTGCGTCCAGGTCGGCGTAGGCGCGCGCGCCGTCGCTCCAGAATCCCATCTGCTTCTCGCCGGCGCCTGCCGCGACAGGCATGCACGACAAAAAATGTGTGGACCACGGCACGCTGTGCCCAAACCCCTCGCTGGTCGCGAGCAGCGACAACCCCGCGGAAGTCCCGACGCTGGCACCGTTGGTCGTCACGATGGCCGGGCTCGTGGAGAACGCGGCCTCTTCCGCGCGACGGGCGTCTTCGAGCATGTCATCGAGCGACAGTTCGAGCGGATGATACAAGTCCAGATCGATGAAGTCCGTCGCGAGCAAGTCCGCCTGAGCCAGGCCGGCGGCGGCATCGGCGTCCGTGACCGACGCGATGTCGATGGCCGCCGCGACCGCGCCGGCGAGACCGTCGGCGGACAAATCGGACGAGGTCGTCGCACCGCGTCGGCCATTGCGATAGACCACGAGCGAGACAGCCGAAGACAGTCGAAGGCTTCGTTCGGCCGGCACCCGGTTGCGCACGGTGGCTGTCCGTGATTCGACATGATCGATCTCCACACGGACGCCGTCGGCCCCTGCGCGTCGGGCAAGATCGAGCGCACATTCGGCCGCCGCCTCCAGATTGGATTTCACGTTGCGCCACTGCGTACCGCCGTCATGCATGGAAATCACTCCGAGTGTTGAATTGCCGTGTGCCCGTGAATCCGACTTTCCGTCGGGACGTTTTCGCGTCACTTCGAGCGGAAGCACATTGAAAACAGTGTATCGAGGGCGATCGAAATTTTTTTATGAAACAAATCGCCGTATCGCGGAATCGTGGAATCGTTTTGCGCGCGCGCCAGCGCATCCGGAATTTACGTTCGACGAGCGCCTTTTCGACGATGATTCACGCGCAGCGCTTCGTCAGCCCGATCAAACGATCGCCGATGCTCGCGCCGACCTTTTTCAGGGCCTGCGTGCCATTGCCGTAGTGCGATCGAAACCGCGCAATGAGTTCGGCATCCACCAACCCAATTCGCTCGAGAGTCTTGTCGCCTTGCGAAGCCTCTTCGCCGCGCTCCACCGCGCGATTCGACGTTTCTTCCGCGAGCTGCATGAAGCGTCGGTCGTCATCGCGCGTCCAGTTGCAGGCCGCGCGCAACAACTCCCAATGCGCGCCCGCAAGGCCGAACATGAAATCGGTGACGATCGCGGCGTCGCCGAGCGGTTGGGCGACCAACACGAGAAGCCGTGTCGCCAACGCGTGCGCAGCGCCAGCCGGGGTGGCATCGGCCTTCGCGAGCGCCTGCTTGATCGCGGCCAGCTCCGAATCGAGCGGCCCTTCCGCCCGAGCGGGGTCATGCTGCGCGGCAAGCCGATCTCGAATCGATAGCAACGTGGCGTCGCCGCCGATCAACTCGGTCATCTCGCCGCCGGACAGCAGATCCGTGAGCAGCATTTGCGTCAGCCGCGCGAGATTCGCACCCACCGGAACGGCATCCAGCCAGTGCGCGATGAACTCCGCGCCGTTCAGATGCGTGCTGCGATAGCTCGACAGTGATTCCACCACGGCCAGCACGTTGGCCGGAATGCCCAGCATCCTTGCGCAATCGTCCACGTCCGCGGTATTGCAGACGAACTGGATGGCGCTGCCGATTTCACCATCCCACATCGCTTCCGACGGCGCGGCCCGCTTGCGGTCCAGCCACGCGCGCAATGCGGCAAGGCGCTCCGCCTTGAGCTGGGCGTCGCCGCCGAACGCGTTCGGCGCAACGGCGATCGCCGCCGGCAACGGCGTCACGGAGCCGAGGTGATCGTCGATGAAGCCGGCCAGTTGCGTGGCGGAGCGATTGCCGACCACGCGGCCGAGCTCCTTGCCGCCGTGCAGCAGGATCAGCGTCGGAATACCGCGGACACCGAATCGTTCGCGCACGCCGGCATTTTCGTCCACGTCGATCTTCACGAACGCCACGTCGCCCTGAAACTGCTCGCTCAATTTCGACAACGTCGGCGCGAGTGCCTTGCACGGACCGCACCACGGCGCCCAGAAGTCAATCAGCACGGGCAGCGGGTTGTTGATCACGTCGGCTTCGATTGTTTCCAGCGTCACTGCTTTCAGATTGCTCATGGATCGACCTTGTTCTGTTTCACGTGTTGGCGCGCCGTGCATTGTTCAAATGCACGGCGTCGGTTGGGATCGTGGCGCTCAGCACAGCTGCGTTCCCGCGTATGCTCCGCTGCCCGCTTGTGCGCCCGTCGCTTCGTCGGCCGCGTCCTGTCGTGCTTCCGGTATCGGCGGCTCGGGAAAATCGAGCGTCGTGTCGTGAAACGCCAGCAATTCCTTGCGATGCGCGACGCTGACGACCGTGGCCTGAGGCAAGCGCTCGATCAAAAGACCGTAAAGTTCCTTCTCGCTTTGGCTATCGAGCGCAGACGTGCATTCGTCAAGGAACACCGTGGAAGGTCTGGCGAGCAGCACGCGCGCAAATGCCACGCGCTGTTGCTCGCCGCCGGACAGCCGTGTGCTCCAGCGATCCTCGACATGGAGCTGGGACGCATAGGCCGACAATCCGCACGCGCGCAGCAGTTCCTCGCACTCGCTGTCCGGGTACGCCGCAGCGTCGCGCGGATAGGTCACGGCCGCCTTCAGCGAGCCCGACGGGATATAGCTGCGCTGCGGCAAGAAGAACGTGCCATCTGCCGGCCTCGCGATCGTGCCCTCGCCATAGGGCCACAGGCCCGCCAGCGCGCGCAGCAACGTGCTTTTCCCGCACCCCGACCGGCCGCGCACGAGGCACCGCTGGCCGGCTTCGAGTACGAAGTCGGGCACGCGCGACAGCGTGCTGCCGAACGCGTCGCGCAGGACGAGCCCGCTCGCGGCGACCTCTCCGGCTCGGCCTTCTTGAAGCGCGATTTCCTGCCGCGGCTCATGCTCGCTCACGTGCAGGAATTCGCGCAGACGGTTGGCCTCCGCACGCCACGACGTAAATCCCGGATAGGCTTGCCAAAAAAATGCCAGCGACCCCGTGACGGAATTAAATGCGTTGTTCGATTTCATCAGCCCGCCGAGCGTCAGCCCGCCCGACATCAGCTGCGGCAGCATCAGCAAGGTCGGAATGATCGGAATGACCGAACTCAGCTGACCGACGATATTGTTAAAGAACGAGACGCGCGTATTCACCCACAGCGTCGCGTAGAGATTCGATACCACGAACCGAAACGATGCCTGCAGACGCCCATGCTCGGCCGTTTGCCCCCGAAAGAACGCGATCTGTTCCGCGAATTCACGCACGCCGACCATGAGCACGCGAAAATCGCCTTCGAGACGATGCTGCCTGGCCGTCAGCGTAATCAGCCTGCGGCCCAGATAATGCGTCGCCGCGAAAATGACACCGGTGTAGGCAAATGCGGCGAACACCAGATAACCGTGCAATACGTACGACGATCCGCCGACATCGACCTGCAACGGGCCACCCATGCGCCACAGCACGATGCTGAACGACACGACGCTGACCGGTACCGAAAGAAACCCGAGCCCCAGCAGCAGCGTGTCGTTGACGAACAGTTTCACGTCCTCCGCGATACGCTGATCGACGTTCTCGAGCTCCCGGTCGCGTTCGATCCGGTAATAGTTGTTGCGTGCGAGCCATTTTTCGGCGAGCCATGTCGTGAGCCACCGGCGCCAGCGAATCTGCACGATCTGATGCAGCACCACCCCGGTAATCTGCACGACCGCGCCGGCCATCGCCACGAGCAGGAAACGTACGAGCAGCTCCGGCAGCACCTTGAATCGGGACGCGCCGATCGCATCGTAGAACGTGCCGGTCCAGTTGTTGTTCCATAGCATCACGTACGTCGTGGCCCAACTCGACCCGATCACGAGCATCAGCAATATCAGCGAGAACACGCCTTCGCGCGTACGCCAGTACGGCAGCAGGAGACGCCACACCGGTGGAAAACGGCGGCGTGCTTCCGCGTCTTCCGCGCGATCAATCGGGAAAGCGCCGTTCACCGTCATGGGTGCGCCTCGGGCGGTTGCATCACGAAGTTGATCTTGTTGAGGCCGCCGCCCTGGAGCGCCGCGAGAATGGTCGCGACCTTGCCGTACTCGACGTGCTGATCCGCGTTGATGTTGACCGCCGGCGGCTCGCCTTTCGCCGCGGCCTCGGCCACGCGCGCCTTCAACGCCTCCGCATCGACCGGCTGCTTGTTCCACAGCACCGTCTTGTCCGCCGTGATCGACAGATCGATATCCTGCGTTTTCGATACGGCCGGCTGCGCCGCCGCCTGCGGAAGATCGACCTTCACCGCCTTGTTGATGACGGGCAGCGTCACGATGAAGATGATCAGCAACACCAGCATGACGTCGATCAGCGGCGTCATGTTGATGTCGTTCATGACGCCTTCGTCGCCGCCGCCATCGGTAATCATTGACATGGCGGGCTCCTTCAGGCGGCCAGGTTGGGCGTGGCGCGCTTGGTCGCGGCCGGCGCGCCGACCGGCCGGCTGGCGTCGGCACGGGCCTTCGCGCCGGTGACGAAATACACGTGCAGCTCGTGCGCAAAGCGGTTCAGTCGATGGCTCACGCGCTTGTTGCCGCGGTTCACGTAGTTGAAGCCGAGCACCGCCGGAATGGCGACGAACAGCCCGATCGCCGTCATCACGAGCGACTCGCCCACCGGGCCTGCAACGTGATCGAGGCTGGCCTGCCCCGACATGCCGATCGCCATGAGTGCGTGATAGATGCCCCATACCGTGCCGAACAGCCCCACGAACGGCGCGGTGCTGCCGATCGAGCCGAGGATGGCCAGGCCGTTCTGCAACCGCGCGACTTCGTCGTCGAATGCATTGCGCAACCCGCGCGCCACCCATTCGCTCGCGCTCAGGCTGCCCTGCATCGACGGTTCATTGCCTGAATGCTGCTCATTCGCTTCGCGCCCGGCAAGGACCAGCGCACGATAGGGATTGTCGCCGCCCTCGCCCAGCGCCTCGATGCCCTCGCTGATCGACGAGCTGGACCAGAAACGCGTTTGCGCGCGCTTGCCGAGCGATTCGAGGCGCCGATTGACGAATCCTTTCGTCAGTATCACGAACCATGAGACGACCGACATGCCGATCAGGAAAACGAAGATGAAGCGGGTAACGAAGTCGCCCTGTTGCCAGACGTTGGCGATGCCATACTGTTCCATGTGTTGCTCCGATTGGTGCGGGTTCAGTCGTTCAGGTTGAATGCGATGGGTTGGGTAGCTTCTACCGAGCGCGCGATGCCAGCGGTCTCGTACGGATGACAGCGGCCGGCCCGGATCGCCGCGACGGCGGCCGCGTCGAGCAGCGGCGAGCCGCTGCTCTGCGCCACGCGCGCGGACGTCACCGCGCCGTCGGTGCCGATGCTCAGATGCACGACCACGGTGCCCTCCTGTTGCAGCCGCCGCGCTTTCGCCGGATAGTCGGGTCGCGGCATCTGGCATCCCAACTGCTTCAACTCGCCCGCGCTGATTTGCTTCGGTGCGTCCAGCAGGTTCGGCCCCGGCGCGGGTTGTGCGACAGGTTGGGCCGGCGCCGCTTCAGGTGCGGGATGCGGCGCGGGCACCGGCGTGACCGGCCGCGTTTCGGCGGGTTTCGGCGTCTCCTGGGGCGCCGCTTCCACCGTGCGCGTGCTCGGCGCCCGCGACGCCAGCACGTGCGCCTTTTCCGGCTTCGCGGGCGCCACGGGTTTCGGCGGCTCGGTGCGTGGCTTGGGCAGCGCAAGCGGTGTCGGCGCGGGTCGCGGTGCCGGCGCGGCAACCAGTCGCACCTGCACCGTGCCGCCCGCGGGACGCCCGGCCTCGAGCCTGAGCGTCACCGCACTTTGGTGGACTGCAACGTACAGCCCCAGCGCGTGGGCGAACAGCACCCCTGCGGCACACGCGATGCGGCGTGTGCGCGCATACGGCGCCTGGGACGTGTTCTCGCGCACGGCGATGTCATCCCAGGGGCGGGCGGGCAAGGAATCAGAAGTCATAGGTACCGGTGAGCATGACGGTCCGCTCCGGTCCCATCGGGATCAGGGTAGACGTCGTGCTGCTGTAGTAGAGCTTGCGGTTGAACACGTTCTTGATCGAAAGATTCAGGCCGTACCCCTTCTTCCGATAGAACACGCCGAGGTCCGTCTCCACCTGGCTCGGGATGCGATACGCCGAGCCCGAGTCGACGTACTGCCCGCTCGCAAAGAACAGCCCTGTGCCGACCCCGAAACCCTGGAGTGCTTCGGTCTGGAAGTTGTAAGTCGCCCACAGGCTGGCGCTGTTCTTGGGCAAGCTCACCGCAAGCTTGGTGCCGGCGGGCTGCACGAAATCGTTATACGTGTAGGTACCCACCAGGTTGACGCCGGGCAGCGGCTGGCCGTTGATCTCCGCTTCGAATCCGCGGCTGACGGCGCCGCCGGCGGGAAGATAGAAACCGCGATGACGCGGATCGGCAACGTTGTAATTGCTGAACGAGGTGCGGTAAGCCGAGGTCGTGATGGCCAGCTTGTCGTCGAGAAGATTGAATTTCATGCCCACTTCGACTTGCTGGCTGATCTGCGGAGGCAGGATACCGCCACCGAACTGAAACGACGAGCCAGGCCGGAAACCACGGTTGTAGCTGGCATAAGCCGAAACCTCGGAGGTCAGTTCATAGAGCAGGCCGAGACTTGGGCTATAGGCGTTCTGATGGTTTCCCGGTGATGCCGTGCCGCCGATCGTACCCGTCAGATAAGTGTCCCGCCTCACCGAAGCGAGCGCATGGAAATTCCTGTAGGAAAACTGATCCTGAAGATACAAACCAGTTTCCGTGTACCGACTGGCGAATGTCGGCGCAAGGTTACCCGTGTCGGATGACGGCAACGAAGGCGGGCCGAAAACGTTCGGAACGAAAATGAATTTCGAGGTCGTGGTATCGACCTGATACTGGTTGTAATGATTGAAATCCCACCCTGCTATCACGGTGTTCTTCACGCCACCGATCTCGAACTTGGCCCGCAGGTAATTCTGAAAGCTCCAACTGTAGTAATCCGAAATCGAATCGAAGTTGAAGAATGCCGCGCGGTTGGTCGCCGAGAGCGGCGTCGCCTCCGTCCAGGCTTGCTGCGTTTGCTGGGTACGCGTATAGGAACCCTTGCTCACGAAGGTCAGCGCCTTGCCGAGCTTTTGCTCGAGGCGAAAGAAAATATTGTCGGTTTGCGCGCCGAAGTGGTCGGACGGTACGCCAAGCGGACGGTCGATATAGTTTCGGTAGATGTCGCCCGCGGCATAGCCGACCGTGAACTGCGGAACCGGCTGGCGATCGACCGTGCGCTCATAGCCGACCGTCAGATCCGTGGTCGAATCCTTCCATTGCAGGGTCGGCGCAAAGTAGAAATTTCTCTGGCCGTCATATCCCATGGCATTCTGGCCGACCCGCTCCCCCGAGACGATGAAGCGATACCGAAGCTTCTTGTCGTCGGTGATCGCACCCGTGGTGTCCAGCGCGATCTGAGTGTCACCATACGTGCCGTAGCCCACTTTTATTTCGTGAAACGGATCGGCCTGTGGCGTCTTCTTGACGATATTGATCACGCCCCCCGGCGGGCTGTTGCCGTTCACGATCGCCGACGGCCCCTTGATCACCTCAACGCTCGAGATCGCGATCGTCGGCGTGACGTTGGGCGCGGACCCGACAGTCGCGAGCCCGTCCGAAGTCAGATTTTCGGCGGTAAACCCGCGAATGACGTATTGCGGCACGCCTAGCGGTCCCGGCCGCGTGACGACACCGGACGCATTCCTCAGCACATCGGAGAGCGACTGAGCGGCCTGGCTCTGGATCACCGCCGCGTTGATGACGCTGACCGATTTCGGCGTCTCGCTCAGCGGCACATCCGAGCGCGCATAGGTGGACGACGATTCCGCGACGAAGCCGGTGCCGCCGGAGTCCCGGCTGGCCGCCACGCTGATGAGCGGAAGCGTGGTATCGACAGGCCCCACGGAGGCTGCCGCCGCCGACGCCGCAACGGGCGCTGCAGCGGCCGGCTTCGCTACCGCCTTCTGGATGGTCAGGCCGCCGCTGCCCGTCGCGACGAGATCGAGACCGGTGCCCCGGAGCGCTTGTCGAATCGCGGCCTCGGCGGTATAGCTGCCCTCGACGGGCGACGATTTCAACGATTGCACGAGGCCCGCGTCGTAGCTCAACCTCACGTTGGCCGCCTGGGCGATTTCGACCAGCGTGCGATCCAGCGGACCGCTCGCGAGATGCCATGACTGCTGACCAGCCTGTTGCGCATGTGCCGACGCCGCCATGAAAACCTGTGCAACGGCGACCGCGATGGCAACCCCTGATGCCTGGCTCGAGATAGCCCGGCGTGTTCTGATGTTGAGCTTCACGTTTGAACCGCTCCCTTGTCGAATGTATTGGCTCTTCGTCCGTTCTATCAGTATTCCTACGCGTGACCGCGTCATCATCGCGTCGCAAAGTACCGTCATGCTTCAAATCGGGCCTTGGTCGTCCTCTTGCCCGAACGCGTCATCGATGAAACAAGTCTATCGTCCGGGCCTGGAATGTTTTTTTAAAACAATTCTCTTGCGCTGCCCGTTTTGGAATTCCATTCCGCGGTTTCCGCCGCGCCGGTGAAATTCCGTCCTTCTCCGTTCCTGTCGATACACTGCCCGGCCCGTGCGGTCACAGCATGTAATCGAGCGGTAATACGGTGGTCTGCTTGATGGTCTCCATCGCGAAGCTGGAGCTGACGTCGAAGATGTCGACCGCGCCGATCAGACGCCTGTATACGCTGTCGTACGCGTCGATATGCGGCACCACCACCTTGAGCATGTAGTCGATGTGCCCGCTCATGCGATGGACTTCCACCACTTCGGGGATCGTTGCCACGACGTCACAGAAACGCCGCAGCCATGCGGCGGTATGTTCCGCTGTCTTGATCTCCACCAGAACGGTCACGCCCACGTTGAGCTTCTTCGCATCCAGAAGCGCCACGCGACGCGCTATCACCCCGTCCTGCTCGAGCTTCTGAATGCGTCGCCAGCATGGCGTGGTCGAAAGATTCACGCGGTCGGCGATCTCGGCCACCGAGAGCGTGCTGTCCTGCTGCAGCACGGACAATATGGCCTTGTCGATAGCGTCGAACACACTTCCTCCACTCGAGTACACGGGTTGATGTCGAGCGATTCGATGCGCTCTTGATTACCTTGTGCAACGAGCGGCGAAAAGTGACACCGCAAATCGAAAAAAATCCGGAGGGGGACTGGAGGGGCAGCCTGCGGCTTCAGGCAGGTGTGGCGACGGCGAGCATCTTGCCGTACAGATTCAGGGAAAACCCGAGGCTCTCGGCCAGTTGCCGGAGCGCGGCCGGCGCGTCGTCGAGCGGAAAGACGCCGCTCACGCGGCGCGACAGCGCGGCCTCCGGAAAACGGATATAGCCGCCGAAGTAACGGCCCAGCGTTTCGATCACGTCCGGCACCGCGCGGTCGAGCACGACCAGCGTGCCGCGTGTCCACGAGAAGATGTCGGCCGACGTTTCGGGCATGCGTGCGATCTGTCCGCCCGACAGGGACCACGCCGATCCATCGGGTACCCGCAAGCGGCGCCCGTGAGGCACGGCAAGGACCGCGTCGCCGCCTTGCACGGCCACGACGGTATGCAGCCGCAGGACGTCCACGCTCACGCGCGCCCGCTCGGTGCGGACCGTGCCGTCGCGGGTGGTCACGACGACAGACTGATGGCCCGCGCGATTCGGATCGGTTGCAACCTGACCGGCGGCAAGATAGAGGTCGGCTTGCTCACGTGCACGGGTATACACCCGCGTGGCCGCGCCGGCCGTGACCGAAACGTTGCCGTCGAACTGAACTCTTTGTGGGACCACATCGCCATTGTGGTAGTCCGCGTCGAGCGAAAACGTCGAAACGAGCTGGCGCGTGGCGATCCCCGCAAGCACGATGCCTCCCAGGCCCGCGCCGGCTTTCAGCAATCGTCTGCGGTGACGCGACGGCTCGTCGAGCGCCCGCCGCACCGCCTCACTCGACGTGCCCTGCAACGGACCCAGCCTGCCGAGCCGCTGCTGCAGCCGCGCCCACGCTTCTTCGTGGGCCGGATCCGCGCGCCGCCATGCCGCGAATGCTTCGCGCTCCTCCTGCGAAATCTCGCCGGAGCGCAGCCTCACTTCCCAGTCAATCGCCTCTTGCGCCGCCGGATCGAGCGTGGAGTTACCGTTCATGAGCATCAATCAATCGCGGGCGAACGGCCGTGCCGCAAACGCGGCCCGTTGCCGAGCGGGTAATTCGGGAACATGTGTTTCGCGCGGAGCATATCACGCTCTCGCGTTGGCATGCGGCTCCTCAATGTCTGCCGACAGCCACGCACGACATCGCTCGCACCAGCCCGTCAGGTACGAGCGGCCCCGATTGGCCAGCCCTCGTCAAGACGTGCTCGAGCGTCATCGAACTTGTCGTCGCACTGCCATCCATCGACCGTTCCATGCGCGATCCCTGGATAGCCACTTCATTCCCGACGCCACCGCGGAAGGTGAACCTGCTCGTCTTCACGGCATCCCTCCTGGTCTTGATGAAAACGTCACGCCGGAATTCTCGATTTCCAAATGGGACGGTTTCACAAACCAGGGGCACATGCAGATGCCCGACCCTTCACATTTTGGAAACGGTGCGTACACCAAAACGCTCAACGCGTGCCTTGTCACTTGATCACAATGACCTCATGGCGCACGGGCTTCTCTTATTCCAGATATCCGGGCGCACAGCATAGGCAAACGAGATGGTGGTGATGGAGACGATGCTGGCCCTGAATATTCTTCTCTCCGATGTGGCCGCGCGCCACTTCGACGGCGAGATCGCGCGAACGCTTGGCGCAACGCCTTTCCGCCTGCTGTCGCCTGGCGACGCATCGAGCGCCGAAGCGCATATCGCATTCGTGAGCCGCGACGTGACGGGCCGCTCGACCAAGCACGACTTGACGCCGGAAACCCGCCACTTCTACGACGCGCTGCGCGCCGCACCGAACCTGCGCTGGGTGCATGCTCATTCCGCGGGCGTCGATCGTCCGATCTTCGTCGAGATGCGGCAACGCGGCGTGCAGGTGACGTCGTCTTCCGGCGCAAACGCTCGCACGGTCGCGCATACGGCACTCGCCGGTCTGATGGCGCTGGCACGCCGCCTGCCGCTGCTGCACGAAGCGCAGCGCGAACACGCATGGCGCCCCTTGCTGCTCGACGCCGCCCCGCGCGATCTCGCCGCTCAGACCGTGGTGATCGTGGGCTACGGTGCAATCGGTCAAAGGCTCGCCCGCTTGCTGGATGCGCTCGAAATGACCGTCATCGTCGTACGCCGCGAGGCACAGGGCGAAAGCTTCGTCGATTTCTCGATGCTCGATGACGTGCTGTCGCGCGCCGACTGGCTTGTGCTCGCCTGCCCGCTCACGCCGCAGACGACGAAGCTGATCGACGCAAGCCGTCTCGCGCGTCTGCCGAAGCAGGCATATCTGGTCAACGTCGCGCGCGGCGAGGTCGTGGTCGAAGCGGATCTGATCGCCGCGCTGCGTAGCGGTGCGCTGGCGGGCGCCTACCTCGACGTGTTCGAGCACGAACCCCTGAGTGCGGCATCGCCCTTGTGGGATATGCCGAACGTGATTCTCACTCCGCATATGGCGGGACAGTCAGACAGTCAGTACGCAGCCGTCGGCCGCATCTGGCTCGACAACCTCGCGCGCTGGCATCGAGGCGAACCGCTGCTCAACCTCGCGCGCTGAAACAGCGACCGAACGATGGCGCGCCGCTGGCACGCGACACTGGCGTGGATCTGACGCATACGCCATTCCCACAATACAAGGAGACAACCATGCACGAAACGATACCCGCCGACCTCGATGCAGCAACGCGTCCGCTACGTCGCCGCGGCGCGATGCGATCGATTGCGGGCGGTTCCATCGGCAATCTGATCGAATGGTACGACTTTCACGTTTATACGACCTTCTCCATCTTCTTCGCCGCCTCGTTTTTTCCCCGCGAGAACCGCACCATTCAGTTGCTTTCGACGGCGGCGATCTTCGCCATCGGCTTTCTGCTGCGGCCGGTCGGAAGCTGGCTGATCGGCCTGTATGCCGACCGGCGCGGACGCCGCTCCGCGCTCACGCTGTCCGTCATCCTGATGTGCGCGGGCTCGCTCGCCATCGGCCTGTGTCCGACCTATCCGCAGATCGGCATGGCCGCGCCGCTCGTCTTGCTGCTCGCGCGGCTCGTGCAGGGCTTTTCCCTCGGCGGCGAGTACGGCGCGAGTTCGGTGTACCTGAGCGAGATCGCGAAGCCCGGCCATCGCGGCTTCTACAGCAGCTTCCACTACGTCACGCTGATTCTCGGCCAGTTGCTCGCCACGCTCGTGCAGGTCGTATTGCAAGCGCTGATTCCGCGTGCGGAACTGATTGACTGGGGCTGGCGCGTGCCGTTCATCACCGGCGCGGCGCTCGCGCTGGTGGCGTGGTGGGTGCGCCGCAATATCGATGAAACCCCGGACTTCCGCGCGCTCGGCGAGAAGGACAAGCGCGGCGTGTCGCTGTCGGCGCTGCGCAAGCACTGGCGGCCCGTTTTGCTCGTGTTCGGGCTCACCACGGGCGGCACGCTCGCATTCTTCACCTACACGGTTTACATGCACAACTATCTCGTCAATACGGTCGGACTGAGCCCGCAGACGAGCGCGTGGCTTTCGCTGTCCACGCTGACGCTGTTCATGGTCATGCAGCCGTTCTTCGGCGCGCTGTCGGATCGTATCGGGCGACGCGCACTGCTGCTGTGGTTCGGAATTGGCGGCACGTTCGCCACCTGGCCGCTGCTCACGGCGCTTGCGCGCACACACAGCGCAACAACCGCGTTCCTGCTGCTCACGCTCGCACTGATGATCGTGTCCGGCTACACGTCCGTGTGCTCCGTCATGAAAGCCGAGTTGTTTCCCGCGCGGTTGCGGGCGCTGGGCGTGGGCGTGCCGTATGCCATCGCGACGGCCGTATTCGGCGGCACGGCCGGTTACGTCGGACTCTGGTTCAAGAGCATCGGCCATGAAAGCGGTTTCTACCTGTATGCGTCGGCATGCATCGGCTGCACGCTGATCGCCACCTTGAGCCTGCGCCGCAGCGACATGCAAATGCAGTCGTAGGCGACGCACGGCCTGCTCTTTCCGATCAACTTCGATGAGGAATCTCGAATGACCAAGCTCCCCGAATTCTCCATTCCATCGATGCGCGAGCAATGCTCCGAAGCCGAATGGAAAACGCGCGTCGATCTGGCCGCCTGCTACCGGCTGACCGAGCTATACGGCATGTCGGACATGGCCGCGAACCACATCTCGGCGCGCGTGCCGGGCGAGGAAGGCGCGTATCTCATCAACGCTTACGGCATGCTGTACGAGGAAGTCACGGCATCGAGCCTGATCAAGATCGACATCGATGGAAATATTCTCAGCAAGCCCGTGTTCGTCGGCATGGACTACGGCATCAATCGCGCGGGCTATGTGATCCACGGCGCCATCCACGAAGCGAACCCCGAACTCGAATGCGTGATTCATACGCATAGCTGGCCGGGCATGGCCATATCGGCGCTCAAGTGCGGGCTGCTGCCGCTCACGCAGACTTCCATGCGCTTCTACAAGATCGGCTACCACGATTACTGCGGCGTGGTGCTGGATGTCTCGGAGCGCGAATCGCTGGTGCGCGATCTCGGCGAGAACAACGCGCTCATTCTGCGCAATCACGGCCTGCTCACCGTCGGCAAGACCATTCCCGAAGCGTTCAACGCCATGCATCGGCTGGAGTTGTCGTGCAGGACGCAGCTCGCGGCCATGGCGTGCAATACCGAACTGAACCCGGTTCCGCACGACGTGCTCGAAGAGACGTACATGAACTATCAGCCGCAGACACGCCGCCCATATGGTGTGATGGAATGGCCGGCGCTGCTGCGCAAGCTGGATCGCATCGACCCTTCCTATCGACGATGAAAACAACGAAGCCCGGCAAAAGGCCGGGCTTCAGTCGAGACGCATCGAAACAGCGTCGATCAGGCCGACGCCGACGCCGGAGCATTACGTCCGGCGCCGCGCCGATATAACCCGCGCTTCGCACAAGAGGCCGCGAACCGCAGCGAAACCCGTGCCAGTAACCAGACGCGGCCCAGTCATGCATCACCCGAGTGAGACAGGTGGACACGGCCGGCGTGAAGCCGCCAAGCAGCGCCGTCGCAAGACTGAACGCCAGCGAAATACCCGCAACGCGCACTTCCCCCGGCATCACTTCGGTCAGCGCGGCGACCAGCTTTGCCCTCGTCCGCGAAGTTGCCATTGCGAATTCTTGGGGATCTCGCCCCCCGTTGCACCCGCCGAGCACTGGTCCGAAGAGGCGACCATGGCAAGCGAACGGTTCGCACAGGTCGGCGACAGAAAACGTATCTTCCACATTGGCCGGCGTCCTGCTGTTCAAACCATGCTCAAGGAAGTTGCAGGCGACTCACTGGGTCGCCGCCTCAACAACCCTGTCCCGGATTGTTATAGTGTCGGGTCAGCAACTGAACGATTCAACAGCGATGAAGAGAGGCCCTGCCGCCTCCGATAAGTAGGCTCCGATCAACAGGCTCGCGACCGAACATGATGAAACTTGATCTTCAGAGTCTTCGCATCTTTGTTTCGGCTATCGAGTCAAAGAGCTTGACCAAGGCGGCAGAAGATAATGCCCTCGTAACGTCAGGAGCCAGCAAGCGGATCGCCGACCTCGAGAGCCGGCTCGGCGTGGATCTCCTGATCCGCCATGCGCGCGGCGTTCAGGGCACGCCGGCGGGTTTGTCGCTGTATCATCATGCGAAAGCGATCTTGCGCCGCGTCGAAATAGCGCAAGACGTTGTGGCTGAATTTGGAAAGGCAGGAAATCCAAAAGTCAGATTGGCCGCAAATCCGTCATCAATCATCGCGTATATACCTCCGATAACACGGAGATATCTTGCGGAGTCTCCTGCTGCTCGTATCGATCTGCAAGAGCGCTACAGCTACGACATTCCGCGGCTGGTCGCGGAAAATGAAGCGGATGTCGGGATTTATCACGCATTGTCGCCGGCGCCCGGCGTGACGTCCTATCCATTCCGGCGGGACCGCATTGTCCTGGTTACACGCCGAGATCACGCGCTCGCGGTTTTTGATGAGCTGTTCCTGGAAGCTGCCAATTCCTACCCGTTCGTGGGGTATTTTCCTCGGCACACCTATGACGCATTCTCATCGCTTGCCGGACGAGGCTTGTCACGTCCGCTCGATGTCAAAATCGAAGTTGGAAATTACGAGGCAAGATGCCGTCTCATCCAGGAAGGAATAGGAATTGGCGTAATTCCAGAACCAAACGCCTCCCCATATCTGAATCTTTACAATCTGAAGGCGATAAGACTGCTCGACGAGTGGGCGGAACGACAACTTTACGTGTGCGTCGCGAATGATCGAGATTTATCGGATTATCCGGAGACGAAACGATTTCTTGAATGCCTATTGGATATATCCGATTAAAGCGTAAAATCCCGCCCGCAAGCCGTCATTCATGACGGCGCGCCACCATGCCCGTTCATCACGATCGGCCCCGAAAAGTCGGTAGCCGTGCCTTACCGCGCCAAAACCCGCTCCACCAACCTCACGAAATAACTCGCTCCCACCGGCAGCAACGCATCGTTGAAGTCGTAACTGGCGTTATGCAGCAGGCAAGGCCCGCCGCCATGCCCATGCAGGCGATGATCGCCGCTCCCGTTCCCGAGGAATGCATAACAACCCGGCTTCTCGCGCAGCATGAACGAGAAATCCTCCGCCGCCATGGTCGGATCGACGGCCGCGTTCACATGCGCGTCGCCCACCAGCTCGCGCATCACCGCCACCGCCACCGCCGTCTGCCCGGCGTCGTTCACGGTAGCCGGATACTGGCGCTGGAAATCCACCTCGCTCTCGCACTCGAAGGCCGCGGCCGTCGCGGCCACCACGGCGCGCATGCGCGTCTCGATCAGGTCGAGCGTCGCATCGGAGAAAGTCCGCACCGTGCCGCCGAGCCAAGCATCGGTCGGCACCACGTTCATCGCCTCGCCCGCATGCACTTGCGTGACCGACAGCACCGCGCCGTCGATCGGATTGCGGTTGCGCGTGACGATCCCCTGCAGCGCACTCAGCACCTGCCCCGCCGCGAACACCGGATCGCGGCCCAGGTGCGGCATGGCCGCGTGGCAGCCGGCACCGCGCAAGTTGATCCGGAACAGGCTGGTCGAGGCCATCAGCGGCCCCGGCCGCACCGCGAAATCGCCGGCCGCGATGCCGGGCCAGTTGTGCAGCCCGAACACGGCATCCACCGGGAAACGCTCGAACAGGCCGTCCTCGATCATCGCGCGCGCGCCGCCGCCCGACTCCTCGGCCGGCTGGAAGAACAACTGCACGGTGCCGTCGAACTCGCCATGCCGCGCCAGGTGGCGCGCGGCCCCCAGAAGCATGGCGGTGTGCCCGTCGTGGCCGCAGGCATGCATCGCGCCGGGTACCGTCGAACGATGCGCGAAGGTATTGGCCTCCTGCACGGGCAGCGCGTCCATGTCGGCGCGCAGCCCGATCGCACGCACGCTGCCGCCGCGCGTCAAGGTGCCGACCACGCCGGTGCGTCCGACGCCGCGCGTGACGGCGCAACCCCATTGCTCGAGCCGCTCGGCGACGAGTTCGGCGGTGCGGAACACGTCGTAGCCGACCTCGGGATGGGCATGGATATCGCGGCGTGTCGCCGTCAGTTCGTCGGCGTGCGCGACGATGGAATCGATCAGTGTCATGCGGATGGGAGCGCTTTGTCGGTCGTCTCGACACGGCGGCGGGCCGGTTCATGCCGCCCGCCGCGATGCCGCGAGAGATCAGATATGGAACAGCTGGGCCACCAGGGTTGCGCCGATGAAGGTGCCGGCATTGGCCACGAAGGACACCAGCACGATGCGCCAGCCGAGCCGGCGGAAGGCCGGGATGTCCTTGGCGATCGACAGCCCCGCGAACACCAGCATCGGCGTGGTCACCCCGAGGAAATCGTTGTGCGAGCTGAGCGCGGCGATCTGCGAAGCCCACGGGCACCACGGCGACGTCAGGAACATCGCCACCACCGATACCCAGCAGACCGCCGGAATCCGCCGCCCCGTCACGCGCGCCAGCGCATCGCCGACGATCGTTGCGCACACCATGATCGCGATGCCCGGCAGTCCCGCAAGCGGTGTGGTGCCGTGGGCGATCCAGTCGCACACCAGCGCCATCGCGGCCGTCACGATCCAGGCGAGCAGCTTGCCGCCGTAGCCGAGCGCAGGCGCTTCGGTCCGCACTTCGCCCAGTGACGGGCTGGCCGCCTCGGGCTGCGCCGATGCCTTGGTGGTTCGGCCGATCAGCGGCTCCAGCACGCGGTAGCCCCAGACCGCGAGCGGCAGCGAGATGAACAGCGTGAAGTAGGTACCGATGGTGGTGGTGATCAGGTTGCTGGCTGCAGCGAACGCGAGCACCGATTTCGCCGTCTCCGGATCCTGCTGGGCGGCGATCGCGCCCGAGGCCGCCGCCATCATGCTGCCCGAGCCGACGCCCGAGCCCATCGCCAGCGCGAGTGGATCGAAGATGCCGAGACTGCTCACGAAACCGGCGAACACGGCGATGAACACCGCACCGAACACGGTGCCGGTCAGGTACTCGGCCAGCACGCCGCGGCCTTCGGCCGAATCCATGCCGTACTTTTCGCCGATGATCGCGAGGCTCGGTTCGCGGCCCACCGAGAAAGTCGCACCGATCGCCTCGCGCTTGATGCCGAGCAGCAACGCGAGCGGCAGGCCCAGCAGGATGGTGCCGACGAAGTGGCCGAATTCCTGGAAGGCCAGCGCCCAGCCCGCCGACGCCAGCTTGGGCAGCGCGCTGCCCACCATCAGCCCGAGCTTGGAGACGAACAGCAGCAGCGCAGGCTGCAGGATCGCGGCCGCGAAGAACTGGTCGGGCACGCTCAGGCGCGCGCTGCTGTTCCAGCGCGCGCTGGCCAGCCCCACCGCGGCGCCGAGCAGCAGCGCCCAGATCATCGGCAGCAGCACGACCTTGCCCGGTCCGAGCTTGAACGTGAACGAGCCGATCCATTCGGCGACCAGCAGGATGCCGGCCGCGTAAAGCAGGACCTTGGCGGTGGCCGCGCCGCCAAGCTCGCGGCGCTCGATACCCAATGCGTGTTCCATGACGAGTCTCCCCTTGAAGCCCGGCTGCCGTCGCATGCGGGCCGGTGGTTACAGATAACCGAACGCGGTGGGCGGCGCTTCGGCCGTCTCGACCCACACGCTCTTGGTCTGTGTGTATTCGTACAGCGCCTCGACCCCGCTCGAGCGGCCGTAGCCGCTCATGCCGTAGCCGCCGAACGGGGACGCCACGTTGATGGTCTTGTAGCCGTTGACCCAGAAGGTGCCGGCATTCACCTGCGCAGCCACGCGATGCGCACGCGCCACGTCGGTGGTCCAGGCCGCGCCGGCCAGGCCGAAGTCGGTGTCGTTGGCGATCGCGATCGCCTCCTCCTCGGTGTCGAACGGGATCGCGGCCACCACCGGCCCGAAGATCTCGGTGCGCGCCACCTCCATCGCGTTCGACACGCCGGCCAGCACGGTCGGCGCCACAAAGTAGCCGCCCCCCTCCCCGACGCGCTCGGCCGAGCCGCAGGCAAGCGTGGCGCCCGCCGCCACGCCGCGCGCGATCATCGACATCACGTGGTCGTACTGCTTGCGATTGTTGATCGGGCCTACCTCGGTCGCATCGTCGAGCGGCGCGCCGACGCGGATCTTCTTCGCTCCGGCAGCCACCATCGCGACGAATTCGTCGTAGACGGCGCGCTGCACCAGCAGACGCGAGCCGGCCACGCAGCTCTGGCCCGCACCGGCGAAGATCGCCGCCTGAGCGGTCAGTGCGGCGCGCTTGAGGTCGGCATCGGCGAACACGATATTGGCCGACTTGCCGCCCAGCTCCAGCACGCAGGGCAGCACACGGCGCGCGGCGGCCTCGGCGATGCGCGCGCCGGTGGCCGGCGAGCCGACGAACACGACCTTGCTCACCACGCGATGCGCGATCGCGGCCTGCCCGGCGGTGTGACCGAAGCCGGCCAGCACGTTGACCAGGCCGCGCGGCAGCCCGGCCCGCTCGCCGAGCCTGGCGACCGCCAGCGACGTGAAGGGCGTCAGCTCCGAGGGCTTGAGCAGCACGCCGTTGCCCATCGCCACCGCGGGCGCCACCTGCCAGCCGCAGGTGAACACCGGCGCGTTCCAGGGCGTGATCTGCAGCACCACGCCGGCCGGCTCGCGGCGCGTGTAGTTGAGGTGCGAGGTCGGCACCGGGATCACGCTGCCGTAGAACTTGTCGGTCCAGCCCGCGTAGTACTCGAACATCTCGGCGACCTTGGCCACCTCGCCCCGGCAGTCGCGGATCGGCTTGCCCGAGCCCAGCGCCTCCAGCCGCGCGATCGCCTCGGCCTCGGCGCGGATCGCGCACGCCACCTCCTGCATCACGCGGCCGCGCGCGGCATGCGTGAGCGCCCACCATTCGCGCTGCGCGCGGCGCGCGCTTTCGGCGGCATGGTCGATCACGGCTGCGCCGGCGTCGCGATAGGCGAGCGTGGCCTCGCCCGTCGCCGCATCGTAAAGCTGGATCGTGTCGCCCTGTCCGGCGACGAGCTCGCCGTCGATATACGAGCCGATCGTGGCGGCACCGGGGAAGAAATGCGCGAAGGCGGCGAGCAACTGGTCTGCGTGCTGGGTCATGTCGGGTTTCCGTCTAAGTAGGTCGAGCGGGATCGTGGTGCGGGCTGCCCGGCCTCAGGCAGGGTCGAGGAAGTCGACGATGCGGTTGAAGTCCTCGCCGTCGGCGACGGAACCCTCGCTGGCGGCCCATATGCGCGCCGCCTCGCGCGCCACCGGCGCGACGCTGTCGAACTGGTCGAGCAGGCCCAGCGCGAGCCGCACGTCCTTGCGCATCAGCTTCATCGTGAAACCGGAATCGAACTTGCCGTTGAAGATCCAGGTCGGGTAGTTGGTCAGCGTCGCGCTGTTGCGACCGGAGCCGCCGTTGAGCGCTTCGACCAGCTTTTCCGGATCGACGCCCGCCGCGCGCGCGGTACGCACCGCCTCGCTGGCGGCCAGCAGGTGCACGCCCGTCAGCAGATTGTTGAGCAGCTTGGTGACGTGGCCGGCGCCCACCGGGCCCACATGCACGCGCTTGGCGCTGATCGCCGCGAGGATCGGCTCGATGGCCGCGATATCGCTGTCCGAGCCGCCCAGCACCATGGTCATGGTGGCAGTGGCCGCGCCCTTGGGGCCGCCGCTCACCGGGCCGTCGACGAAGCCGATGCCGCGCTCGGCCAGGGCGGCCGCCACGCGCCGCGTGCTGTCCGGATCGGCCGTGGTGGTGTCGATCACGATGCTGCCCGGCCTCGCGTTCTCGAGCACGCCGCCCGCGCCCAGCACCACCGCCTCGACCACCGCCGAAGTCGGCAGCGACAGCAGTAGCACGTCGGCGTCGCGCGCGATCTCGGCCACCGAATCGCGCGACGACAGCACCTCTTGCCCGGCCAGCGCGAGCGCCACGCCGGGCGCCGCGTCGTAGCCGAGCACCGTGTAGTCGCCGCGCCGCAGCGAACCCGCCATGCCGCGCCCCATGTTGCCCAGACCGATCACGCCCACCGTTTTCATCCGACGACTCCCGTTGCCTGTTGGTTCGAGGCCGGCGCGCCAGCTTGCGCCCGCCTTGCATGCCAACGATGTTCGGTCCGGCGACCCGTATAATCAATCAACGCCAATATTGATATTGTTCTCTTTTTTAGAACACCCGGATCATGAGCGATACCCTTACCGACAGCCGGATCGTCTATTTCTACGAGGCCGTGCGCTGCGGCACGATCCGCGCCGCGGCCGACTGGCTCGACGTGGCGCCCTCGGCCGTGAGCCGCCAGATCGGGCTGCTGGAGAAGGAGCTCGACGCCACCCTGGTGGAGCGCCACGCGCGCGGCGTGACGCCCACCGAGGCGGGACGCTGCGTGATCGAGTATTTCCGTGAACAACTCGCGCACCGCGACGATCTGATCTCGCGTCTGCAGGAGCTGCGCGGGCTCAAGACCGGCCAGGTCAACCTGGTACTCGGTGAGGGCTTCGTGTCGGATCTACTGGCCGGGCCGATGCCGCAGTTCTGCCGGCAGTTCCCCGGGATCCGCGTCAACCTCGACGTGGGCAGCACCAACGATGTGATCCGCAAAATCTCGAACGACGAAGGCGAGATCGGCCTGGTCTACAACCCGCCCGCCGAGCCCAAGCTGGTGTCGCGCGCCTCGAAGCGACAGCAGATGATGGCGATCGTCGGCCCTGGCTTCCCGCGCCGCAGCCACAAGGTGCTGACGGTGCAGCAGCTCGCTACCTATCCGCTGGCGGCCACCCACCCGTCCTACGGCACGCGGCAGATGATGGAAGCCGTGGAATACGCCGAGCGCGTACGGCTCACGCCGATCGTCACCACCAATTCCTTCGCGATCCTGAAGGAGTTCGTGAAATCGGGGCTCGGCATCGCGCTGATGCCAGCCTTCGCGGTGGCGGCCGAACTGCAGGCCAAGGAACTGTTCGCGATCGAGATCGCGCATCCGATTCTCGAGAACGCCGAGGCGCACATGGTCACGCGCGTGGGCCGCAAGCTCTCGGTGGCCGCCAACAAGATGCTGCAGATGATGACGGGGCAGATGCAGGCGTTCCGCTAGGAGCCCTGCCCCGCTCGCAGCCCTGCTCCTGCCCGCGACGCGAGGCCGCCGCGGACGCGGCGGGGCGCGATCGCTGCGATCCGAATCCAGGCCAGCGTGACGAGCCGGCCGACGCGCACGCCCTGGATCGACGAACTGTCTTTCGAAGGCGGCGCTTGCCTCGCTGCACTCAATTCCGCAGGAAGTCGACCACCATCCGGTTGAATGCCTCCGCATGCTCCCACTGCGCCCAGTGCCCGCACCGGTTGAACACATGCAGTTGAGCGTTCTGCATGCCGGCGATCAGCCGCAGGCCGGTATCCATCGGTACGAACCGATCGTCGCGCCCCCAGATCACGAGCGTCGGCGCCGCGATCTCGCCCAACCGCGGGCCGTAATCGGTGAACTGCTTCGGATTGGCCGCGAGGCTCTTCACGAAGTTCTCGAGGTGATCGCGCCGCGCAAGCATGTTGTCGAGGCGCGCCTTCATCAACTCGTCGGTGAGCGCGCTCGCATCGTAGACGAACACGTCCATCATCCGCTTCAGGTTCTCGATCGTCGGCTCGCGATACAGGCCCTGCAGCAGCTTGATGCCCTCAGTCGGCATCGGCACGAAGTTGCTCGGCCCGCCCGTGCCGCCGCCCATCAGTACCAGCTTGCCGACACGCTCCGGGTTGCCGAGCGCTAACGCAACCGCGCTATGCCCGCCCATCGAGTTGCCGAGAATATGTACGCGCTCGATATCGAGCACGTCGAGCAGCCCCTTCAGCACGCGGCCGTTGAGTTCCGAGCGCGACGACGTACAGACGATCGGATCGCTCTTGCTCCAGCCCGGGCAGTCCATCAGGATCACGCGATAGCCGGCCGCGACCAGCGGCTCGACGTTGCGGTTGAAGTTCGCCCAGCCGCTCGCGCCGGGGCCCGAGCCGTGCAGCATCACGACCGTCTCGCCGCTTGGTCCGGTGCCCGTGTCGTTATAGTGGATCCGCAGTTCGAGGTCGCCGTCCTTCACGCGTGCAAACTGGCTCGTCGACGCTTCCGTGATCGGTGATGTCGTCGCAGTCATGGTGATGTCCTTTCCGAAAAAATGAATGATCTCGATCGCGGGCCGCGCTCGCGCAGCCCGCCCGAATCGCTACGCGCGCTGCGGCTCGCCCGTGCGTTGCCGCGCAAACGCGCCCACCACCGTCAACGCCGCCACCGCGGCGATCACGATCAGCGGGATGCTCGCCGACACCAGCATCGATGGGCTCTGACCGAGCGCGAACAACTGCCCTGCCACCAGCGGCCCGAGAATCGAACCGAGCCGCCCCACCGCGACGGCCGCACCCACGCCCGTGCCGCGCACTTCGGTCGGATACGCATGGCCGGCCAGCGCATACAGCACCGACTGGCCGCCGACGAGGAACAACCCGCACAGCAAGCCGCCGATCGCCATCGACGTCGCGCCACCCGCGTTCGCCAGCGTGATCAGCGCGACAGCGACGCCGACATACATGCCGATCACCGTGCCGCGCCGTCCGAAGCGGTCCATCAGCGTCGCGATCACGACGGCCCCGATACCGCCGCCGATGTTGAACATCATCAGCACGACGTTGGCCTGCACGCGTGTCAGCCCCCGCGACAGCACCATCGACGGCAGCCAGTTCATCAGGAAATACAGCACGACCAGCGTGCCGAGATAGCTGATCCACAGCGCGATGGTCGTACGTGCGCGGCCGTGTCGCCACAACGCGTCACGCACGCCGGGCAGGGCGGCGGCATGGCCAGCCACGGTTGACCGGGTCGCCACGAACTGCCGCGACTCGTGCAGGAACATCCCGAGCAGCGGCACCATGACGAGCGGCCCGACTCCGCCGACGTAAAACACGTGACGCCAATTCGCATCGCCTGCGCTCGCGATGCCGATCACCGCGGCGATCGCCGCACCGAACGGCATCCCGCAGTACATCGCGCCGACCGCCGTGCCGCGCTGCCGCGGGCCCGCCGCTTCCGAGCACAGCGCGATCAGGTTCGGCATCGCGGCGCCGAGCCCGCAGCCCGTCATCAATCGCGCAACGAGCAGGCTCTCGAAGCTCCAGACCTGCGTCGTCGCGAGCGAGAACAGGCCGAACATCGCGACCGACCACATCAGCACGCGCTTGCGGCCGAACCGGTCGGCCAGCCGGCCGCCGAGCGCGGCACCCGGCAGCAGGCCGAGCGCGCCCGCGCTGAACGCCCAGCCCATCTGCGCGACGGCGAGCGAAAACTCCTTCGCCATGCGCGGGCCGGCCACCCCCGCCGATTGCAGGTCCAGCCCTTCGAGCAACGCAATCGCGAGGCACAACATGATCGTCGCGTGTCCCGTGCGTCCATGTCGCACGCTATCGCCTTCGTTTCGTGACGTATTCACCCAAAGTCTCCAATGATTGATAGGCAGCCCACTCTTGCCGGCGGCTGTCATGTATCGGACCGCGACGTGCGCGGTCCTGCCTTCCGTTCCTATGCGGCCTCGCTACGCTTCTTCAGATCGAGCGCGACGTCGACGATCATGTCTTCCTGGCCGCCCACCATCCGGCGCTTGCCCAGTTCGACGAGGATGTCCACGGTGCTGATGTCGTACTTCTTCGCGGCCGCTTCCGAGTGACGCAGGAAGCTCGAATACACGCCCGCATAGCCGAGCGCGAGCGTTTCGCGGTCGACGCGCACCGGACGGTCCTGCAACGGCCGCACGATGTCGTCGGCGGCATCCATGAGCGTGTAGAGATCGGTGCCGTGGTTCCAGCCCATCCGCTCGGCTGCCGCGATGAACACTTCGAGCGGCGCATTGCCGGCGCCCGCGCCCATTCCCGCGAGCGACGCATCGATCCGGTCGCAGCCTTCCTCCACGGCGACGATCGAGTTCGCGACGCCGAGCGACAGGTTGTGGTGCGCGTGCATGCCGGTTTCCGTTTCGGGCTTCAGCACCGCCTTCACCGCACGGAACCGGTCGCGCACGTCCGACATCGTCAGCGCGCCGCCGGAATCGACGACGTAGATGCAGGTCGCGCCGTAGCTCTCCATCTTCTTCGCCTCGACGGCCAGATTCTCGGGCGTCGTCATGTGGCTCATCATCAGGAAGCCGACCGTGTCCATGCCGAGTTCGCGCGCATATTCGATGTGCTGCTTCGAGATATCCGCCTCGGTGCAGTGCGTCGCGACACGCACGATGCGCGCGCCGGCGTCGTATGCGGCCTTCAGGTCGTGAATCGTGCCGATGCCCGGCAAGAGCAGCGTCGCGATCCTCGCGTGTTCGACGACGTCCGCTACCGCCTCGATCCATTCGAGATCGGTATGCGCGCCGAAGCCGTAGTTGAAGCTCGATCCTTGCAGGCCGTCACCGTGCGCGACCTCGATGCTGTCCACCCTGGCGCGATCCAGCGCACGTGCGATGTCCTGCACGTTCGCGATCGAATACTGGTGTCGAATGGCGTGACTGCCGTCGCGCAGCGTCACGTCGGAGATATACAGTTTCTTGCTCATCGCCGTTTGCTCCTTACGCGCTCACGCGCGCCTGCGCCATGCGTTCGGCGGTCGCGAGCGCGGCGGAAGTCATGATGTCGAGATTGCCCGCGTAGGCAGGCAGGTAGTGCGCGGCGCCCTCGACTTCGACGAACACCGACGTTTTCAGGCCGCTGAATGTGCCCAGGCCCGGAATACGGATCGGTGCGCTCGCCGGAATCTCGTCGAACTGCACCTTCTGCTTGAGCCGATAGCCAGGCACGTACGCGTGCACCTTCGCGACGGTGTCCTCGATCGACGCCTCGATCTCCGCGCGAGACGCGAGGTCGGACAGCGTATAGACCGTGTCGCGCATCATCAGCGGCGGCTCGGCCGGGTTCAGCACGATGATCGCCTTGCCCTTCGCGGCGCCGCCGACCACCTCGATCGCCTTCGACGTCGTTTCGGTGAATTCGTCGATGTTCGCGCGCGTACCGGGGCCCGCGGACTTGCTGCTGATCGACGCGACAATCTCCGCGTAGTGCACCCTCGCGACGCGCGACACAGCCGCGACGATCGGAATCGTCGCCTGGCCGCCGCACGTGACCATGTTCACGTTTGGCGCATCGATGTGCGCGTCGAGGTTGACGACCGGCACGCAGTACGGGCCGATCGAGGCGGGTGTCAGATCGATCATGCGAATCGACGGCTTGAGCGTGCGCAGCAGCGCTGCGTTGCGAACGTGCGCGCCTGCGGACGTCGCGTCGAACACGAAATCGATCTGGTCGAATACCGGCAGACGCGTGAGCCCTTCGACGCCTTCGTGCGTGGTCGCGACACCCAGTCGCGCGGCACGCGCGAGACCGTCCGAGTTCGCGTCGATACCGACCATCGCCGCGATTTCCAGATGCCTGCCGTGACGGAGGATCTTGATCATCAGGTCCGTGCCGATGTTGCCGGAGCCGATGATCGCAGCCTTGAGTTTTTCGGAAGCCATGCGAGTTCCTGAGTTAAGCCGTGAAAGTTGCCCGGACGCTGCCGAGCCCGTCGATCTGCGCGACATAGGTGCCGGCCTCGCGGACGGCGACCATCGGACCGAGCGCGCCGGTCAGCACCACGTCCCCGGCGCGCAGCGGCGTGCCGAGTTGCACCATCCGGTCGGCCAGCCATACGGCAGCATTGAGTGGATTGCCGAGGCAGGCGGCGCCGCTGCCCTTCGACAGCACTTCGCCATCGCGGGCGAGCGTCATCGCGCAGCCCGTCAGATCGAGCTGCGAAAGCGGCACGGGACGGCTACCGACCACGAAGCGCGCGCTCGATGCGTTGTCGGCGACCGTGTCGACGAAGCGGATGTCCCAGTTCCGGATGCGACTGTCCACCACCTCGATCGCGGCGAGCGCATAAGCGCTCGCGCGCAGGATGTCGACGAACGTGTGCCTGTCTTGCGTGAGGTCGTGGTCGAGCACGAGCGCGATCTCCGCTTCGACCTTCGGCTGGATCAGTTGCGCGAGCGAAATCGGCGCGCCCTCGCCGCAAGCCATGCTCGCGAACAACGCACCGAAATCGGGCTGGTCGACGCCCAGCTGTGTCTGCACCGCGAGCGAGGTCAGGCCGATCTTGCGGCCGACGATGCGCTCGCCGTTCGCGACGCGCCGGTCGACGTTGGCCTGCTGCACCGCGTAGGCCATCGTCATCGCGTCGAGCGGGATGCCGCCCGCGGCGGCCTCGCCGCGCAGCGGCGCGATCGTGCTGCGCGATGCTTCGGCTTCGCGTAGTCGCTCGGCCAGTGTCGTCACATGGTTCGAATCGGACATCGAGGTCTCCTGGAGTTCGGTCACGCCGCCGCCGCGACGACGGTCGACGGCGTGGCGTGCATGGTGGCGAAACCCGCGATCCACTCGGGAATCGCGCGGTAGTAGTCGACTGACGCGTGGTACGGGCCGTACGCGGCGAGCGCGGCGAATGCGGCGACCCACGTGCGGATCTCGTGCGCGGACTTGCCGCCGTCGCGCGTGATCGCGTCATTGGTCACGCCGTCCAGTGCGGTCAGTTCGCCGGATGCGAGTCTGGCAAGGAATGCGCGATCCCATTCGGGATTGAGCGGATGCAGCGGACTGTCACCGGCCGCAAACGAACGGGCGGCGGCCACGGTACGCGCCTGGCGCGCCGCGCGCGACTCGGCCGACGGATCACGACCGGCGATCAGCCGCTCCGCCACTTCGGCGGTCGCGCCGATCAGTTCCGGTACAGGCGGCTCGTGCGAGATGCCGCCCGAGCCGACAACCAGCACGCGGCGGTCGGTACGCGCGAGATGGCGGCCGATCGCATCGCCCAGCAAACGCGCGCGGCGCAGCGTCGCCATCGGCGGCGCGACAGAGTTGATGAATACCGGGATCACCGGATAGCGATCGAGTCCGCCGGTGAGCACTTCGAGTGCCTGCGCACAGCCGTGGTCCACCTGCATCCGGTACGACAGCGCGACATCGACGTCGGCGGCCAGCACGCCTTCCGCCAGCCCGTGCGCGAGATCGCCCGGTACCGGCAGCGTGCCGGCCAGGCTCTTGAAATCACCGATCGCGTCGGCGCGTGCGCCGATGCAGAACGGCGGCATCATGTCGTAGAAGAATCCGTTGAAATGATCGGGGGCGAAAACGACGATCAAGTCGGGCTGGAAGCGCTCGACACGTTCACGCGCGGCTCGGCCGATGCGCTCGACTTCGGCAACCACGTCGGGCGCCGGATCGAAATAACCGTGCAGCGGCGTATGGGACAGACATTCGAGATGAATCGGCATGCTCATGCTCCTGCCACGTGTGTGAGGACATCGCGATCGCACACCGGGCGCTGCGAAGATGGCGCAACGTCGCCGTGCTCGTGCCGCGCACCTGCCGTCATGCCGAGCTTTTCCGCGAGCGCGACAATCGCCGAGGACACCTGCTGTGGCGCACATACACCCGCGACGAAACGATCGGGACGCAGCAGCACGACCGACTCCGGCAGACGGCTGAACCAGTCCTTCAACCGCCCCGTCGCGTCACCGATCGCGAGCACATCCGACGGCACGTCGTCGGCGTAAGCGAGCTGGGCGTCCGGCTTCGCAACCACGAAGCGGCCGCCGATCCGCGCCCACGACGCACGCGCCTGCGGCGTCAGGCCGAAAGTCGGATCCGCGCCCCAGCCCAGCAGGACGAAACCGGTGCCGATCGCGTCGTCGAGCAGCACGGTGCGGCCCTCGGGCAGCCGCACGCGCGGCTGGATGAACATGCGACCGACCGGCGACGCGGCAAACGGATCGCGACCGTATGCGAGCCTGCCGATCAAGGAATCGCGCTTTTCGCTCATCAGGCCAAGCAGCCGGCCCGGCGCGGAATTTCCCGATCGTTCGAGCACGCGTGCAAGCCAGCCGTGCCTGCATGCATGCGCGGGCAGCAGTACCGCGCCCGCTTCGTAACGCGGCATCGGCTTGAAGCGCATTTCGACGAAGTAGCGCTTCACCGTCGGGAACAGGTTCAGCGCACGCACGAACGTGTCGCGAAAGCGCGCGCCGAAACGTGTCGTCGGCGCGAATATATCGCCCGCCACTTCGGAGAGATGGATCATCGAACGCGCATGCGCGCGACGCTCGACGGTATAGGTTTCGAGCAAGCGGCTGTCTGCCAGCCCCCGCGCGACCATCGCGAGCTTCCAGCCGAGATTGTTCGCGTCGCGGATTCCGCTGTTGTAACCCTGCCCCTGCCACACCGGCATGATGTGCGCGGCGTCTCCCGCGAGCAGGACGCGGCCCACGTGAAACGTCGACGCGAGACGCGCATTGTGCGTATAGACGCGCTTGCGGATGTAGTCGACCGCATCCGGATCCGCGACCACCTTGCGGATCAGCGCAGCCATGTTTTCGGGTTTCGACAGTTCTTCCTCGGTCTCGCCCGGCATCACCATGAACTCGAAGCGGCGAATGCCGTGCGGCAGCGCCGCCGACACGTACGGCCGTTCGTGGTCGCAATGCATATAGATGTGCGGTGAGCCGATCGGGTCGTTGCGCACGTCCACGACGATCCACTGGTTCGGCTTCGTGCGCCCTTCGAACGGCACGTTCAGCACGCGGCGCACGAAGCTGTTGCCGCCGTCCGCACCGACCATGTACGCTGCGCGCACGGTCCGGCGTTCGCCATCCGAATCGTCCACGTCGATGCTGACGCCGTCGGCGTCCTGCGTGAACGATGCAACGCTGTGCCCGAACAGCACCTGGACATGCGGGAAACGCGCGAGGCCTTCGTGGAGCACGCGATCCGCGAGCGGCTGGATGAACGCGTTGCGGCGCGGCCAGCCGAATTCGTCGGTGCGCGGCTCGATCGATGCGAAGCAGTGACCGTCCTTCGTCACGAAACGCATCCAGTGATCTGGCGTCGTGTGCGGCACGAGTTCGTCGGCCAGGCCGATCGACTGGAACACGCGCAATGCTTCGTCATCCAGACCAATTGCACGCGGGTAATCGATGATCCGTTCGAGCTTCTCGATCAGCGTGACACGCACGCCCTGAAGGCCCAGAATGTTGGCGATCATCAGGCCGACCGGGCCTGCGCCAATGATTGCGACGTCGGTGGAAAGCGGGTCGCGCGGGTCGCGATGCGCGGCTGGACTGGGTGGGGGATTCATGTGTCTCCTTCCTCGCGCGACTCGGTGGTCGCTGCGTATGCCGATGGATACCGGCCGGGGCACGTCGCGGGTTCCGTGTCGCGTCGTGTGGCAGCGGGATGGAGGCAAGTCTAGGGAGCGGCAGACACGCGCTCAACAATTTCAACCAAATGTGCAAGGAATGCACGTCGTTGATTTTTAATATATTTTCCGATGAGCAAGTACGCAAATGTCCGAGGATTGTCGCGCGGCCTGCAGGTGCTGCAGGCCCTCAATGCGCTGGAGAACGGTCGCGCGACGAGCCAGCAGCTGAGCGAAGTCACGGGGCTGCACCGCACGACCGTGCGGCGGTTGCTGGAAACGCTGGTGGAAAGCGGATTCGTGCGGCGCAGCGAGTCGGACGACACGTTCAGACTGACGCTGCGGGTGCGCACGCTGAGCGAAGGGTTCACCGACGACGAACACATTGCGACGGTCGCGCCGCCGATCATGGCCACGTTGCTGCAGCGCATCGTGTGGCCGTCGGACCTGACGACGCCGGACGGCGATTCGATGATCATTCGCGAGACGACTCATCGGTTCAGCCCGCTGTCATTTCATCGTTCGATGGTCGGGCGCCGACTCCCGATGCTGCTGACGGCATCGGGCCGCATCTACTTCGCGTCGTGCCAGGACGTGGAGCGCGAGGATATTCTCGACCTGCTGCGCACCGGTGCCGGCGGTGAACAACAACAGCGACTCGCGTCGGACGATGCATTCATCCGCAATCTTGTACGGCGGACACGCGCCGATGGTTTCGGATCGAACCATGGCGATTGGACCGAACAACGCAAAATCGGCTCGCTCGCCGTCGCGGTCAGCGCGCATGATCGAGTGATGGCGGCACTGAACGTGATCTACCTCGAACACGCGATCAATCCGGCGGACGCCGTGAGACGCTTTCTGCCGTCGCTGCAACACGCCGCGCAGGAGATGACAAGCGCGCTCGATGCACCAGGGAATTAGCCGGGATGGGTGGTCAGAGCTGATACGCCGCCGTGATCCCAACCCGCAGGAATGTCGCCGATCAGGTGGAAAACCGGCATGACGCTGCTCTCGGGATCAGACGGCCATGCCATCAAGCAACGGCGCCAGGCGCGAAATCGACGTCCGGCGCGAGCTCTTTGACGATGCTCGCTGTCATCGGGGCACGGGTACGGTCGAAGCCCTCAGGTGCGATTCTTTTTGTATGTCTACATCTTCTGCCGCTCCCACATCGCGACCTGCGCGAGTTCGGTCGCGAACGCGTTCGTGTCGAATCAGGGTCTTTCGACCGGCTTTCCGATGATCGTTCGGCGGCGATCCGGGCTGCAAGCCGTCGAATATTCTCATCACTTCGTGCGCTTCCTGACCACCCGAAGCAGCTTTGCCGACGCGATTTTCCCGTCATCGCCACCGCGCCGAACGCGCTCATCGGCACGCCAGTCCCTAGGGAAAATCCTGAGACATCCTTACAGCGATTTACCTGATGATTCATGGAAGCGTCATGTTTCGGCGATTCAGGTGTCCGCCAAGCTTTCAATTCGCGTCACGCAGCCGATGTCGCCACGCGGCAATTGTGATGACCGAAACCTGGAACGGCAGCCGCCGGCCAATCGTCAGGTGTTCAATACTTTCAACAACCCGGTCGAGAGTAATCGTGAGATTCCGTGGCCCGCTGGTGCGGTGGAGACGAGGCGATGCGCGAAACCTTCGCGCTACGATCGCGTCCCCCGACGACAGAGGCGTCGGGCAAAGCCCTCGCCTGCCGCTGTCGATCTACACCATCCTGTCCCGCCGCTCCGTTCGCCGCCACAACGCCGTCGCCACGCGTGCATACGTCGCGATCCATACCGACGAAGTGGCATCCCTGCTGCCTTAGCGCCCCGCCGCTTTCCCTGACTCCGTTCGACCCGCTCGCCGTGTCGCCCTTCCGGTGACCGGATCGGCTCGCGCTTCGCTTCCGCACGACCCGGCCTGCAATCAAACGGACTCCTGATCGATGCGCACCACGCTCGCTCGCCGCGAGCGGCGGTCGCGCACGTCCGCTTCATCCGATGAACCATCGCGCCACGACCCGCGCCTCGCGGATCGACACACGCACCGAAATGGAAGACCACGTCATGCGAATCCGCACGCTTCGCCGCGCCCTTGCAACCGCCGCGATCCTGTCGGCCGCCGCCGCTGCCGGCACGACCGCCCACGCGGCCGGCGAACTGAACATCTACAACTGGTCCGACTACATCGCACCGGACACGATCCCGACCTTCCAGAAGCAGACAGGCCTCCACGTCCGCTATGACAACTACGACAGCGACGACACGCTGCAGGCAAAACTGATGTCGGGGAATTCCGGCTACGACATCGTCGTGCCGACGTCGAACTACATGGCCAAGCAGATCCAGGCGAGCGTCTACCAGCCGCTCGACAAGTCGAAGCTGCCGAACCTGGCGAACCTCGATCCGCTGCTGATGAAGATGGTCGCCGATGCCGATCCGGGCAACCAGTACGGCGTGCCGTGGGCGTATGGCACCGACGGCATCGGCTACAACGTGCAGGCCGTGAAGAAGGCGCTCGGCGACAAGGCGCCGGTCGACAGCTGGGCGCTGGTGTTCGATCCGGCCAACATGGCGAAGCTGAAGAGCTGCGGCGTGTCGTTCCTCGACCAGGCCGTCGACGTGTTCGCGGCCACGCTGCAGTACATGGGCAAGGATCCGAACAGCACGAACCCGGCCGACTACCGCGCGGCGTACGAGGTGCTGAAGAAGGTGCGCCCGTACATCACGCAGTTCAACTCGTCGGGCTACATCAACGATCTCGCGAACAACGACCTGTGCGTGGCGTTCGGCTATTCGGGCGACGTCGGCATCGCGCATCGTCGTGCCGCCGAAGCGAAGCGCCCGTACGAGATCGGCTTCGCGAACCCGAAGGAAGGCGGGCTGCTGTGGTTCGACATGATGGTGATCCCGAAGGACGCACCGAATCGCGACGCCGCGCTGAAGTGGATCAACTACATGCAGGATCCGAAGATCAACGCCGGCATCACCAACGCGGTGTTCTATCCGACCGCGAACAAGGCCGCACGCCAGTACGTGAAGCCCGCGATCGCGCGCGATTCGTCGGTGTATCCATCCGATGAAGTGCTGAGCAGGATGACGCTGCTCAAGCCGATGCCGCCCGAGATCCGCCGGCTGCAGAACCGGCTGTGGGCACAGTTGAAGACGGGCCGCTGAACCGCGCGCCGAGGTAACGAATCGTGCCGCCGGCGGCTTGCGCGCGCCGGCGGCACGTCGTCGCATCGAAACCGGTGACATCGCGTGCCAGCATCGCAACGACGGTAGTCGAACCGGCCGCGCGAATTATCGCAGCGCCTGCTCCGCCGGAAACGCGTGTTCCACGAAGCGGATCACGTCGTCGAGCGACGACGTGCACGTGGCCCCTGCCGCAAGCTCGCGAAACGCACCGTCCGGCCCGAAACAGATGAGCGGCTTGCGCCAGCGCCGCGCGAGCGCGATCTCCTCGGCCGTGCCGGGCCCGCCCGGCAGCGCGACGATCAGGTCGCTGCTCAGCACGTTCACGTAATTGCGGTTGATCGTATCCGGCGCGGCGCCCGGCTCGCGGCGCGGCAGCGGCGTGAGGATCGGGACGTCGACGAACGGGTGCGGATAGCCGTCGAGCGGCACGAAGCCCGCGAGCGGATCGGCCCGCGTCGGCAGGATGCCGATCGATCGGCCGGCCCGCCCCGGCACGCCGGCGAACGCGCGCGCGACCGCCAGCATCACGCCCTGCCCGCCGCCCGTCAACAGGTTGAAACCGGCCTGCGCAAGCCAGGCGCCGAGCGGCTCCGAGAACGCGAGCCACGGCTCCTTGCCCGAGCCCATCACGCCGATCGTCTTGTTCTTCTGTTGCATCGTGGTCATGAGTGAGGTCGTTGGGTGGTGCGCGACGGCCGCGCTCATTCGAGCTCGACGCCCTTGAGCTCGGGAATCAGGAACAGCGTCGCGACCATGTCGAGCACGTAGAGGCCGGCGAGCAGCGCGATGGCCGTCTGGAACGAGTAGTGCGCGGCCAGCGCGCCGACCGCGACCGGGCCGAAGCCGCCGACCGCGCGGCCGATGTTCCACAGCACGTTCTGCGCGGTGGCGCGTGCGGCCGTCGGATAGCCTTCCGACATCAGCGTCCCGTAGCCGCCGACCATCCCGTTGACGAACATGCCCATCAGCGCACCGGCCCACAGCATCGCGGTCGGGTCCGACAGCCGCGCATACGCGAGAACCGTCACGACCGCGCCGAGCTGGTACAACAGGAACGTCGGCTTGCGCCCGATGCGGTCGGCCAGTTGCCCGAAAACCCAGACGCCGATCATCATCCCGACGACCGTCGCCGCCGTCCACAGCCCCGACTTCGTCAGCGAGAAGCCCATCTGTTTCGACAGGAACGTCGGCAGCCAGATCATGATCCCGTAGTAGCCGAAGTTCTGGACCGAACACAGAATCACGATGCCGAGGCTCGTGCGCGCGGTACGGCCGTCCGCGACGAGCAGGCGGAATGCGTTGGCCTTCGGCTGCGCTGCGCGCTGCACGAACGCTTCAGGCTCGTGCAGCGTATTGCGCATCGCCCACGCGAGCACCGCCGGCAGCACGCCGACCAGGAACATCCCGCGCCAGCCGATGTGCATCAGCAGGAACGGCGTCAGCAGCGCGGCCAGCAGCACACCGGCCTGCCAGCCGAGCGCGACGTAGCACGACACGCGTGCGCGCTTGCTGGCCGGCCACGCTTCCGCGGCGAGCGCCATACCGATCCCGAACTCGCCGCCCAGCCCGATGCCCGCGATGGTGCGGTACACGAGCAGATCCTCGAAGCCCTGCGCGAACGCGCACAGCCCGGTGAAGATCGCGAACAGCAGGATCGTCCAGGTCAGCACGCGCACCCGCCCGTAACGGTCGCTCAATGCACCGAACAGGATGCCGCCCGCCACGGCGCCGATCAGCGTCCACGTGACCAGCGCGCCGCCCTGCCCGGGCGTCAATTGCAGCGCCGCCGTGATCGCCGGCAGCATGAAGCCGAGGATCAGCAGGTCGAAGCCGTCCATCGCATAGCCGATCGCCGATCCGGCCAGCGCTTTCCACGCGTACGCGCCGACCTGCTCCACGCGCGGGGCCGACGGGCCCTCGAGCGACGAAGATTTCATGTTTGCTGCCATGGTGTCCTGCCACGATTGTCCGGCGACATTCTAAGGCCTGTGCCGGTGCCCGACGGGCCGGCGGACCTGCCGGCGGCGGCGGTGCGCGCACGTCGGCACCCGCTTGCAGGACGTCGAGCGGGAATCCGCTGGCAATGAACGGGAGGGAATAAAGGCGATCCGGTGTCGGCGGCGAAGCCGGTGATGTCGCGGTCAGGCCGGACACCGGATGAAAAACAGCATGCTGGCGGGGGGGTGCCGGCCGGCCCGCTGGCGCGAACCGGACGGCGCCGGGCGGCCTCGCGGCCCGGCCGGCTTCAGCCTTGATCGTCGCCGGGCCACCAGGTCTTGGCCTCGCGGTCGACGGCGAGTGCGGCGAGATCCTTGCCTTCGAGCCATTTCGGGCGCGGGCCGCGGCCCGACCATGAGCGGCCGGTCGACGGATCGTAGTACTTGGCAGGCGCCTTGCGTTTTCGCTGGACGATGTAGCCAAGCGCGCTCAGCACTTCCTGCTGCGAAATTCCCAAAAGCTCGACCTGTTCCTTGAATGCCGCGAGCGCGGCTTGCTTCTCCTTCTGCTTCGCATCCGACAGCTTGATATTCAGGTCCCGAAGTTGTGCTTCGAGTTCCTGCAGGGCCTGGGTCATGTATTCATCCTCTTTGGGCATGTTTTCGCAAAAAGCTCCGATGGCGGAACCTACCACGAAGTTCCGCCGATGGGGGCTGTCAAATGGGTGCATCGTTTGCCTGAGCCGGCATGGCTTGCGCGATACGCACTAAACGACGTCGCGCGTCAATCAATGAGACACGACCGGCCGGCAACGCGCAGCCCGCCATGTACGAAGGCACGGCGAACGACTGCGGCAAGTAAGCGCCGCACCTGACACCGGCGCGGCATGGCGCGAATGATAGCAGTGCTCGGCGTCGTATTGCAGAAGGCGTCGATGCGGATACGTCCGATTACTGGCCGACGTCGCGGGTGTCCCATGCGATCCGGTCGAACAGCGCGCGCAGCTTCGCGCCGCGCACCGCGTTCAGGGCGGCCGCATGCGCGACGCGCCCGGCGAGATGCGCGCGGAAATCCGGATGCGCGTCGCGATTCTGTGACGCCGGGCCGTGGCGGATGCAGTTGGTCAGGACGGCCTTCAGGAGATCGAACGCATCGCGCGCCAGGTTCGGATGACGATTGACGACCACGCCGGCCAGTTGCTGCCGCATGCCGCGCCGCATCACGCGGGTTTTGCGCAGTTGCAGCGCAAAGCCTTCTTCAAGCGCGATCGCGGCAACGCGGACCTGCAGCCGCTCGACGTCGCGCGCCAGCGCGCCGCCGCCGGAAAAAGCGAGATCGTCGGCATAGCGCGTGTAGGTTGCACCGAGCGAACGCGCGAGCGCGGCGAGCCGCATGTCGAACCGGAACGCACACAGGTTCGCCAGCGCCGGCGAAGTCGGCGCGCCCTGCGGCAGATGCCGTTCGCGATAACGCTGGCGGCCGATCCAGTCGAACCGGTCGCGCAGGTCCGGCGCGAGCAGCCGCGCGGACGGCACGCGGTTGGTGCACAGCCCGGTGAGCGTGCGCGCGACTTCGGCCGGATACCCGAGCGTGACGAACAGCGCGTGCACGCGGGCGGCGCGTATCGACACGAAGAAATCCTCGAGATCGAAACGGACGACGACCTCGCGATCCGCATGGGGCGCGGCGAACGACACGATCCCGTGCCCCTTGCGAAAGCCGTGTACCGCACCGTGCGGCGCGACGCGATCGAGCAGCCCGTGCAGGATGCGGCGCTGCGCTTCGCGCAGCCGGCCTTTCGGGATTTCGACGAGGCGGCTGCCGCCGCTGCGCTTGTCGTGCGCCACGTACGTGTAGTGATGCAACGGCGTGGCGCTGCTGCGCGCGTCGACGCGCCAGTGGTCGGACAGCCAGTCGAGCTCCGGCGCGCTCACGCCGAGCCAGCCGGCAAGGTCGCCGGGCGTCGCCCATTGCGGCACGTCGCAGCCGGCGAGCGGCGCCGGCAACGGCCGCTGGACGGGGGGACGCCGTACGACACGGATCGCGACGGGCCGATCGCTGCCGTACCAGGCGAGCACGAAAGCCGGCGCATCGGCGAGGTCAGCCGCAAGCATATCGATGTCGATGTCGGCCCAGCGCGCACCGAAGCGTGCGAGCGCGGCATCCGCGACTTCGTGAGTCCACGGTGGCGCGCCGCCGAGCACAGCCGCCATCCGTGACAGGACGCCGGGGCGTTCAGGATCGCCGGCCAGCATCGCTTCCGCAATCGTGCGGGTGGTGTCGAACAGGGAGCCGGACATGGGAATCGATAGGCGGGACGATGAGCCAACGTGACTGGTGCTGCGAGGAGTCGCGTTGCGCAACGCGCAACCGTGCTCCTTGCGACGCATCGGGGTGTCAATCTGATCCACGGGGTAGCCCCGTAGTCCTGGAACATCGGCTGCCTGTTCCGGGCGTGTGCTTGACCCACCGGCCCGCGATGCGACTTTAATGGCCGCGAACGCGGCATGTCAAACCGGGGGGCGATCCGGCGCCGCCGCGGCGCGCCGGATCGCGGCGAACGGCCTACGCGTGCCGGGAAAACAGTTCGCGGTACGCGATCGGCGCGACGCCGACGCCGGCCATGTTGTTCAGCATCGTGGCCCACGTCGCGTTGTCGACGCTGACCGGAAACGACCTCACACGGTTGGCGAGCAGCCAGAAGGTGCGCGTCATGCCGTTGCTCATCGCGACTTCGTACCCGCTTCCCTCGAGCCAGTAACCGACCGGCGGCAGCGCCACGGGTTCGATGCGACCGGCCCGGAACGCGGCGGCGGCCGACGCATACTTGCTGTCGAGCGGCATGACGCGGCGCGGCACGCAGTCCTGCGAATTCAGTTGCGGAAACGCCGGGCTCGTGCCGAGCCACAGGCCGTAGAATTTTTGCGCGTCGAGATGCACGACGAAGCGCTCCGTTTCGGCGGGCATCGCCGCCATGTAGCAGTCTGCCTGGCCGGGAACGACCACGCGCCATGTCGCGCGCTGCGCGCTCAGGTCGACCAGCTCGCTCGGCAGCGGCCGCGGCTGGATGGGAGACGGACGTCCCGCTTCGCGCAGGTCGCGTGCGCGATCGAGTCCGATACGAAGACGTGTCAGCATGGGCCCTCTCTTTCTCTCGTGATTTGTTTGAATGTGTCAGGGGCGGGCGATTACATCGTCACCTGTTTGCAATACGTGGGCCCGGTGTCCTGACGCTCCCTGTGTGGTCGGGAACTGGCGCAGTGTAGCGTCTTTCCGGGTCGGCACAAATCAACTCGGCCGGCGCCGGCTGCAGCATCGACGGATATGCGCTGCGCAGTCCGCGCACCAGGCGAACCACGCGCCCGAACGCTCGATCCCACATGAATGCCCATGCGCTTCGCACGCCACACCATCAACCATCGAATCAATATTCGCCATCGATTATTTAAATATCGAAACAATCAAAAACAAAAACAACAACCCGCAGAATTCAAGAAAATCATATTCAAACAAAAAATTATCGAATTTGATTAACGATAAATTAATACGATTGGCGCACTCAAAATCAAATAAATAGTCTGTGTTGTGCGCCGCAACACCGTGATTCAAAGATCAACGAGATACGGAGGCGCGGCACAAATCGCTTCATTCGTGCTTTGTCGCAAAGTTTCCACCTCGTCAGGCCACCGTTGATTTCCACGCATTTGTGAATCAGCAATCCGGAACGGCATACCTGTCTCTCCGGACGTGACCGATGTCGTCAAATCGCATTAAATCATTCAATACCAAAGGAAAGTCATGAAGAAGATTGCAACCGTGCTGTTTTCGGCACTGATGCTCGCCTCCACGTGCGCGTCCGCCCAGGCGCTTTGCAAGGCCGGCAAGATCGATAAGATCGAGACCGACGCCACCGGCAACCTGCTGGTGACCATTAACGACGGCGTCTACTCGTTCAGCGCGAAGGAAGTTTATTCAATTATTTACCAAGCCTATTCAGAAAACAGGAATCTGTTTATCTATGGAAACAATTGTGCGAATGGCTCGCCGGCAACCCGCTTTGCCATTCGTTAATCGACCTTAAACGCTCGACGATTATCAATACGTGGAGCACGGGGCTGGATTGACATTCCGAATCCAGCACCGTCGCGGGCTGTGGTGTCGGCGCTGCGCGTCATGACACCCCAGCCCGCGGCCCGCCCCACTCCCGTTCCGGTATCCATCGAGCAGCCGTGCTTGCCGCTACGAGCCAAACGTTGCCGGGTATTTTTCATCCCGACAACCTTCGGCGCCTGCAAGGACAGCGCCAACCCGCAGCGCGACGGCCTTCGTGTTCAATCGGCAAACGCGATGTCGCGAACGCGGGCCGAATCGAACGTCTTCACGCGCCGCCCCGACGAACGCAGAAAGCCTGCGATCGCGGGAAATTACCGCAGAAACGGCGCCAGCGCTTCGGAAGCTTCGGAGAACCGCTGCTCGAGGAAATCGAGCAATGTACGCACGCGTGGCGCCATATAAAGCGTTCGTTGAAACAGCGCGTTCACCGGCACGTCCGGGCAGCGCCATTCCTGCAGGAGCAGCTTGAGCCGCCCGGCCTGAAGATCGGCGCCGATGTCCCAGATCGATTTCATTGCCACCCCGCGCCCCTCGATCGCCCATTCGCGGGCAAGGGAACCATCATTGGTCTGACGGGAACGGTCGAGCGGCGCGGTGAACGACGCGGTTTCCCCGTCGCGCGCGAAACGCCAGTTGTTCGCCGCGCCGGCCGCCGAAGAAAGGACGATGCATCGATGCTCGCGCAAATCGTCGGGATGGTTCGGCATGCCGTGCTCGGCGATGTAGTCGGGCGACGCGCATAGCGCGCGGCGATTGTCGGCCATGCGCTTGGCGACCATCGAGCTGTCCGCCGGCACGCCGAACCGGATCGCGAGATCGATATCGTCCTGCAGCAAGTGTGACAGTGAATCCGAGAGCACGAGCGTCAGCGTGACGTTCGGATGGCGTTCGTTGAATTCGTCGAGCCATCGACGCAGCACGGTGCGCCCGAAATCGGAGGTGGCCGATACGCGCAACGCCCCGCTCACCGATGCACGCCCGGCCTGCAACGCCGCGCGCGCATCCTCCAGCGTTTGCAGCGCATGCTGGCAATGTACGAGATACAGACGACCTTCATCCGTGAGGCGCAGCTTGCGGGTCGAACGCTCGAACAGCTGAGTGTGGAGCTCTCCCTCGAGCTTGACGAGCCGGGCGCTCGCCGCTGCGGGGGACAGTCCGAGCTTTCTGCCGGCCGCCGAAAGACTGCCCAGGCTTGCTGCTTCGACGAAAAGGCGAATGTCACCGAGATTGTCCATGGTCGCGTCGCGCGAAAGGGATGTTGGATTGTGCCGCGCGATGCGCCGCGAGGACCGGGCATGGTAACGCGATGCGAACCAACGAGGAAAAGGCCGATCGGCAGGATCGGCCCCCGCCCGCTTACTTGGCGACCACGCCGAGCTGTTGCAGGAACGTCAGGTTGTCTTCGAGATGCCAGTTGTCGGTGATCTTGCCGTCGCGAATGCGATAGACGTCCGTGGCGATGAAGTCGACCGCCTGCCCCTTGCCCTGCACGCCGTTGAAGGTGCCGGTGAAGTGACCGGTGAAATGCAGATGGGTGACGACGCGGTCGCCGGCGACGATCATCTGTTCGACGTCGGCGTGGACGTCCGGCACGGCGCGATGGAAGCCTTGCGATGCAGCCAACGGCCCGGCGATGCCCTGCGGCCGACCGGCGGGCAAGGTGCGGTCGGTGAAATCGGCCGCCAGCGCCTCGCGGGCCTGGGCCTCGTCGCCCGTGCTCCAGAAGGTATCGTAAAGGCGTGCCGCGCGGATCTGTTGCTCGGCCTGCCGCTTCGAGAGGCTCTTGTCGACGATCAGCGTTTTCGGCTGCACGAGATCGTCGCCGGTCGCGGCAATGGCAGGCAACGCGGCAGCGGCTGTGGCTGCGGCCAGCGCGATGCGGGAAACGGCGGAAAGGACGGTGCGGGTTTTCATGACGTGCTCCTTGAGTGGGTACTCGATGCTCGATGAACGGATTGAATCCGACGGTGGTGTGACTTGGGTCATTCAGGCTGGAAAGCGGGCGGTGCGATTCGCTTGTGCCGTCTCGCGTCGATCCAGCCGGGACGCGAAAGCGGTCACCGCAATCGCCATCAGCGTCACCGCGGCGGCCACGAGCGGCAGCGTGTCGAGTGCCTGCCCGTGCGAAAGCGCCATGCCACCGAGCCACGCGCCCATCGCATTACCCACGTTGAACGCGCCGATGTTGAGCGTCGATGCGAGGTTCGGTGCGCTCGCGGCCTTGCTCAGCACGCGCATCTGCAGGCCCGGAACCGTCGCGAACGCTGCGACGCCCCAGACGAAAATCGTCAGCACCGATGCCACGGGGTGATGCATGGTGCGACTGAACATCACCATGATCGCGACCAGCACGACGAACACGCCCGTCAGCGTCCGCATCACGCCGCGATCCGCGAGCTTGCCGCCGAGCGCATTGCCGATGGCCAGACCGATGCCGAACAGCACGAGAATCTTCGTCACGTCGCTCGGCGCGAATCCGCTCGCCTGCTCGAGCACGGGGGTGATATAGGTGAACACCACGAACATGCCGCCAAAACCGAGCACGGTCATCAACAGGGCAAGCCATACCTGCAGGTTCTTGAGCACGCCTACTTCGTGCGCAAGGCTCGCGGGCTGCGCTTCGTGCGTGTTCGGCACGAGTGCCACGAGGGCCAGCGCAGCAAGCACGCCGGCGCCTGCGACGGACCAGAATGCGGCACGCCAGCCGAGCGTCTGGCCGATGAAGGTGCCGAGCGGCACGCCGAGCACGTTGGCGAGCGCAAGGCCGGTAAACATCAATGCGACGGCACTTGCGCGCTTGTCCTGCGGCACGAGTGACGCGGCAACGACCGACCCGATGCCGAAGAACGAGCCGTGCGCGAACGAAGTGACGACGCGGGCGATCATGAGGCTCGTGTAACCCGGCGCGACCGCGCACAGAACATTGCCGACGATGAAGATCCCCATCAGCAGCAGAAGCGCCCACTTGCGCGGCATACGGCTCGTGAGGACGGCGAGCAGCGGCGCACCCACGGCGACACCCAGCGCGTAGCCGCTCACGAGCAGCCCCGCCGACGGGATGGAAACGGAGAGCGACTGCGCGACGTCGGGCAGGATGCCCATGATGACGAATTCCGTCGTGCCGATGGCAAACGCGCTCAGGGCCAGCGCGAGAATGGGAAGTGGCATGGCTGTCTCCGGGAAGGCGGCGAAGCCGCAGTGGATGTGCAGCGATTCTGCTTGCCACCGTGCCGATTGATAATTGGCCCCCGCCTTGAATCATTTTCAAACCAGACAAGAAAATCAACGCAAGGACGGTACGTGCCTGATGGGTCCCCCATCATTCATCGCCGGTCAACGCGTTGATCAGCGCACGCACGCGAGCAGGCCTCGTACGCAAGCCCGGCATCACGAGCTTGGCAGGCAGCGGCGCGGGGCGAGGCGACAGGTCGGCAACACTTGGACAAGCGTGCCGCTGCTCAGGTGGGTTTTGGCGGGAAACTCGGGGGAACCGTGCGAGGCCCGCGCCAGGCGCGGCAGCTTCGGCGAGCGCTTCACCGTGGTTGATGCGGAAGCGGGACACGATGGTCAGCGCGGCCGTTCGCCCGTGTTCAACGAACTCGAGCGGCCGGTCGCGGCCCGTGGTCGACGTGCGAAACGCAATGAGGCGATGCTTCCGTCAATCGTCAACCGTACGAATCGTCGGATTGGCCGCCAGGTAATCCGGATGCGCGCACGGGATCAGCGCCTCTTCGCCGATGCGACGAGCGACGAGCGAGAAGCGACAACCGAAGCGTCGTCCAGCGCCTTCGCACGATCGAACCGGTGCGAAGGCGCCGCTGCAACCCGCTAGATCGTCTCGCTTTCGCGTACCGTTATCGGGCTTTGCAGGACGAACCGCGCGATGTCGTCCTTGCGCATGAACACAACGCCGGGATGGCTCTTTGCATGACGCAGGAACGCATCCCATGCACGCGTCATCTGCGGCGTGCCGCTGATGCGGTCATGCGCGCTGATCGACATCATGCGCCGACGCGTTCCCGCTTCCTCGTACAACTGATCAAAATCGAACTTGATCTGTTCGAGGAATTTCTCAGGCGAGTAATTCCGCCCCTCCACCAGCAGGATGTCGTTGTTGCGCAGCGTATACGGAATCACGACGAAATCCTTGCCGTTGACCTTTTCGATGAACGGCTCGTCGCGGCTCGTATCATCGATGTGATAGACGTAGCCCAGCTCCTGCAGCAGCGACAGCGTGTTCGGCCCGCGTCGCAGCCAGTTCGCGTTGTAGCCGATCGGACGTTGGCCCGTCACCTCCTCGACCATCGATCGCGCCTGGATCAGAAACTCGCGTTCCTGCGATCGCGACATCGCGTACTGCGAGTTCCACGTCGGCCCATGGCCCGCCGCTTCGTGGCCGCGCGCCACGATTTCGCGCGCCACCTGCGGATGCCGCTTCGCCGCCTCGCCGATCATGTGACTCGTCACCTTCACGTCATGACGATCCCACAGATCCAGCATTCGGGGAATTCCCTCGCGATACCCGTACGCAAACCACGCTTGCGCGGCAAGATCGGCAGGAACGCTCGCCGGGAAATCGACTTTCGGAAACGGATTGTCGGCGCCCTTCGGCGGCTGCCCGCCCGCCTCGAACTGCATCGAAATCGAAATGACCAGCCGTGCACCGTTCGGCCAGAATTCACCCTGCGCGGGCGCGGCTACCGGCTTCGATCCGGTGCTGCCCGTTTGCGCACCGACCCCGGTGGATTGAAGCATTGCGCCGACGGCGAACGCGCCCGTGCCGATTCCGGCCTTGGTCAGGAAGGAACGGCGCGCCGGTTGATCGGGCGCCTGCTCGGCCGGATCACGATCCACATGATCGATTTGAATTGCCATGGACAATCTCCTCATGACGCGCAAGCGCGTCTCTCGCACCGCAACGCGATGCATGATGACGAATGGACGGGTACGGAATGTCACGCAGATTGATGCGCGTACAACCAATTTTCGGAAATCGGTCCCGCTTTGAAAATGGGCCTTGAAATGAATAGACTTTCAATCCAGACCAAAAAATCGGTGTTCCGTCCGGATACGGCAAGCCTGCTCGGCCTGCCGCGCTTCAATGCGTCGATGCCCTTCGGTACGCGACGGTGAGCGCCATCGCCGCCGAAGCGCTCAGCGCCAGCAGCAAGGTCGGCGCCGTCGCATCGTGAAGGCGATCCTTCAACCATCCGAACACGATCGGCCCCGCGAATCCCGCCAGGTTTCCGAAACAATTGATCGTTGCGATCCCCGCCGCCGCGGCCGCGCCGGTCAATCGCATGGTCGGCAGGTGCCAGAACAGCGGCAGCGCCGTCAGCGTGCCCGCAGCGGCCAGCGAGAGCCCCGCGATCACGGCGGGCAGAACGCCGCTGAACAACGCGCTCACGACGAAACCGGCCGACGCCATACAAGCGCCCCCCGCAACATAGGCCGCCCAGTTGCCGCCCCGGTCCGCGCGACGGGCGCCAATATTCATCGCCAGCACCGCGATCAGATAGGGAATCGCGCTGCAAAGGCCGATCCACGACAGTTTCGTCAGCCCCGTTTCCTTGACAAGCGTCGGGAGCCAGAAGCCGATCCCGTACAGACCGACGAGAAGCAGGAAATAGATCGTCGTCAGCAACGCCATCTCCGATGCCGGCAACCGGGGTGCGCGCCGCGCATCCGCGGCATGACCCGCGTCGACCTCGAGGCTTCGCAATACCGCGTCCGTCTCTTCCGGCGACAGCCAGCGCGCATCCGTCGGACGGCTCGGCAACAGATAGTGCACCGCGAGCCCCACGCCGACCGTCGGCAGGCCTTCGATCACGAACGTCCATTGCCATCCGGACAGCGCACCGAAGCCGTCGAGATGCGTCATGATCCAGCCCGACAACGTATTGCCGACAATGCCTGCGACCGCCGTCGCGCTCATGAACAGCGTCGTCATCCGACCGCGCCGGTGAGCAGGAAACCAGTAGGTCAGATACAGCACGATGCCGGGGAAAAATCCGGCCTCCGCCACGCCGAGCAGCAGCCGCTGCAAATAGAACGTGCCGGGAGAATGTACCCATGCCGCAGCTGCCGAGACGATGCCCCAGGTCACCATGATGCGGGCGATCCACACGCGCGCTCCCACCCGATGCAGCAGAAGGTTGCTCGGCACTTCGAACAAGAAGTAGCCGACGAAGAATAGGCCGGCGCCGAGACCGTAGACGGTGTCGCTCAATCCGAGCTCGCCCGCCATCTGCAGTTTCGCGGCCCCGACGTTGACCCGGTCGAGATACGCAAGAACCTGTGCCACCAGAAGCAGCGGCATCAGCTTCCAAGCGATGCGCCGATACAGTGCGTCGAGATACTCCGGCGACCTGTCTGCCGGCATTGCCTTTCGTTCGTCGGGCGTATCGCACCCGGTGCTGCGCGTGATGTCCATTGCTGTCTCCATGAATTCTTGTCGACGCGCGCCGCGTCATGCAGACGCGCCGGTGTCGGAGCGGGTGCCGTCACGGACCGTCTTGATGTAAGGCGCACCGCTGAAATCGCAGACGAGTACGCAGCACTGCCAGCCGAACGCCGGTTCGACCCGCTCGACGGCATCTCGCACGACGTCGTGAATCAGTCCCCCCATGTCGTTCAGTACCGGCTCGCTCCTCGGCTTCGTCAGCAATAGCCTGACGACGATGAATTCGTGTGTCGGGTCATTGCCGGACAGGAATTGATCGGCCGTATGAACGCGACTCTTCAATTCGGCGAGTAACGCGTGTCCTTGCGCGGCGAGCTGTTCGTGCAACGCGCCCATCAATGACCGGAAATCGAGCAGGCGCGCAATGTGGGGCGTGGCTTCGATGATCAGATGCGGCATCTCTTCACCTCCGTTGAAAGAATGCATCGACGGGAGGTTAGGATTCGGTGTGCCTGATGTAAATTAATGTTTTGCGTGTTGATTCATCAGGATCCGTTATGCATTCAGCGATCGATCTTCGCCTGCTGCGCAGCTTCATTGCAGTCGCTCGCGCCGGCAGCGTGACGCGAGCCGCAGCTCGGCTGCACCTCACTCAACCCGCACTCTCCCAGCATCTGCGCGAGTTGGCGGATCTGCTCGACGTGACGTTGTTCGATCGGGTGGGCCGCGGGATCCTGTTGACGCAAGCGGGGGCGGATCTATTCGCGGAAGTCGAGCCGATCCTGTCGAAACTCGATGTGACGCTGGCCAATGTCCGAAACCGCTCGCGCGAAGTTCACGGCGCGTTGCGCATCGGTGCGATCGACACGTACGCACGATCGCTCGTCATGCCGACGATATCGGCCCTGCTCGCACGACACCCGCAGTTATACGTGTCCGTTCAGGAACTTCCGGCTGCGGCGATCGACCAGGGGCTGGTGGAAAATGAACTGGACATCGGCGTGTCGTTCTCCCATCTGTCGCATGCGGACATCGAGCAGAGAACGTTGTTCATCGAACGGCTGGCGCTGGTGCAGCGATCCGCGGGTCGCAAGATCCGGAAGACCGTCAGCCTGCGGGAAGTGGCGACGCATCCGCTTGCGCTGCTGAATCGGACATTCGCCATGCGCGGGCAGATCGACACCGCATGTGCTGGCGCAAACATTACGCTGAACGTGCGGGTCGAGGCGGCCAATGTCGACTCGCTGATACGGCTCGTCGAGCGCGCCGACTACGCGACCATCGCGAGTCCGCTCGCGATACCGCACCGCTCGAGGATCGTGGCGGCGACGATCGCGGACGATGGCCTGTCGCGCATCGCCGCGTTGCGCTGGCGTCGCGGCAAGACGTTCACGCCTGCCATGGAGCGTTTTGAAGAAGCGTTGTCGCACACGATCCGCTCGTCCGGCCTCGACATGCCGGACAACGATTCGGTACGGACATCGAAACGATCGCAGCCTGCGGGCACCAGAAAGCGCTGATGGCATCCCGAATATGCCGGCGCCCAAAAACGGTTGCGGCGCAGACGCTCATGCTCGCCCGCGCGCCCGAGATCATCCGTCGACGCACACGGCGCGCGGAATCCGGGCACGCGCGCACGGTCAACCGGCGACGCGCCTCGATTCGAACTTCAACCGACCGGGCCGCTACGCGATCGCACCGCCACCGTCGACCAGCACCGTCGAGCCGGTCGCGTACGGGGTCGACGCGAGGTAGAGCACGGCGTTCGCAACGTCCTCGGGTTGACCGACACGGCCGGCCGGCAAGCGCGCCGCAGCGCCTTCGTACATCCTGTCCCGCGCCTGCGCATCGAGCTTCGACCAGAGCGGCGTCGCGATCAGGCCCGGGGATACCGTATTCACCCGCACGGGCGACAGCTCGAGCGCAAGCCCGCGCGCCAGCGATTCAAGCGCCGCGTTGATCGCGCCTTGCAGGACCGAGGTCTTGCTCGGCCGCACGCTCAGGAAGCCCGACACGAACGTCAGCGACCCGCCCTGCCGAATGCGTACGGCCCGCGCGACGCGATAGGCTCCCCAGAACTTGCTGTCCATCGCCGCGTACGCATCGGCGAGCGCGAGATCACGCATCGGACCCGTGGGTGTCTGCGCGGCCGACACGACAACGTGGTCGAATTCGCCCGCCGAATCGAAAAATGCACGTACGCTGGCGTCGTCGGTCGTGTCCATCACACCGGTTCGCACGCCGTGACCGATCCTCGCTGCGCTCGCCGCCAGCCTGGCCGCGTCGCGCGACGCGATCGTCACGCTCGCCCCGCCCGCCGCAAAGGCCCGCGCGGCCGCTTCGCCGATCCCGGAACTTCCGCCGACCACCAGCACGTTTTGTCCATCGAATTGCATCGCTCGTTTCCTCCGATCAAAAGCGTGTTCCCGAGCGTGAAGCAGTGCCCGTCGCACGCGTCAAATGTTCTGAATACCGTTTGCGGCCAAGGGTTGACGGCCGCCCACGCCGAATCGCCGCTGTCGCCGCCTGTCGCCGGCGAAATCGGCAAGCGCCATGTGTCTCGCGAGACGATTCGGCAGATCCGGTCATCCGTTAGGAATCCCGTACAGCTTGTCGGCGCCGAGCGTCGTCACGAATTCGACGGAAACCCCCGGCGCAATGGACACGAACAACTGCAGCTCATTGGACAACGGTACTTCGCTCAACGAGTAGTCGATCCGACTGCTGGTCAGTCGATCGATCAACGTCGCCCATTCGCGGTGCGTGTCGACGCGAAGCGCAATGTGATCGATGCGCGGCGTGCTGCGGCCTTCGTGCGCAGGCAGCGTTGCGCGCGTGACATGAATCATCGGGCGGCTATCGAGGTACAACCAATAGCCATCCACCCGGAACGGAGGTCGAGGCCCGGTATCGAGACCGACGACCTCATCGAAGAAGCGGCGTGTACCGTCAATGTCGTCGGTAACGATGGTGGCGTGGTCGAAATGCATGCTTCGTGTCCATGCTGGAAAGCCTGGTACGCATTCTGTCGCACGTCGGTCGGTCTTGATAATTGGCTTCGCCATTGAATGATCTTCAATGGCGACAAGAAGGTGGGGGGCCGCGACGGGCGCCCGATCCTACAGCCCCTGCGGCGCATCGCGCAGCACGGCGCGCAGCGCGGTATCGAACGGCGTCGCGTGGTCGATCCCCGCGGCGCGCACGCGCGATGCGTCCAGATGGCAGTCATATGGGCGCGGTGTCGCGTCGGTCGGCTGGTCGATTCGCTTGAGCGCGGCTTCGATGCCGAGCGCGGCCGCGATCCGCTGCGCGATGTCGTACTTCGTCATCGGCTCCTCGGCCGACCAGTGACGGAGGCCCGTGATCGACGCACCCGCGAGATGGCGCAGCGTGAGGTCGCGGATGACGTCCGCGACATCCGGCGTATACGTCGGGTAACGGATCGCCCATGCGTCCATGCCGACCGCGTCGGCGCCCGGCCGAGCGGAAGCGACGATCGCCGGCACGAGGCTCGTAACGGCCGATTCGCTCCAGTCGACGATCGGGCCGAAGAGCAGCGGCAGGCGCAACACGCACGACAGCGGCGACGCGGCGAGCAGCGCCGCCTCGCCTTCCAGCTTCGTGCGGCCGTAGATGTTCAGCGGGTTCGGTGCGGCGTCCTCGCGGTACGGGGCCGCCTTGCCGTCGAAAACGTAATCGGTGGAGATGCCGAGCGTCCATGCGCCGTAGCGCGCGGCGAGCACGCCGATGCGGGCCTGGGCCGTGACGTTGATGGCGCGTGCGGCTGCGGGATCGCGTTCGCAGACATCCGGGCGGCGCTCGGCCGCGCAGATGATCACGGCGGCCGGTCGGCAGGTGGCGAAGAGGTGTTCGAGGGCCGGCTCGTCGAGGACGTCGAGTTCGGCGAGGTTTTCCGGGGGCAGCGCCAGGCGTTTTGCGCCTGCGCTTTGCGGGTTCCGGATCGTTGCGACGAGGTTCAGCGACGATTCGCGCGCCAGGGATGCGGCCACAGCGCGGCCGAGGAGCCCTGCGGCGCCGATGAGGAGGATGGTCGGGAGGTCAGTCGACGAGGTCGGGTTTGGCATGGGCGGTCATTCGGGTGACTTGGAAGTGCTCGAGGTCGCGTTCGACGCTCGGGCCCGGGTGGCGGGGAGCATAGCCGAGTATGACAGCCGGTACGGCGTGATGACAGATCGGCAACCCCGCGACGGACGTGCGTCATGTGCGCCGCGGCCGGCGCTCGGCACGGCGCACCCGTCCACCGGGACGACGCCCGTTCTGCCGGCGACGTCGACACGCCGCGCGGCCGCCCCTGCGAGCGAGCAATCCGCGGCGCCGCCACCTCACGAACATCGCCCAAAAACAAAGCCCGGTGCGCTTGTACGCACCGGGCCGTCACCTCTGCGGAAAACCGCGCCCCGCGTTACTTCCGGTCGAGCGAATACCGCCCCGGCCCGGTCAGTGCGAGCAACAGCAGCCCGCCGATGATGCTCACGTTCTTGTAGAAATTGATCATCGCCATGTACTGCTCCATCCCCTGCAGCGCCCAGTAGCGATGGCCGATCAACGCGGTCGCGAGCGTATAGGCGGCGAACACGAGTGCGAGCGGACGCGTGTAGAAGCCGATCGCGATCAGCAGGCCGCCGGCCAGCTCGACCGCCACCGCGATCGCGGCCGCCAGCTCGGGCGCCGGGTTCCCCGTCGACGCCATGTACGCGACCGTGCCCGAGAAGCCGGTCAGCTTCTGCCAGCCGAACAACACGAACAGGATCATCAACAGCACGCGAGCCGCCAGCAGCAGCTCGTCCTTCTTCGACTCCAGTGAAACGTAACGCATGACAATCACCCTTGAATTGACGGTTTGATGCGTCCGGTGCCGAGACGCGCCGAATCGGCGCGCCAGGTCGGCAACGAAACACTCCTCGCACGATCGGACAGCAAGCCGGCTGGCCCGCCGCCGAAGAATCCGTCTGGGCGCGCCGCTCGTGGCGCGCTCCGGATCGGTTCTGGCGAAGCACGGATGCAGTCTACTGTCTCACCGGAAATCATCAATCCGTCAAAACAAGATTCGCTGTCACAATATAGTGGACAATCGAGCGAAACAAGGCCGCGACGCAGCAGTAATGAATCCGATCAAATGGATCTGCCCTTATGTTTCAAGACATGAAAACTGCTCATTCATATCCGGCCTCCGTGTCCAGTCGATATTGAAGCGCCAATTAGTGCTCACGGGCCACATCGAAGTATCTCGATCGCCATTCGACGATACGTTATGTGTACAAACCTGCCATATGTGAATTAAGTTTTACACTCGATTTTTTCCAATCGGCGCACCCCCTTGCTCCGGAAAAAGACGTCTGGCCTGGAAATGCGGATTGGCAAACGAAAACGTTTCACGGGCAAGCGGGTTGACGTCATCCGCGGCGAAGGTAGGCCAGTGGGCAAGGACTTCGGTCCGATGACTGCCGAGAAGAACGCTTTCCGCGCCCTGCCGACCGATCCAGTGTTTAGCAGAGCAAGCGAAAAAACCATCAAACATTCACACTCTCTGCGAGTTTTAAATTCCAGTAAAAATCCATCAATAAATACAATCAAAACGATGTGTTTACGGCAAAAAATCAAAAACCTTTAATCCCCCGCTCGGCATCGCATTTCCATCTACACTTTTCCCAACAATCATTACAAAAAATTACTAATTAACGCAGATTTAAATATACGATAGCGCACGTCCTTACGTTTTCCCGACAATCCCGTGACTCCCGGAACGCGTCGCTCCGGACACGGCCCGCAGGCGCATCGCTGCAGGCCGTCGACACGCTCGTCACGGGATCGCTTTTCAACCGGAGACCACCCATGGCAACGAACACGCCAGTGAACAGCAGCGCGAACACGAACAGCCTGTTGCAACAGGCGGCGCAATCGATCATCAACGGCTCGACCGGCAATTCGTCGATGGATGTCGGCTTGCTCGTCACGACGCTGGTGAACGCGAAGACGGCAGGCCGGGCCGCGGCGCTCGCCGCGTCGCAACAGACCGGCACCACGCAGATTTCCGCATTCGGCGCGCTATCGTCCGCGCTGGGCGCGCTCGAGGCGGGCCTCGCCACGCTGGCGAATGGCGGGCTGCAGTCGACGTTCACCGCGGTCGCGAGCGGCAAGGGCCTGACCGCAACGCCGAGTGCAGGCGCGGTTGCCGGCACCTACACGGTCGGCGTCACGCAGATCGCGACCGCGCAGGCGCTGAGTTCGTCGGGCGTCGACGGGAAGAAGGCGCTCGGCACCGGCACGCTGACGCTGTCGCTCGGCAGCCAGTCGTTCAAGGTTGACGTCAACGGCACGAACAACACGCTGTCAGGCATCGCGGCCGCGATCAACTCCGCGGCGAACAACCCGGGGATCAGCGCGACGGTCATCAACGGCACCGACGGCGCGCACCTCGTGCTCGCGTCGTCGAAGACGGGCTCGGCAAGCACCATCAACGTCGCGGTCGGCAACGTGGCCAACGACAACGGACTGTCGAACCTCGGCGTCACGTCGACGGCCGACACGACGGGCGGCCCGTCGAAGATCGACTCGGCGAACGGCGCGGCCGCGTGGCGGCAAAGCGCCGTCGCGCAGGACGCGAAGTTCACGGTCAGCGGCATCGCGTCGACCAGCGCGAGCAACACGGTGTCGGGCGTGCTGAACGGCGTCACGCTGAACTTGTCGGCGGCGGCGGTCAGCGCAACCGATACGCAGACGCTGACCATCAGCCCCGACACGAAGGCGCAGGCGGCCACGATCACGAATTTCGTGAACCTGTACAACGCCGTCGTCAAGACGATGGGCGCGCTGTCGAGCTACACGCCCGGGGCGAGCGCGCAGGGCGCGCTGATCGGCGATTCGACACTGCACACGATCCGCAACTCCCTCGCGTCGATCGTCGCGCGCGGCGTTCCCAACAAGGACGGCAACGGGCACACGAACCTGGCGGCGATCGGCGTCTCACTCGAGAAGGACGGCACGCTGAGGGCCGACAGCGCGAAGCTCGACATTGCGCTGACCGGCAACCCATCGGGGGTCGCGCACCTGTTCAACTCGACGAACGGGATAGGCAAGCAGTTGACCGACCAGATCGCGACCTTCACGAAGAGCGGGGGGATGATCGCCCTGCGCACGAACGCGCTGGGCGCCGACCTGAAGCGCGTCACGCAGCAGCAGACGAATCTGGCCGACTACGCCGCGCAACTGACCAAGCAGTATCAGGCGCAGTTCACGGCACTCAACGCGCTGATGGCAAAGATGAATTCGAACACGCAGTACCTGACGCGGCTGTTCGGCGGTGCCAACAGCAGCGGCACGCTGGCGAACAAGTGACGAGCGTCCGGGCCGATCGATGATCGTGGCGGCGGCCGCCGGTCAATGGATCGACCGGCTCGCGCCGCCGCGCAGGGTGTCCCGCATGGAAACCTCACTCACGCCCGGCAGTGCGCAAGCACTCGCCGGGTTCGGTTCCCCGTCTCGCACTGCAAACCTCGGACGGCAGCGCACGCACGATTACGCAGCGATCCTTCGCCGGAAATGCTCGGTCCCGGCCACGATCTTGTCGAGCACCGCATCGAGCGCCCAGAATCGCTCACGCACGTCGTAGTCGATCACGCGGCAACGGATCGACGCGAAGGTGCCGATTCGCTGGTGATAGAGCTTCGCGAGCGCCGGGTACCCCAGCGCTTCCGACACCGCCGAGACGACGAGGAACGTCGACAGCTCGTCGGCCAGCGCCGGATTCGACTCCCCTTGCGTGCGCAACCACCGGTACAGATCCGGATGGAAGTTGGTGAACACACCGTTGAAGCCGGCGGAACCCGCCTTCATCGCGTCCCACGCAATCGCGGCGTTCGCGTTGAGGATCTTCAGCGGCGAGCCCTCCGCGAGCGCGACCCGCCGCTTCACCGTCTCCAGGTCGCAGCTCACGTCCTTGAGCATCACGAAGCGGCCCGTATCGATGCACGCGCGCAGTTCGTCATCCGACAGCAGCCGCCGGTAGGGCGCCGGACACTCGTACAGACCGAGCGGCAGATCCGACGGCAAGCGCGCGAGCAGCCGGTGCAGATGGTCGAGCAGCGCGGCGCTGCCCTTGCGCTGCGGATCGAGCCGGTTGGTCACGAGCACGACGCCCTGCGCGCCCGATTCGGCCGCCGCGCACAGCTCCTCGGCCTGCGCGTCGAGATCGTCGCTGATGTGTCCGGAAGCGACGACGGGCACGCGCCCGCCCACCCGCTCGACCACGAAGCGCGCGAGTTCCGCGCGCTCCGCGAGGCTCAGGAACTGCATCTCGCTCGACTGCGCGACCGCGAACAACGCGTCGGCGCCGTGCGCCAGGTACCACTCGATGAGCCGTTCGAGCCCGGCGTAGTCGATCGCGCCGGCGTCGTCGAACGGCGTCAGCATCACCGGAACGATGCCCTCGATGGTCACGTTCGATTGCTGCGGGTGTTGCATCTGTTTCTCCTTGCTTCAGTGAATGCGTGGCGCATGCCGCGTGCTCAGGCCGGCAACGGTCCGGATGCAGCGTTCGCGGCCTGCTCGGGAATCGGCTTGCGCACCAGCAGCAGGTACGCCATTGCGCCGGCGAACGCGATCGCCGCGGCCGCCAGAAGCGCCGGCACGAACGACCACTTCTGCGCAATGATGCCCGTGAGGATCGGCGCGAGCGCGCCGCCGATGAAACCGCCGAAATTCTGGATCGCACCGAGCGACGCGATGCGGCTCGGCGGCGCGGCTGCCGTCGCGAGCGCCCACGAACAGGCCGACGCCGCGTTGGCGAGAAAGATCACGACCGAAATGCAGGCAAGCGCCACCGTGTTGCTCTGCGCGAGCGCGGCGGGAATCGTGAACGCGACCATCCCGAGCATCGCGACCACCACCGCATTGCGCCGGCTCACGACCGGCGAACGGCTGCGGCGCGTGATCAGGTCCGACAGCCAGCCGGCCAGCAGCGAGCCCACGAACCCGCACAGGAACGGCACCGACGCGGCAAAACCGGTGCGGATCAGGCTCATGTGCCGCTCCATCGTCAGGTAGCCCGGCAGCCAGGTGAGGTACACCCAGTTCAGGTACACGGAACCGAAATAGCCGATCAGCATCCCCCAGGTCGTGCCGTGCGAGAACAGGCCGCGCCATTCGGCGAACGTCAGTTTCGGCGCCGCGACCGCGCTTTGCGCGTCGGCGTCGAGGTAATTGCGCTCGGTGGCGGTCAGTTGCGCGCGCACCGGATCGCGATACAGCGCGAACCAGACGACGGCGACGACGAGACCGGCTGCGCCCGTCGCGATGAACGCCCAGCGCCAGTCGAACGACGCGACGAGGATCGACAGCAGCAACGGCGCAAGGGCGGTGCCGAGCGGCGACGCGGCATTGAAAATGCCGGTCGGCGTGCCGCGTGCGCGCAGCGGAAACCAGTTGCTCACCACCCGCGCGGCCGACGGGAACTGCGGCGCCTCGCCGATGCCGAGCACGATGCGCGCGACGATGAACCAACCGAAGGTCGATACGATGCCGCCCGCCGCTTGCGCGACCGACCACACGATCAGGCCGATCCCGAGCAGCCGGCGCGGCCCGATGCGGTCGACGAGCCCGCCGACCGGGAACTGGCACAGCGCGTAGCTCCACGAGAAGGCCGACAGCAGCAGCCCCATCTGCGCGAGCGACAGGCCGAGATCGGCGCGGATCGCCGAACTCGCGACGGCCAGCGTGCCGCGATCGAGGTAGTTGACGATGCCGCTCACCATCAACAGCGCGAGCGCGATGCGTTGCCCGCGCCGGATACGCGGCGGGGCGGGCGGAACGGTCGGGGTTTCGTTCATTGCGGTTGTCTCCATGTCAGTGATGTCGGCCGGTTCCGGCCTGTCCGTCTGATGCGGAATTCAGGGTTCCAGGCGCGCCACTTCGTCGCGCGTCGGAATCGAGGTCTGCGCGCCGTAGCGCGTCACGCTGATCGCGGCGGCGCGCTGGCCGAAGCCGATCGCGTCGTCCATCGATGCGCCGCCCGCGCGGGCGGCCGCGAACCCGCCGACGAACGTGTCGCCGGCCGCGGTCGTATCGACCGCGACCACCGACATCGCCCGCAGGCGGCCGTTGCCTGCCCCGCCGCGCCAGCACACGCCGCGCGCGCCAAGCGTGACCAGCACGTTCCCCACGCCCTTCGTGCACAGCGCATCGGCGGCGCGCACGGCGGACGCATCGTCGCCCACGGCGATGCCGGTCAGCGACTCGGCTTCGGTCTCGTTGACGACGAGGTAATCGACCCGTGCGAGCAGCGCGTCGAACAGCCGCTGCGCAGGCGCGGGATTGAGCAGCACCGGCGTGCGGTGCGCGGACGCACAGGCAATGGCGCGCGCGACGGTAGCGATCGGCACTTCGAGCTGGCTCACGAGCATCGCCGCCCCGGCGATCGCTTCACGCGCCGCGTCGATCCGGTCGGCATCGAGGCGCGCATTCGCGCCGGGCACGACGACGATGCTGTTCGCGCCGCCTTCGTCTACCGTGATCGTGGCCACCCCGGTCGCCGTACCGCCGATCCGGTCCAGGTGCGTCACGTCGATGCCCTCTGCCGACAGTGCGTCGTGCAGGCGCGCGCCGAATGCGTCCTCGCCGACGCAGCCGATCATCGCGACCGACGCGCCCAGGCGCGCGGCCGCGACCGCCTGGTTCGCCCCCTTGCCGCCATGGACGGTCTGGAAATCGGTGCCGAGCAGCGTTTCGCCCGGCACCGGCAAGCGCGGCGCGCGCGTGACGAGGTCGATGTTCACGCTGCCGACGACGGCGATGCGCGGTGGACAGGTGTCGCTCATTTCCGAATGTAACCGCTTACATTCGAGACGGACAAAAAGGCCGGAATGGCCGTCGTCGATGAAAATTTCACGATATGGATAGAATATGGGTCTGACATAATGTGGAAGTACGCCAAGATAGCGCTTACATTCTCGCAGGGTCGAGCGAGAATGCAAGCGGCGCCACCATGAATCGAGGGTAAACATTGACGCATTTGACAACGCGTAGCGCCGCCGCCACCGCCACGCCGGGAGTCGGCCGATGAGCTCGCCACCGTCCCGTGGCGGCGCGCCCCGTGCGCGCCGCGGCAGCGGCCGCTCCGTGCTCGGCGATGTCGCGAAGCTGGCCGGCGTGTCGACCGCGACCGTTTCGCGCGTGTACAACGATCCCGGCAAGGTGTCGGCCGACGTGCAGCAGCGCGTGCGCGACGCGGCGCGCGCGCTGAACTGGATCCCGAATGCGGCGGGCCGCGCACTCGCGTCCACGCGCACCCACATCACGGGTGCGATCATTCCGACGCTCGACGACCAGGTGTTCGCATCGCAAGTCGCGGGCATGCAGACGGTCATGGCCGAGCACGGCATCACGCTGTTCCTCGGCTGCTCGAACTACGATCCGGCGCAGGCGCTCGACCAGGTGCGCGCGATGCTGTCGCGCGGCGTGGAAGCCGTGTCGCTCGTCGGCGAAGCGTATCCGCCGGAACTGTTCGAACTGCTTGCGATGCACCGCGTGCCGTACGTCGTCACTTATGCGTATCGCGACGACAGCCCGCACTGCTGCATCGGCTTCGACAATCGCGCGGCGTTCGCGCAGCTCACCACCCACCTGCTCGACCTCGGCCACCGCGATTTCGCGATCATCATGCAGCCGTCCGCCGACAACGACCGTGTGCAGGCCCGCCTGCGCGGCATTCACGACACGCTGGCCGCGCGCGGGCTCGCCGTGCGCCCCGTCCATCAGCACGAAGGCGCGGCCACGATCGCGTTCGGGCGGGCGAGCCTGCGCGCGATCGCCGACAGCGACGCGGCCACGCGGCCGACGGCCGTGATCTGCGGCAACGACGCGCTCGCACTGGGCGCGTTGCTCGAGGCGCAGGCGCTCGGCATCGACGTGCCCGCGCAATTGTCGATCACCGGGTTCGACGACATCGCGCTCGCGCGCGAGATCCAGCCGCCGCTGACGACGATGTGGGTCGACACCAACGCGATCGGGCGCCAGGCCGCGCACGCGTTGCTCGACGCGCTCGAGAACGGCGCAACGGGGCCAGGTCATGCGGTGCTGCCGGAGTTGCGCAAGCGGGAATCGGCTGCGGCGCCGGCACACGTTCGGGCAGGACTCAAAAAATAAAGACGCATCGGGCGGCTTCCGCTGCCCGGCTTGCCCGTCACTGCATCACGTCGACCGGCAGCGTCTTGTCGAGATTGTCGTGCCACGCCTGGATGGTCTTCGGCACGCGCTTCTTCCACGCCGGCACGTTCGTGTAATAGCGCATCCGGACATCGTTCTTCGCGTCGAACACGAGCAGCCCGATCCACAGGTCGTTACCGCGGCGCATCACGATCGCCGCATTCGTCGTCGCGATGCCGCGCACCCAGTACGACGCCACATGCGCGTTCAGCCCGTCGAGATCCTTTTCGTCGGCGCTGTAATTGACGTTGTCGACGAGCGTCTGGTAATCGGCGCCGAGCAGTTTGTGCGCGGTCGCATTCTGCGTCGCGTCGTCGACGACCTTGAGGCTCAGCAGGTCCGCCGCCGGTTTGGCCTGGAACTGCGACGCGGTCACATACCGGCCGCCGTAGAAAACACCCGAGCCCGCACCGCAATCGACATCCGCGCCGTGTTGCGTGATGCCGATGCGCCCGCCCTTCCGTTCGAAATCGAGCCGGCATTTGTCCTGGCGATAGGTGCCGCTGTCGCCGTGCAGCACGATGTCTCCATCGAGCCCGCCCGTATTCGCGCCGTTGTTGCCGCTCAGCTCGAAATGCAGGCGCGGCGCCGTGCCGGTGAACGTCAGCACGCCGCCGAACGACGGGTTGTCGCTCGTCATGTACCACGTCTGCTGCCAGCGGTCGGCGGCCAGCGGCTTGCCGTTCAGGCTCGCGAGCCGTTCGCGGTAGCGGTCGCCGAGGCACTGCTCGTCGCCGCCGCACCGGTCGCGCTGCTTGAGCCATTTCAACTGCGCGGCTTTCAGCGCGGCCGTATCGCCGCCTTTTCCGAGCGCCTGCTTCCACGCCGCCGCCAGGTCGCCGTCGAGCTTCGACAGCGCGGCGTCCGCGCAGATTGCCTTCTCGGTTGGCGACGCGGCTTTCGCGCAGTCGAAGCCCGCGGCATGCGCGGCGGGCGGCAGCAGTATCAGCAACGCGGCGGCCGCGATGGATCGCAGGTGCGTGTACCGCACTGCACTGGCGGGAGTCGCGGCGTGCCCGCGCGCATTCTTTTCGTTCCGGATGGTCATCGGCTTGATCGTCGCTGGATCGCGCGCCTGTAGAAGCTACCTGCACGCGGCATTCGAGGTAAAAACGCCCGGCCCGGCATGCGGCGCATGCCGTTGCTCGCCGAAGCCTACCCCGAATGCGTGGCGCCGATCAATCGATCGGTCGATGTCAACGCAACCGCTCCGGCGGCCACGCTGCATTGCACGATGCCGTCGCGCAATGTGGCTTCCACACCGGCGTCGATGAACCCGATGAACACCATCACGCCATCTGCTTCGTGCGCGGCCGGCCCTTCGTCTTTCATCGACGAGAACCGGATGCGCCGCGCGGCGACCTGACACACGCGCGTGGCGACCGTGCCCTGCGCATTGGCCACACGCACGATGCCCTTCGCGCGCAGGATCGTGCGCGGCAACGCCTTCAGCCACGCACGCAGCCGCGCCTTGTCGAGCATGTCCGGCGCGGCGACGGTGACGCTCGCGAACGCCGGCATCGCGTCATGTCCGAACGCCCGGTGCGCACGCGCAAGACGTGCAGGCATCGCGCCACGACTGGGCACGACCGTGTCGAACAGCAACGCGAGCGGAATCTCGCCATGCCGCGCCGCGACGACGATGTCGGTCGGCGCACACGCGCGCACGTCGTCGAGCACCGCGTCGCGCCGTTCCGGCGCAACGCAGTCGAGCTTGGTCACGACGATCGCGCCCGCACCGTCGAGCTGGCGCTGCGCCATCGCGCCGACAAGTGGATCGGCGAGCGTGTCGCGCCATGCGAGCGCGTCGGCGACGACGAGCACCGACGTCAGCCGGAACGCACCGTTCAGCAGCCCGACCTGCGCGATCTTCGCCGGATCGGCGACGCCGCTCGCTTCGACGAGCAGCAATTCGGGTCGCACGTCGCGCGTCGCGACGCGCGTCAGCGCATCGACGAGGGCGCCGCCGATCGTGCAGCAGATGCAGCCGTTGTCGAGTTCGATCACGTCGTCGCCGCGCGCCCGCACGAGCCGCGCATCGACGTTCACCGCGCCGAAATCGTTGACGAGCACAGCGATGCGCCGGCCATGCGGCGCCTGCAGGATCGCGTTGACGACCGTCGTCTTGCCCGCGCCGAGATAGCCGCCGATCACCGCGAGATCGATCGGTGCGGGCGTGGCCGCAGCAGGCATGACGGCGTCGACCCGCATGCTCATCGCGGCGACCGGAACACGCGCCCGCCGAGCACGGTGCCCCACACGGCGAGTTCCTTCAGGCGTGCGGGTGCGCTGACCGACGGATCGTCATCGAGCACCGCGAAATCCGCGAACTTGCCGATCTCGATGCTGCCGACGAGATGATCCATCCGCAACGTATAGGCTGCGCCGAGCGTGATCGCGTGCAGTGCGTCGTCAACCGAAAGCCGCTCGCCTTCGCCGAGCACGCGCCCCGACGCGGTCTCGCGCTGCACCGCACACCATGCGGTGAACAGCGGATTCAACGGCGTGATCGGCGCATCCGAATGCAGCGCGAACGGAATGCCGAGCCGCTGCGCCGAGCCGGCCGCATCCATCCGGCTCGCGCGATCGGGGCCGATGGTCTGGTCGTAATGCGCGTCACCCCAGTAGTACAGATGATTCGCAAAGAAGTTCACGCACATCCCGAGGGTGCGAACGCGCTTCAACTGCGCGGCATCCGCCATCTGGCAATGCTGCAGCGTATGGCGATGATCGGGGCGCGGATGGCGCGCGAGCAGCGTGGTCATCGCGTCGAGCACGACGTCGGTCGCTTCGTCACCGTTGGTATGCACGTGCAGTTGCAGCCCCGCGCGATGAAACGGCTCGAACACGTCCACGAGCTGCGCGGGCGGAATCAGCCACAGCCCGTTCGGCTGCCCGCCCGCATAACCGGGCCAGCGCACGCGCGCGGTGAAGCCCTGGATCGATCCGTCGACGATGAATTTCACGGGCCCGAAATGCAGCTTGTCGGTATTGCGCTCGATCTCCGCGCGCACGCTGTCGGCCGAGCGGGCCGGATTGCGCTGCGGCGCGAACGCCGGCACGATCCGCACCGGGTAATCGGGATCGGCGGTCACGTCGTGCAGCGTGCGGTTGCCGTCGGCCGACAGGTCGTTGACGAGATCGGTGGCTGTCGTCACGCCCGCGAGCTGCGCGACGCGCCCGAAATTCCAGACGGCGTGCGGCTTCTCGCTCGCGGAAATCGCGAGCTTGCCGCCGATCGTCTGATACACCGGCAGCATCGCCGCGAACTCCTGCAGCTCGCCGGTCGGGCGGCCGTCGGCATCGCGCGTCACGCCGTCGATGTCGGTGTCCTCGTCGATGCCCGCGCGCGCGAGCATCGCGCTGTTCACGTTCATCAGGTGCACGCTCGCATGCAGGATCGCGATCGGCCGCTGCGCGGACACGCGGTCGAGTTCGCGCGCGGCCAGCCGCGCGGTGCCGAAGAAGATCGGATCGAAGCCCCACGCGAGCAGCGGCCCGTCGTCGGTCATCGCGCGCTCGGCTTCCGCGAGCCGTTCGAGCACCGCGTCGAGCGAGCGCAGCCCCGGCCACAGCGTGCCGTCGGGGCCGCGCCGGTCGTAGTAGCCGACGTACACGGCGTCCCACATCGCGCCTTCCATCAGGTGGCAATGCCCTTCGACGAGCCCCGGCATCAGTACCTTGTCGCGCAGCGTGTCGTCGGTCGTGCACGCGCCGAACCGCGCGTGCCACGTGGCGGCGTCGCCGACCGCGAGGATGCGGCCGTCGCGCACGGCGACGTGCGTGGCCGACGGCTGCGCCGGGTTCATCGTCAGGATCCGGCGCGCCGTGAACACCGTCACGTGCGCGGCTGGGGTGGCGGATACGTGCATGTTTCGCTGCTCTCCTTGCGGCGGAACGCCGATGCGTCAGGATACGGCGTATTGCTTCACGGGACGGCCGTGCAGCATCGCATGCACCGCCGCGACGACGAGCACGTTGACGACGAGGCACACGAGGCCGAGGTTGATGCCGCCGAAGTCGATATGGAATACGTAGAAAATCATCGCGAGCGCCTGTCCGCAGATCATCCCGGCGCCTACCGCGACGGGCCGCACCTGGCGCCGCGCGAGCAGGATCAGCACGCCCGGCAGGAACTGCGTGACGCCGTAGTAGGTGGTGTTGATCAGCGTGAGCATCAGGTTCGGCGTGAGCAGCGTGGTCGCGATCGACAGCAGCAGGTAGCCGACGATCACGTATTTCGCTGCACGCTTCTGGCGCGACTCGGGCAGGTTCGGCATCAGGTTGCGCGTGACGATCGGCCCGATCGCGAGGCAGATGCCGGCCAGAACGAGCAGCCCCGACAGCGCGGCGCCGGCCGCGACGAGGCCGATCAGCCAGCCGGGCAGCAGGTGCGTGACGGCGGCGAAGAACGCGTCATTCGGGGACGCGAGCTTCAAATTCGCGGTGATTGCGTAGTACGACGCGATCACGAGGAACGGATACATCAGCATGTACAGCGGCATCACGACCTGCGTGCGCCGGATCGCGTCCGGCCCGCGCGCGGTGAAGAAATTCTGCGCGGCGAACGGCATCAGGTAGAAGCCGAGCGACTGGAACAGCATCGTGCTCATCGAGAAGCGCAGTTGCGATCCGCCCATCGTGTTGCTGACCTGCCGGCTCGCGGCGTCGAACACCGGGTGCACGCCGCCCACCTGCCACGCGACGGCCACGCCCGTCACGACGATCGCGAGCAGCATCAGGATGTCCTTCAGGATCGCGATGTACGCCGACGCGCGCACGCCCGAGATCGCGATATAGGTGAACGCGAGCGCCGCGCACACGAAGATCAGGTACAGCGGCTCGACGTGCCAGCCGAGCCCCTTGAGCGCCGCGACGAGCCCGGTGAACTGCAGCTGCCCCCACGGGATCAGGAACAGGATCGATGCGCACGCAACGACCAGCTCGAGCCCGCGGCTGCGGTAGTGGCCCTTGAACAGGTCGGGCAGCGTGATCGCGTTGTGACGCTTGCCGGCCTCCCAGATCTTCGGGCCGACGAAATAGCCGATCGGGTAGGCGAGCAGGATGTAGCCGAGGAACCACACGCCGTAGGTCGGCCCTTTCGCGTAGATGCCGCCGGGGAAGCCGACCATCGTGCCGATGCTGTAGATCTCGCCGGCGGTCAGGAAGAACACGAGCGCCGTGCCGAACTGGCGCGATGCGACGAAAAAGTCATGCACGCTCTGCTTGCCGCGGCCGCGGCCGGATCGAACGGCGAGATAGAGCGACAGCGCGATCAGCGCGACGAAGACGACCGTGGACATGCGCACCTCTGCGAAGGAAAGGAATGCGTAGGGTTCGCCGGAAAGCGCGGGCGGCCGGCGGTCCGCGGGAAGCGGGATGCGTGCGCTACACGGCGCTGCTCGCGCGGCGGTCGAACAGCATCCAGCACGCGAACAGGCAGCCGGACGTCAGCACGAACCACGCGAAGATCCACATGAAGATGAACGGCACGCCCAGCACGTAGCGATCCTGCGCCGCCACCCAGGGCAGCACGCCGATCACGCCGAGATACGGAATACCGATGCCGATCAGATACCTGAGCATGCGTGTCTCCTCGAAAGCGGGTTCGTACGGAAGGGGGCGTACGCGGCGGCGACCGATGTCGGCTGTTCGACATCCACCGTCGAATCCAGTATTCGAAGACAAAAAGGCGCGGGATAGTGCCAGACGCGGGCAATCGCTTGGGCCAGCGACCCACTGCCCGACGCGGCCCGGTGCTGCGAGTTCAACGCGGAAACGATCGAAGCGGCAACACGACTCCGCTCCGTCGCGGCCAACGCCCACCGGTCATGACCCGGGCCGGCGTCAGCCGTCGACCGGCGCCAGCTCGTAACTCGTGCTCCGCCCGCCGGACGACGAGCGGCGCAGCACACCGTGCTCGACGAGTTCGGTGATGTCCCTCAGCGCGGTGTCTTGCGAGCATTTCGCGAGCGCCGCCCACTTGGTGGAAGTCAGCTTCCCCTCGAAGCCGTCGAGCAGGCGATTCATGACCTTCACCTGGCGTTCGTTCATCGCGAGGCCCGCGCAGCGCTGCCAGAAGCGCGCCTTGACCAGCACCGCGTCGAGCGTCGTGTGCGCCTGATCGATGGCCCTGCCGAGCGCGGTCAGGAACCACGCGAGCCATTCCGTGACGTCGAGCGAACCGCGTTGCGTCCGCTCCAGCACGTCGTAATACGCGTTGCGCTCGCGCTGGATTTGCGCCGACAGGCTGTAGAAGCGCTGCGGGCTGCGGTCGGCGCGCGCGAGGACCAGATCCCCGAGCGCACGCGCAATCCGGCCGTTGCCGTCGTCGAACGGATGGAGCGTGACGAACCACAGATGGGCGAGGCCGGCACGGATCAGCAAGGGCTCGGCCGGTGCGGCATTCAGCCACGCGAGAAACCGCCCGATCTCGCTGGCGAGACGCGCGGCGGGCGGCGCCTCGAAATGCACGCGCTGCCGGCCGATCGGCCCGGACACGACCTGCATCGGCCCCGTCGCATCCGTGCGCCAGCCGCCGACCGTGATCCGCGACATCCCCGAGTAGCCGGTCGGGAACAGCGCCGCATGCCACCCGAACAGGCGGGCGTCCGTGACCGGCGCCGCCGCATGGGTCGTCGCGTCCAGCACCATGTCGACCACGCCTTCCACGTGACGATCGACCGGCGCCAGCGCGCCGATATCGACGCCGAGCCGGCGCGCGATCGACGACCGGACCGACGCCACGTTCAGGCTTTCGCCCTCGATGGCGCTCGTCTTGACGACATCTTCCGTCAGCGCGGCGAGGCTGGCCTCGTCGCGCAACGCCAGGCCGACGTCCGCCAGCCGCCCGGCCAGCATGCCTTGCGCACGGCTGACGTCGGCGAGTGGCGTCGCCAGTGCGGGGAGGTCGAAGCGCCATGCGGGCCAGTCGGCCGACTCCCAGATGTAGGTGTAATCTCCGCTCATGATGCGGAGATTATCTCACCGATTCACCGCACGACTCAATATTCTCCGCAAATCATGCGGAGAATAGCACCCTCATTCCCCGCATCCCTGCCCGTCACCGCGCCCGCCCGGCTCCGTCCTTCCCCGCCGGCGCAGCCGCGCCGAGCCGTTCCGCGAGAAACCCGATGAACGTGCGCAGCGTGACGAACCCTTCCCGATGCTGCGGAAACACCGCATTGAGCGTGATCGGCGACGGCGCATACGCGTCGAGCACCGGCACGAGCGCACCGCTGTCGAGCGCACCGCCGACGATGAAATCCGGCAGCAGCGCGATGCCGAGGCCCGCGATCGCCGCGTCCCGCACCACCTCGCCATTGTTCGCGACCAGCGGCCCCTGCACGTCGAACGTGCGCGCCACGCCGTCGACGCGGAATTCCCAGCCGATGCGCCGCTCGCGCCCGTACAGCACGCACGTATGGCCGGCGAGATCGACCGGCGTCTGCGGCGTGCCCTGCCGCTTCAGGTAGGCGGGGCTCGCGCACGCAATCATCCGCCATGCGCCGAGCGGGCGCGCGATCAGCGTCGAATCCTCGAGCGAGCCGATCCGCAGCACGAGATCGAAGCCCTCGCCGATCAGGTCGACGCGCCGGTCGGTCAGGTCGAGGTTCAGCCGCACGGCCGGGTGCGCGGACAGGAATTCGGCGATCAGCGGCGACACGTGCGTGATCCCGAACGACAGCGGCGCGCTGATTTTCAGCGACCCGTGCAGCTCGGTGCTGCGCACCGACATCGCCTGCTCGGCGTCGGCAATCTCCGCGAGGATCCGCTGCGCCCGCGCATAGAACTCCTGCCCCGATTCGGTCACCGCGAGGTTGCGCGTGTTCCGGTGCAGCAGCCGCACGCCGAGCGACGCCTCCAGCGCCATCGTGCGCCGGCTGACGAACTGCTTGGACAGCATCAGCTGGTCGGCCGCCGCCGTGAAGCTGCCCGCATCGACCGTCGCGACGAAGATCCTGAGATCGTTGAGTTCCATATTGTCCACTCCATAGCGACAGTCATTATCGCTACAGCCATTTATTTGTCAAATCGATTGACCTAAGATTCATCTCAACGAACGGCCGGGCCCACTTTCGAGGTCCGGCGTCTTGAGGAACAAAAATCATGATCGAAACCCGTGCAGCAAACCAACGTGGCCGTGCGGAGCATGGCTGGCTCAGCTCCCGTCATACGTTTTCGTTCGCGAATTACTACGATCCGAAGCAAGTCGGCTTCTCCGACCTGCTGGTGATCAACGACGACCGCGTCGCCCCGGGCCGCGGCTTCGGCACGCACCCGCACCGCGACATGGAAATCCTGTCGTACGTGCTCGACGGCGCGCTGGAACACAAGGACTCGATGGGCACCGGTTCGGTGATCGTGCCCGGTGACGTGCAACTGATGAGCGCCGGCACCGGCGTGCGTCACAGCGAGTTCAACCACTCGCCGGAACTGCCGGTCCACTTCCTGCAGATCTGGGTCGGGCCGGCCGAAAAGGGTGCCGAGCCGCGTTACCAGCAGACGAATGTCACGGCCGACGACAAGCGCGGCAAGCTCGCGCTCGTCGTCTCGCCGAACGGCGACGCCGGTTCGCTGAAGATCCGGCAGGACACGCGGATCTACGCGGGCCTGTTCGACGGCGATGAACGCGCGACGCTGGAACTGGCGCCGAACCGCTTTGCTTACGTGCACGTGGCACGCGGCAGCGTGACGGTCAACGGCGTGACGCTCGGCGAAGGCGACGGCGTGCGCGTGCGCGACGAACAGGCGCTGACGTTCGCCGACGGGAAGGATGCCGAAGTGCTGGTGTTCGACCTGCGTCCGGTCGAAGTAACGGCCGAGTGGGCGTGACGCCCGTTCGGGAAACCGGGCCCCGCTGACCGCGGGGCCCTTTTAATCGGAGATTCGCAACATGGCCAAGGTACTCGTTCTTTACTACTCGTCCTACGGGCACGTCGAAACGATGGCGCAGCAGATCGCGGAAGGCGCGAAATCGGTGGCCGGCGTCGAGGTCACGCTCAAGCGCGTGCCGGAAACGATTCCCGTCGACCAGGCCCGCGCGATCGGCGTGAAGGTCGACCAGGCCGCGCCGGTCGCGACGGTGGACGAACTCGCCGACTACGATGCGATCATCTTCGGCACGCCGACCCGCTTCGGCAACATGGCCGGCCAGATGCGCACGTTCCTCGACCAGACCGGCGGCCTGTGGATGAAGGGCGCGCTCGTCGGCAAGATCGGCAGCGTGTTCGCATCGACCGGCACGCAGCACGGCGGCCAGGAAACGACGATCACGTCGTTCCACACCACGCTGCTGCACCACGGGATGGTGATCGTGGGTGTGCCGTATGCATGCAGCGGCCTCGTCAACATGAACGAAATTACCGGCGGCACGCCGTACGGCGCGACCACGCTCGCGGGCGCGGACGGCAGCCGCCAGCCGAGCGCGAACGAGCTCGACATCGCGCGCTACCAGGGCAAGCACGTCGCGGAAATCGCGAGCAAGCTCGCGTCGTAACGCGGCGGCCCGGCCGTTCGGGCAGCCCCGCACATGCGCGAACGGCGCCGGTCGATCCGGCGCCGTTCGCGCTGTGCCCCGGTTCCGGTCGTTACTGGCCCGATGCCGGGGCGGCCGGCGCCGCCTTCGACGCTGGCGCCTTCGTCGCGGCGTTCTGCGGATAGTTGCTCTGGTCGTTGGTCAACCGGTAGCCGCTGCCCGTGCCGATCGCCTTCAGGTCCGACGCGTGCCGCGCGCGGGCAGCCTTGCGGGCCGCCTTCTTCTGCGCCTTGTCGAGCTGCTTCTGCGTCGGTGCGGACGCCGGATCCTGCGCGTATGCCGCCGGCGCGGCGGTCAACAGCAGACCGAACGACGCCGTTACTGCTACTGCCACCGATACCACGCGAGACTGCTTCATGGCCGGATCTCCTTGTCGATTGTTGATAGTGGGTCGAACACCGGCGCGCACACGACCGCTTGCGACATCGGCGCCGTTGCAACGTTAGCCGATCAGTATTCGGTTGTCCGTGTGCGTTCCTGAATTCTCCTGATAACGGCCACGATACATGCGCACGTCGTGCACCGTCGTTTCGGCGCCGCGCCGGCACCATCAGGGAAACCGATAACCCGGCCTTGCCCGCCGCGGCCGGCGCTCAGATCCAGCGCGACAGCACCGGCAGCAGGATCGGCACGACGAAGGCCGTCAGCACGCCGTTCATCCCCATTCCGAGCCCGGCGAACGCGCCGGCTTCCTCGCTGACCTGGAACGCACGCGCGGTGCCGATTCCGTGCGACGCGACGCCGAGCGCGAAGCCGCGCACGGCAGGTTCGTCGACCCGCAGCGCATTGAGGATCCCGCGTGCGCACACCGCCCCGAAAATCCCGGTCGAGATCACGAGCACGGCGGTGAGCGACGGAATCCCGCCGATTTCCGCGGCGACGGCCATCGCGATCGGCGTCGTCGCCGATTTTGGCGCGAGCGACGCGATCGTCTGGTGCGACGCGCCGAACAGCGCCGCGATGCCGACCGCCGACACGATCGCGGTCAGCGAGCCCGCGAGCAGGCCGACCAGCAGCGGCACCGCTGCGCGGCGCAGCTTCGACCACTGGCGATACAGCGGCAGCGCAAGCGCGACGGTGGCGGGGCCGAGCAGGAAGTGGACGAACTGCGCGCCTTCGAAATACGTCGTATACGGCGTACGGGTGATCGTCAGCAACACGACGATCAGCGCGACCGCGATCAGCACCGGGTTCGCGAGCGGGTTGAAGCGCGCCCTCGCATAGACGGCCTGTGCAAGCAGATAGGCGATCAGCGTGATGGTCAGGCCCAGCAGCGGGGTCGCGGCGAGATAGACCCAGATCGCGCCGAGTTTCGGGAAGGCCGTCATGGCGTGCCCTCCGCCGCGCCGCCCGCGCGCCGCTGGCGGCGCAGCAGCGCGCGCGTGACGAGCGCGGTCACCGCGATCGCGAGCGTGGTGCTCACCGCCAGCGCGACGACGACCGCGACCGCATCGCCGCGCACGCGGTCGGCCGACACCATGATGCCGACGCCGGCCGGCACGAACAGCAGCGACAGATGGCGCAGCAGCTCAAGCGCGGTCGGCTCGATCGCGTCGGCCACCTGCGGGCGCAGCATCACAAAGCCGAACAGCAACAACATGCCGATCACCGGGCCCGGCACCGGCAGGCCGAACAGGTAGGACACCCCTTCCCCGAGACACTGGAAGGTCAGCAAGACCGCGAACGCCTGCAGCATGAACCGCTTCTCCCGAACGAGGCCGTGCGGCCGGGCGGCCGCGCGACCGATGGCCGGCGGGTTGCGGCGCCGGCGTGAACGATACGCGCGATCGTACCAACTTCACGCGCCGTCGAACATCGCCGCGTGCGGCTGCGGGAAGACACCACCGGGTGCACGGCGTGCGGCCTCCCGCCGCCACGCATCATCCCGGTATCGGTTCGGCCGACATCGTTCGGTCCGGGTCGTGCCCGTCGACGGGTACACCGGCCACGGGCAGCGTGAGCGTCACGGTCGTGCCCTGCCACGGCGCGCTGCGCACGTGGATGTCGCCGCGGTGCCGATGCACGACCGCCTTCGCGAACGCCATGCCGAGCCCGACACCCTTCGTGTCGGGCTGCCCCGGCAGGCGAAAGCGACGGTAACGCTCGAACAGGCGCGCCTGATCCTCGGCCGCGATCCCGTAGCCGTAATCGCGAATCACGCAGCATACCGAAGCACCGTCGTCCGCCAGTTCGACGCTGCACTCGACTCGGGTATGCGCCGCGCTGTATTCGACCGCGTTCCCCAGCAGATGGACCAGCGCACGCGACAGCAGCGCCGGATCGCCGCGTACGAGCGCGTCGTCGCACGGCGGTACATCGTCGATCGCGATGTGCTTGTCCCGCGCGCGCGGCCAGATTTCGTCGCGTGCCTGATTCATCAGGTCGGCCACGTTGACGAGTTCCGACGCGTACTCGCCTGCCTCCGCCCGCGACACCTGCGCGAAACCGTCCGCCATCGCGAGCGTATGACGCGCCAGCCCGCCGATCTCGTGAAGACGCTCGCGCAGCGTGCAGTCGGGCGGGCAGGCGGCGGGCGCGTCCACGAGCACGATGACCGACGTAAGCGGCGCGCGCATGTCGTGCGAGAACAGCGTCAGCATGTCGTTGCGCTGCCGCTCGAGCAGCGTGCGATGAACGTAGGCGCCGCGCAGCGCGTCCAGTGCATCGTTCACGTGCGCGATCTCGGCGCTCGTGCCCGGAATCCGGACGATCGGTGACACGTCGCCGTTGCTCAACGCAACGATGCGCCGGCTCAGCGCATCGAGCGGTTTCGACAGCGTCCGCTGCGTGCCGCGCACGAGCAGGAACAGGATCGCGATGCAGCACGCCGCCTCGACGGCCGATAGCGCCATCCGGACGCACGCCGCATCGCGCAGCGCCACCGCACGTGCACGCGTGAGGTCGAGCACGCGGTCGCGCAACCGCGCCGATGCGTCGAGGTCCCGCATGATCCGCGACGCGAAATCCTCTGCGTTCATTGCATAGGCGCCCGTGTGGCCCGCGCGGAGCGTCGCGGCCACGAGCGGCAGGAAGCTGCCGTCCATCGTGTCGTTCAACCGCGCCAGGTCATTCGACAGCATCGCGTCGTCGAGCGGCGGCGCGATCGCACTGGCGATCAGTGCGCGAAGCTGCACGATGCGCCCGCGCATCTGGAGGATGCGCGCCAGCCGATCGTTGTCGAGCGCTTCGCGCCTCACCAGCGGCGCGACGAACAGCGAGCCGAGCCGGCCGGTGTATTCACGCAGGTCGCCCAGCAAGCGTGCGAGGACCAGCGCGCCGGCCGTGTCCGGATGACGCATCGCCGTACCCGCCATCACGCCGCCGGTCAGCGTCGCCAGATCGTCGGCAGCCGCGAACATGCGGTCCTGTGCAGCCTGCACCTGCCACGTCGCACGCGCCGCCGCGGGCCGCGCGACGAGCGCATCGACTTCGCCGCGCGCGCCGGCCAGCTCGGCGCGTATCGACTCGAGCGCGTGCAGCGCGGCCCCGCGCTCGGATGCACCGAGCGCCTCCGCCCGCGCGAGGTCGTCTCGCAGCGCATCGAGCGCCTGGTCCGAACGCGCCCTCGCATCGCGCACCGCCTGCACCTGCGTCGCGGCATCGCGCCGCCGCAGCGCCAGCAACTGGTTGGCCGGCCAGCGTTCGGCCGAGATCCGGTTCGACGCGATCATCGCGCGCTCGACCAGCGCGAAATCGCGCAGGTCGAGATAGCCCTGCCGGTATTGCCGACAGCTTTCCCGCAGGTTCGTCCCGCACGCCACCGCCGTCAGCATCACGACGAGCGCGAAGCCGGCCCGCATCCGCTGCCGGATCGAGAGGCCGCGCAGGTTCACGATGCCGGCAAAGGATGCGCGCCGCCGTCGCGATCGGGCGAGCGCGCCGCCCCGGCCGACGCGACGTGCCGGCCGGCGCCATTCGCCGCGGGCCGCGCGGGCCCCGCCGCGGCCACCGTTGCCCCGCTAGATTGCACACCATTCTCCCGATGAATCGCCCGCGGCGCTCCCGCTGCCGCGACTGGACGCGACGGCCACCTGTGCGTCGCACCGTCGCGCATGACGCGTGCCGGGCGCCACGCGCGACGACGTGCCGACCGCTCGCTTGCCGGCGCGCGCCGGCAGCCGGCAGGCGACGCACACGGGATGCCGGCGCAGCGCGTGGCGATAGGTGATGAACGCCGCGCCGCAATCCCGGCAATGGGCAATGTCGAGCACGCCGGCGTCGACGAAGCGCACCAGCATCCAGGCGCGTGTCAGGTCCAGCGGCAACGCGCGGCACGCGGCATCGCCCTGTTCGGCATACAGCGTATAGGCCTTGACGAGCGCTTCGAGTCGCGTGCAGCCCGCCTGGTTGCGCAGGAAACGGTAGATGCTGTGGAACAGCGATGCATGAAGGTTCGCGAACCACGTCATGTACCAGTCGATCGACGACGGCAGCAACCCCTTCGGCGCGGCCACGCCGCGCACTTCGCGATACAGGCGCACGAGACGGTCGCGCGGCAACCCGCACTCGATTTCCAGCATCTGCAGCCGCGCGCCGAGCCGGATCAGCGCCGCCGCGTGCATCGTCAGTTGCGCGTCGTCCGCGAGGCCGTGCCGCCCTGCCCGGCCGTTCACGATGTTTCCTCGTCGGGCAGCGCAAGGCCGGCCAGCACCATCGCGGTATGCACGCGCACGAGATCGACCGGCGGCGTCGCGCGGGTCAGTGCCGACAGCACTCCGTATCGGCCCGGCCGCAATGCGCAGATCAATTGCCCCGCAGACGCGAGCTCGTTCATGTGCTTCATCGACAGCGCGGCCAGCGCGGCGGCGACATCGGCGGTCACACCCAGGCGGAACATGCCGGTTGCGCGATCCGACTGCAGGAGTCGCTGCGCAAGCCAGAGATACGACATGTTCAGTTCCCACATTGCATCGCTGTCGTTGGCAACCTTCATCGTTCACCTCGATTCATGCGCAATCAGGATCAATGATTCGCCGTCCAAATACGTGCCGATAATCCGGTTATTACGAGCCGTTATTTTTTCGCGCGACGTGAATAGGAAATTCACTGCCGCCGAACGACGCACCTTGCGTGCGTGCATCGCGCCGCCATTCAGTCCTGAAGCGGCCGCGTGCTTCGTCGCTCACATCGCCGCGTTGCCGGCGACGCATCGATTGGCGCGCCCGCATTCACCTGCATTGCGAACTGTCGTGATTGAGTCTCGGCGATATTCCGCTGAATGTAAATGCGACGTTAGACGCAAGACAGATGCCGGACAAACTCGACTTTAGTATTAAGACTTTCGTCTTGTACAATCCGGTTCGTTCGTATCGGTCCGCGTCCTGATTCACATATTCAAGCGTCCTCATGAAAATTCTGATCGTCGACGATCACGCGATCCTGCGGGATGGCGTGGAGATGCTGCTGCGCCAGGGTGACGACGACACGATCGTCGTCCAGGCGAGCAGCGCCGATGATGCGGTGCGGCTGCTCGACGATCACACCGACCTCGACGCCATCGTGCTCGACCTGAAGCTGCAGGGCATGGACGGCCTCGACGCGCTCGCCGTCTTCGCGACGATGCGCCCGGGGCTCCCCGTCATCGTGCTGTCGTCGTCCGAAGATCCCGGCGCCGTGCGCAGCGCGTTCGCGCAGGGCGCGATGGGTTACGTGCCGAAGTCCGCCAGCCCGCGCACGCTGCTGTCCGCCATCCGGATCGCACTCAACGGCGAACGCTACGTACCGCCGCTCGTGCTCGACGAGCCCGCGCTGCAGCATCAGGACGGCGCCGCCGCAGCACGCGGTTCGATGCTGACGCAACGACAGGTCGAAGTGCTGCGCTATCTCGCGGAAGGCGTACCGAACAAGGTCATCGCCGACAAGTTGGGCCTGTCCGAAAAGACCATCAAGGCGCACATCACCGCGATCTTCAAGGCGCTGAACGTCATCAACCGCACCCAGGCAGCGGCAGCCGGCAGGAAGGCCGGCCTCATCTGATCCGACGCCGGCCCGCGTCGCGACATTGCCATGCCGGCGTGGAACGCCTAAATTTTCCTCATCTTCCCCGCCCGTTCGAGGAGCGTGCGCATGACGCATGTCGACGAGCCGCCCGAAACCCCGGCCGACCATGAAGTCCCGTTCGACCTCGCCGCCGACGTGATCGCGCGCTGGCAGCGCCTCGTCGACCTGATGGCGGAAATCGTCGGCGTGCCGGCCGGGCTGATCATGCGCAACGTCGGCCGCGACATCCAGGTGCTGGTGGCGAGCCGCAACACCGGCAATCCGTTCTATCCGGGAGAATCGGCCGAACTGCACGGCTCGGGACTTTACTGCGAAGCGGTCATTGCGAGCGGCGATGCGCTGGTCGTGCCGGATGCGAGGCAATCCGCGCAGTGGCGCAACAATCCGGACCTGCGCGTCAACATGGTCTCGTATCTCGGCCTGCCGATCCGCTGGCCCGACAACACGTCGTTCGGCACGATCTGCCTGCTCGACTGCAAGGAGAATGCATATTCGGAACGCTACATCCGGCTCGTCGAGGAATTCCGCGACCAGATCGAGATGCAGTTGCAACTGATCCGCGCGCAGCGGATCGCCGAACGCGAACGCCAGCGCGCCGCGCAGCTGGCCGAGAACTTCCGCCGGCAAAAGGATCTCGCGACGCAGGCCGTGCACGTCAAGTCGAGCTTTCTCGCGGCAGCGAGCCACGACCTGCGCCAGCCCGTCCATGCGCTGAGCCTGTTCGTCGGCGCATTGCGTCACGTCCCGATGCCGGCCGACGGCACGCTGCTCGTCGATCGCATCGACCAGTCCGTCAACGCAATGGATGCGCTGTTCACCGCGATCCTCGACATCTCGCGGCTCGATGCGGGCGTCGTGCCCGTCCATCGCCGGCCGTTCGCGATCGGCACGGTGCTGGAGCGCGTGTGCCGCGAAGTCGCCGCCGACGCGCACGGGAAAGGCCTGTCGCTGTCGTACGTGCGCAGCACGGCAGTGGTCGATTCTGATCCGGTGCTGGTCGAGCGCATCGCACGCAACCTGCTGTCGAATGCGGTGCGCTATACCGACACCGGACGCATCGTCGTCGGCTGCAGGCGCACGCGCCAGCACGTTCGCCTGCAATTCATCGACACCGGGCGCGGCATTCCGGCCGACCAGCAGGCACGCGTATTCGACGACTACTACCAGTTGCGCCGTCGCGGCGACGAGCCCGAACGGGGCGTCGGCCTCGGGCTGGCGATCGTGCGGCGCCTCGCGGGGCTGCTCGACTGTCCGCTGACGCTGCGCTCCGAACCCGGGCGGGGCTCGTGCTTCGAACTGCAGCTGGTGCGGCTGGACACGGCCGTGCAGCACGGTGCCGTCGCCGACGAGATCGCTGTCGACGAAGCGACGGCCGCCGCCCACCTCGTGGTCGTGATCGACGACGAAAGCGCGATCCGCGCCGGCATGTCGATGCTGCTCGAGCGCTGGGGCTACCAGGTCGTCACGGCCGCGTCGGTCGACGACGCGATCGCGTGCCTGGCATCGTGCGAGGTACGGCCGACCCTGCTGATCTGCGACCTGCACCTGCACGGCGACCAGAACGGAATCGCTGCGATCGCGCGCATTCGCGACGAGTACAACACGGCGATTCCCGCGATGCTGATCACCGGCGACACGACCGCGCGGCGGCCCGGCCGGCTGAAGCACGGCGGGTTCGTGCTGCTGCACAAGCCGGTGCCGAGCGACAAGCTGCGCGCGGCGATGGCGCGCCTGCTGCAAGCGCAGGCCCCCGGGCAGCCGCGCCGGGCCGACGCGGGATAGTTGCCAGCGCACTGCGTCGCTTTCGCGTCCCGCCCGCCGGCGGCATGCAAAAACGGCGGGCATCTGCCCGCCGCCGAGTCGTCTCACGCACACCGCGTCAGGCGCGGTGCGCGTGCGGGTCATCGCTTACTTCAACCGCGTCGCGATTTCATTCGCCATCGCCTTCGTCGCCGCCTTCGTCGGCGCATCCGTGGCCAGCGCGTTCAGCAGGCCGAAATCGTGGATGGTGCCGTCGTAGCGCGTGGTCGTCGCATCGACACCCGCCGTGTCGAGCTTGCGGCCATACGCTTCGCCTTCGTCACGCAGCACGTCGAACTGCGCAACCTGGATCAGCGCGGGCGGCAGGCCCTTCAACTGCGCGGTGCTCGCGCGCAGCGGCGACGCGTAGATCTCGTTGCGCTGTGCTTCGTTCTTCGTATAGGCGTCCCAGAACCACTTCATCATCGGCCGCGTGAGGAAGTGCCCTTGCTGATACGCGTTGTACGAGCCCGTGTTGAAGTTGTGGTCCGTCACCGGCCACATCAGACCCTGGAAGCGGATCGCGGGGCCGCCCTTGTCCTTCGCCATCAGCGCCACCACGGCCGCCATGTTGCCGCCGACGCTGTTGCCGACCACCGCGAGGCGGCTGCCGTCGACACCGATCTCCGCGCCGTGCTCGGCCACCCACTTCGTCGCCGCATACGCCTGGTTGATCGCCACCGGGTAATGCGCTTCCGGCGACGGCGTGTAGTTCACGAACACCGCGACGGCGCCCGATTGCACGACGAGGTCGCGCACGAGGCGTTCGTGCGTCGGGAAATCGCCGAGCACCCACCCGCCGCCGTGTATGAACATGAACACCGGCAGCGTGCCTGTCGCGCCCTGCGGGCGGACGATCGTGACCGGCACGGACACGCCGTCCTGTTCGATCGTGCGGTTCGACACGTCGATGCCCGACAGGTCGACCTTCGTGCCGTTCTGCGCATCGACCAGCACCTGGCGCGCTTTCGCGGGGCTCAGCGTTTCGAGGCCCGGGCCCTTCTGGCCGTTCAGCACGGCGAGGAATGCGCTCGTCGTCGCATCCGGCCGGACAGCTTCGGCGCCGGCGCCCGCGGCGAACGCGGTGGGCGCGGCGGACAGTGCAGCCGCAACGGCGGCAGCGATCAGCAGCGGCTTGACGATCTTCATGGTGTAACTCCTTGGCTCAATCCGTGAATGACGATGTGACGGTAAATGTTTCGCAATGCGTACGATCAGACGAGCGTGAGCGTGACGTCGATGTTGCCGCGCGTCGCGTTCGAATACGGGCACACGATGTGTGCGCGATCGATCAGCGTCTGCGCGACATCACGATCGAGGCCCGGCAGCGAGATCTTCAGTTCGACTTCGATGCCGAAGCCGTTCGGGATCGCGCCGATGCCGACGCTGCCTTCGATCGCGGCGTCCGCGGGGATCGCGATCTTGTCGCGCGCGGCGACGAACTTCATCGCGCCGATGAAACACGCGCTGTAGCCGGCGGCGAACAGTTGCTCGGGGTTCGCGCCTGCGCCGCCCGCGCCGCCGAGCTCGCGCGGCGTGGTCAGCTTCAGGTCGAGGCCGCTTTCGGGCACCGTCGCACGGCCGTCACGGCCGCCGGTGGCTTTTGCATGGGCGCGGTACAGCACTTTTTCGATCGACATGACAGACTCCTTTTTCAATCAGTGAGTGAAACAGCCTTCCAACCCGGGACCGCTTGCCAACTGCCCCGCAGCCGGCATCGCATTTATTTATCTACCCATAGATAGATAAACATCCCCAAAAAATGCAGGCGGTTGATCCACCTGCCCGATTCATCTATCTACCATCAGATAGATAACAAAACCCAGCAAAAGGCGGCGAACCGCCCGACTGCTTGCGCCGTCCGTCAGGACCGCGTTTTCCAGACCGCCTCGACATCCTCGAGACGCGCCCGCGTGTGAAACAGCCTACTGGCCAGCACGCTGCCCTGGAACGCCGCATACAACGTGCGCGCGGCCGTTTCGGGCTTGCCGCTGAACTGCAGCGTGCCTTCCTTCGCACCCTGCGCCAGCAACTCCGCGAGCCAGCTCTCGTTGGCCTTGAAGAACACCTGCACGGCCTGCCGTACGTTCTCCGGCAACGATTCGATATCGGCCGCCAGCATCCCGCACAGGCAGATCATGTTGCCGTCGCCGAGCGTGCGGCCGAACATCTTCGTATAAAGGCTCAGCTTCACGTCGGCCGGCAGCGCCGGATCGATCGTCCGCACGGCCGAGAGGACGTCGTCGCTGTAGACCGACACCGCTTCCAGTACGAGATCGTCCTTCGACGGGAAGTAGTAGTGGATGCTCGACGTCTTCACGCCCACCAGGTCGGACAGGTCTCGATAGCTGAAGCCGTTGTAACCGCGCAGCATCATCAGCGTGATCGCGTGGTCGAGAATCTGTTCGCGGACGGTGGGTTTCGTTTCCATGGATCGAACTTTATCTACTCATAGATAGATAGTCAAGGATTTTTTTAAAGGCACGTGACCATGCCTGCGAGCCCGATGCGCGAGTACCACGCCGTTCGCCTGGCCGGTCGGCTTACAACCGGCCTGCAGCCCGCTCGAATCGATGCGACACTTCACGCCGGGCCACGCGAATCGCGGCGCAACGTCCATCGGCCGGACGGATGTGCCGGCACACGATGACCGCACCGCAGCCGGCCCCGGCATCATCGGCCCGCGCGCTGCATCGGGCCGCACAAGGAGAACAAGTCGATGTTTTCGTGGTTTGAACGGCGCCTGCCGACTTTCCCGCTCGAAGATCCCGTCACGCCGCCGCGGGGTTTCTTCTCGTTCGTCTGGGCGTGCACGAAAGGCGCGCGCAGCTGGATCCTGCTGATCGCGCTGACGTCGGCCGCGCTGGCCGCGTACGAAGCCGCGCTGTTCGCGATGATGGGCCGCGTGGTCGACTGGCTCGCGTCCGCGACGCCGGCCGATTTCGGCGGCCGGCACTTCGCCACGCTCACCGGGTTCGCGGCGATCCTCGCCGGCAGCGCGCTGCTGATCGCATTGCATACGATGGTCAAGCACCAGGTGCTCGCGATCAACTTCCCGATGCGGCTGCGCTGGCTGTTTCACCGGCTGATGCTCGACCAGAGCCTGTCGTTCTACGCGAACGAGTTCGCCGGCCGCGTGACGACCAAGATCATGCAGACCGCGCTCGCGGTGCGCGATGCGCTGTTCATGTCGGTCGACGTCGTGATCGGCGTCGCCGCGTACCTGATCGGCATCCTCGCGCTCGCGGCCAGCTTCGACTGGCGGCTGATGATCCCGCTCGCGCTGTGGGCGCTCGGCTACGGCCTGGCGTGCGCGTATTTCGTGCCGCGCCTCGGTGCCGTCGGCAGTCGCCAGGCCGACGCGCGCGCGCTGATGACGGGCCGCATCACCGACGCGTATTCGAACATCACGACCGTGAAGCTGTTCTCGCACACGCGGCGCGAAGCCGACCACGCGCGACGCGCGATGGAAGCGTTCAAGGCGACCGGCGACGCGCAGATGCGGCTCGTCAGCGCGTTCGAGGTCGTCAACCACCTGCTGTCGACGCTGCTGCTGGTCGGCTCGACCGGCCTCGCGCTGTATCTGTGGATGCACGGCGAGGCGAGCGCGGGCGTCGTCGCGGCGGTGATCGCGATGGCGCTGCGCCTGTCGAGCTATTCGCACTGGATCATGTGGGAGATGACCGAGCTGTTCGAGAACGTCGGCACGATCCAGGACGGCATCAACACGCTGACGAAGGTGCACAGCGTGGTCGACGCGCCCGACGCGAAGCCGCTCGCGGTGCAGCGCGGCGGGATCGTGTTCGACAACGTGCAGTTCGCGCACGAGGACAACGACCGCGCTGTGTTCGACGGGCTGAACCTGACGATACGGCCCGGCGAGCGGATCGGCCTGATCGGCCGCTCGGGCGCCGGCAAGTCGACGCTCGTGAACCTGCTGCTGCGCTTCTACGACGTGGGCGGCGGCGCGATCCGGATCGATGGGCAGGACATCGCGCATGTGACACAGGACAGCCTGCGCGGCGCGATCGGGATGGTCACGCAGGATACGTCGCTGCTGCACCGGACGATGCGCGAGAACCTGCTGTACGGGCGCCCCGACGCGACCGAGCGCGAGATGCACGACGCGGCCGTGCGTGCGGAAGCGTCCGAGTTCATCGAACGGCTGCGCGACCGCCACGGCCGCAGCGGCTATGACGTCGAGGTCGGCGAGCGCGGCGTGAAGCTGTCGGGCGGCCAGCGGCAGCGCGTCGCGATCGCGCGCGTGATGCTCAAGGACGCGCCGATCCTCGTGCTCGACGAAGCGACCAGCGCGCTCGATTCCGAGGTCGAAGTCGCGATCCAGCGCAGCCTCGACGACCTGATGCGCGGCAAGACGGTGATCGCGATCGCGCACCGGCTGTCGACCATCGCGGCGATGGACCGGCTGATCGTGCTCGACGAAGGGCGCATCGTCGAGGAAGGGACGCACCAGCAGCTGCTGCAGGCCGGTGGCATTTATGCGGCGCTGTGGGCGCACCAGAGCGGCGGATTCCTCGGTGAGACCGCGGACGCGGAGAAGGTAGAGCAGTAAGCGGAACCGCTGTGGCAACATGGCGGCGCAGCGATCGTCGGTGGATTCGGCCGCGATCGCTTTGCCGCAGGCCGGACGCCATTGCCCGGTGTCCTGTCGCACGACGCAGATCCAAGGAGCCGTTATGACCACGCGACCGGACATCGCCACCGCGCTCGACGCGCCCGATTCGGTGCTCGAGGAAGACGAGCAGCGATTCGTGAACCAGATTCGTCGGCATGGATGGTTCCGCACGGAAGTGTTCGCGGAGGGGGACGATCCAGGGTTCTCGTTCACGACCGGGCTGTGGGTCAACCACGGTTTTCCCGAGATCATCGTGTTCTCGTTGCCGGCGCGCATCGTCCACGACGTGCTGTGGGACGTCTACCGGATGGTCGCGGCCGGCACGCCGCCTCCGGTCGGCGAAGTCACCGCATCCATCTACGCCAATGCGAACGCGCTCCTCATGCCGGTCGAGAAAGCGCACTACGAAGCGCATCTCGGCTGGAACCGCTGGTTCTACGGTAACGACGACTTCCCGTGCGTCCAGTTGCTGTGGCCCGACCGCAACGGGATCTTTCCGTCGCAGCCCGAAGCGGACGATGCGTTGAATGCCGCGCAGCCGCGGCTGTTCGTATCAGGCGACGATCGCCACTGACCTGCGCACGGGATCGCACGGCACACCCGTCGCGATGCGCGGGTGGCCCGCTCCGCCGCCCATTCGTTGCGCGCGCACCCATCTCTGCGCCGCCTCATAACGATCCGACAATTTATTGGTTCCCTCGACGATGCGCTGTCCGTATCGTTCACCGACTCGTCAGACCATTCGACCCACGGGGGAATCCAACAATGAAACAGATCCGTTCATTCGCGCTGCTCGCGCTGCCGGCCGCGCTCTACGCCGCCGGCGCGCACGCACAAAGCAGCGTCACGCTGTACGGCATTGCCGATGCGGGCATCGCGTACGTGCACAACGCGCAGAACGCGAACGGCAGCAACGCGTCGAGCCTCGTCAAGTTCAGCAGCGGCAACCTGTCGGGCAGCCGCTGGGGGCTGCGCGGCACCGAGGATCTCGGCAGCGGCCTGGCCGCGCTGTTCCAGCTCGAGAACGGCTTCAACATCGGCACGGGCGCGCTCGGCCAGGGCTCGCGCGAATTCGGCCGCAAGGCCGTCGTCGGTCTCGCGAGCAGCACGTACGGCACCGTGACGCTCGGCCGCCAGTACGATCCGGTCGTCGATCTCGTGCAGGGCCTCACGCAGGACAACTACTTCGGCGGCGTGTTCGCGACGCCGGGCGACCTCGACAACTACGACAACAGCCTGCGCGTCAGCAACTCGGTGAAATACACGAGCCCGCTGATCTCGGGCTTCCAGTTCGAAGGCCTGTACGGTTTCGGCGGCGTCGCGGGCGCCACCGGCAGCGGCCGCACGTACAGCTTCGGCGCGAGCTACGCGAACGGCCCGCTGTCGCTCGGCGCCGGCTTCTTCTATGCGAACGGAGGCTCGACTGTCGCGAACGGCGTGCGCACGTGGTCGAGCAGCTCGGACACGCTGTTCAACACCGTGATCAACCAGGGCTTCTCGAGCGCGAAGTCGATCCAGATCGTGCGCGTGGCCGGCCAGTACGTGGCCGGGCCCGCCACCTTCGGCCTCGCGTATTCGAATACGCAGTACGGCGCGGACACGCTGTCGGCGTTCAGCCAGAACGCGAAGTTCAACAACGGCTCCGCGTTCTTCAACTGGCAGTTCTCGCCGGCGCTGCGCGCGGGCGTCGGCTACAACTACACGTCGCTGACGGGGCCGAGTTCCGCGCACTACAACCAGGTCAACCTCGGCGCGGACTACGCGCTGTCGAAGCGCACCGACCTGTATGCGCTGTTCGGCTACCAGAAGGCGAGCGGCAACACGCTCAACGCGAATGGCGCGGTCGTGAAGGCCGCCGCATCGGTCGGCTCGTACGGCGTGAACTCCGGCACCGATACGCAGGAACTCGCGATCGTCGGGATTCGCCACAAGTTCTGATCGCGTCGCCGCACGGCGACGACGACATCGACGACAGCCTGCAGGCGCGCACCACGGTGCGCGCCTGCGGCGTTTACACTGTCCGCGATCCCGTTCCGCACGACACAAGGAGGCCGGCATGCTGACCGTATGGGGGCGCCGCAATGCATTCAACGTTCAGAAGGTGATGTGGCTCGTCGACGAGCTCGCACTTGCGCATCGGCACGTGCCGGCCGGTGGGCAGTTCGGCGTGCTCGACACGCCCGATTTTTTGGCGATGAACCCGCACGGGCGCATCCCCGTGATCGACGATGGCGGCACGGTCGTCTGGGAATCGCACAGCATCCTGCGCTACCTCGCCGCACGTTACGGACGCCCCGGCTTCTGGCACGACGACCCGGCCGAACGGTCGCGCGCCGACCGCTGGATGGACTGGTCGCAAACCACGTTGCAGCCGACGTTCCTGAACGGCGTGTTCCGGGGCTACTTCCGGACGCCGCCCGAGCAGCGCGACACGGTGCGTGTCGAGCAAAGCATCGCGCAGTGCGCGCAGCACTTCCAGGCGCTCGATGCGGCGCTGGCCGGGCAGCCGTTTCTCGCGGGCGACGCGCTCACGCTCGCCGACATCGCGGCCGGCACGCACCTGTATCGCTACTTCGAACTCGACATCGCACGGCCGGACCTCCCGCATGTGCGAGCGTGGTACGAACGGCTGAAAGCGCGGCCCGCGTATCGCACGCATGTGATGATTCCGTTCGAGGACTTGCGCGGGCGGCTCGATTAGCAGGTATACGACGACAGCGAGTCCGGCCGGAAACGCCGCCTAATGCCGCCGCATTCCACCGAATCCGCTCACGCCGCCGAACGGATGCATGCCGCCGAATCCGTGGCCGACGGTGCCAGCCGGGAACGCGCCATGGTGAAAACCGGCGCCGACCGGCACGCCGACGCGGCGATGGTCCATTCCGTTGAAGTGGACGACGTGATCGAAGTGGTGGAAATGGTGAAAGTGATGGAATCGATCGACGAACACGAAGCCCACGCCTGCGCCGATGAAAAGCGGCGGCCCCCAATACCACAGGTCGGCATACGGATAGTCCGCCGCCGGATACCATAGAACACTACCATCGGGACGCTGCACGAACTGCCATGTGCCGTCGTCCTGCAGGCACGCACGCCCGACGATTTGCTGCTCCGTGCCGTCGATGTTCGCCTGCGCGACGACCGCCCGGCAGTTCGTCGTGTCGTCCGCCAGATCGTCGTACGTTTGCGCGAACACCGCCGCGGAACAGCCGAGACAGACGATACCTATCCCGGATCGAAACCAGTTGCACATGATCGGCTCCTGCCTGATGCCCCCCGACCACTCGATCTCCCGGCGCCGCTGACGGCGCCCCGCAGATCGGATTACTCGCGCACGATTCATCATGCGGCGCTCATGCGCCGCCGCATCGTACAGGGTCTCCTGACGGCTAAACGATGCGGCGCGCGTGCTTATTCCAGGGGTCCGGTGCGAATGACCAGCGCGGGAACCGTCGATTCGCGCTCGGCCTAGCGCCTGGCAGAGCGGTAGGCAGCCGCTGCCGTGATCCCGAATACCAGATGGGCCACGAGTGTGATCGCGCCACGAACCGGGATGAACCACGGGAAGATCGCGGTGAACGCGTACAGGTTGATGCCGTACAGAATGAGGCCGAACGCGCCGCCCGCGAGGAGCGCGGCCGCGAGCGACAGATTGCGAATCATCGTCGCCAGCACGGCCGCATAGACCAGCGACAGCGCCAGATGCACGACGGTCGCAACCGCCATGACCAGCGGATCGAAGCCGGCGGACGCGCCGAGCACGCCGCGCCCCATCACGATGGCCGCCGTGAGGCGTGTGTCGCGCAACAGGTTCCCGATCGCATCGTCGCCGACGATCGGCCAGAGCAGCAGCTCGACGACGGTCGAGCCGACCGCCGCACCGAACGCTGCACAGAGGACCGGGACGACACTGGCTCGTTTCAATTGACGCTCCCATCGCAACAGGCCGATGCATCGAAGCGACTTGCACCCCACCCGCTCCGGCGCCGGTCGCGCAGCGCGTGCCCGCGAACCCGAACCCGAACCGGGCAGCCACGCAAGATTACGACGCCCCTTCGCAATCCGACCAGTACGCGAAAGGATCGCGGTGTTTCGGATAGTTCTCGTCCAGCCATTTCAGCAACGTCGCTCGCGCGTTGTCCATGTCGGCTTTCAGCGACGAGGTCGTCAGTTCGTGCACTTCGATGGACTTTTCGCGATCGATCACGAAGCAGTTCCAGTCGGGACCGTCGAGATCCGGATCGTCGGACGCCTTCGACGACTTGCCCCAGCCGAACCCCTTGCGTGCGTCGATGTAGTACCGCGGATGCACTTTCAGATACGACATCTCGCCGCCCTGCAGGCTGCTCTCCGCGCGCAGCACGTCATGTCCGTCGACGATCTGCGTGACTTCCGGCAACCGGCGCGCTCGCCATCCTACCGGCAGCGTCGCGATGGCCTTGACGCTGTCGTACATCCCCCACTCCAGCCCCCACGCTTCGGCCATGCGCTTCATGAATGCATTTGCATTCGGATAGCCGCGCAACTGGATCCGGGTCGACAGCGTGACTTCGATACCGCCGCGCCCGCCCGTCTCGGCGGATGCACCGTCTGCGCTCGCTTCGAACGGATTGCCCGGCCGCGACGCGCGCGTCGCATCCGCGGGCGCCATGCCCGAAAACAGCTGGTCGAGCGCGGCACGCGCTTTCGACGACTTGTCCGGCTTGTTCATTGTTGACCTCGCTCGCATCCGCACGGATGCATCCCTTTTCGAATCTCGTTCATCTCTCCACCTCATCGTTTTTCGCGGTCGCATTGTCGTCGATCCGGCGGCCCGAGCCTAGTGCCGCGTATCGCACAACGCTTTTTCCCCCACGAACGTGTCGTGGCGGACCGTCACGATACACCGGCCAGCGCTAGCCGCCTGCCCCCACCGCCGCCCGCATCCGCTCCATCAACGCCAGCACCTCAGGCCGATTCTCCCCCTTCGCGTGCACGAAGTAATACCTGAGCACCGAATCGACCTCGTGCGGGCTCACCCGCACGAGGTCGCTGCGCTCGAGATAGGTGTCGGCGAGCGGTACGCGCGCCAGCGCCACGCCGAGCCCGGCCTCGGCGGCGGCCAGCACGAGGTTGTAATCCTCGAAACGGCGATCCTGCGCGCGCGGTTTGAACGGCACGCCCAATGCGTCGAACCACGTGCGCCAGCCGGTCACGTCGGAATCGTGCAGCAACGGCATGTCGAGCAACGCGGCATCGCCGCGCCGGCGGCGCGCCTTTGCGAGTTGCGCGGCGAGCCGCGGATGCGCGACCGGATAGAGCCGTTCCGGCATGAACGCACGGGTTTCCAGCTGACGCCAGTTGCCGCGCCCGTACCGGACCGACAGGTCCGCTTCGCCGCCGGCGATATCCACGTTGCGCAGATCGATGCCGAGCTCGATCCGCAACGCGGGCGCCTCGCTCTCGAGCGCATGCTGGCGCTCGAACAGCCAGAGCTGCGCGAAGGCCGGCACCACGCTCATCCTGACCAGCCGCGGCGTACGTGGCGAGCGCCACTGATCGGCCGCACTGTCGATGATCGTGAACGCCTGCTCGATCCGGCCGACGAAGCGCTGGCCGTCCGGCGTGAGACGCACACCGCGCGCATGACGTTCGAACAACCTCAGGCCGAGCCAGTTTTCGACAGCGGCCACCCGCCGGCTGATCGCGCCGTGCGTCACGCCGGAAACATCGGCCGCGGCCAGGAACGAACCCTCGCGCGCGACCGTGCACACCGTCTCCAGACTCGCGAGCGGCGGCCGCGAACCCGGAGATGGCGCCGCAACGGGCAACGCCGCCGAGGCCCGCTTCGCGCGGGTTGAAGCACCGGCCGGCCGCCGGCTCGAGCTGTGAATCATTTTCATATCTGCGTGCTGATCTGTGCGCTAGCTTAGCATCTTGCCACGTCGCATCATTGCCGCATGAACACACTCTCCAACCCGTCGTCGCGCCCTGCGCGGCAGCCGCTGCTCGCGGCCGGCGCGGTCGCCTTCACGATCGTTTCATGGGCGTCCGCCTTCCCGTTCATCCGGATCGGCCTGCATGGTCTGACGCCGCTGCAGCTCGCGGCGGCGCGCTTCGCCACTGCCGCCGTGCTGATCATCGCGTGGCTCGCAGTGCGGCGGCCGCGCGTGCCGACCCGAGGCGACGCGTTGCGCTTCCTGCTGTGCGGCTTTCTCGGCATCGCGCTCTACAACGCGCTGCTCAATACCGGCGAGCAGACCGTCTCGGCCGGCGCCGCAAGCTTCATCGTGAACACGCTGCCGATCTTCACGGCGCTGCTGGCCGCCGTGTTTCTGGGCGAGCGCTTCAATCGCTGGGGCTGGCTCGGCTCGCTGGTCAGCCTCGCCGGCATCGCGGTGATCGCGCGCGGGCAGCCGGGCGGCCTCGTCCTTGGCGCGGGCAGCACGCTGATCCTCGGCGCGGCATTGTGTTCGGCCAGCTATTTCGTGCTGCAGCGGCGCCTGATTCCGGTGTACGGCGCGCTGGCCTGCACCGCATACACGCTGCTGGCCGGCGCGCTGCTGCTCACACCGTGGCTGCCGGGCGCGCTCGTGGCGCTGGGCAGCGGGACGCGCGACACCACGCTGGCCGTGCTGACGCTCGGCATCTTCCCCGCCGCGCTGGGTTACGCGACCTGGACCTTCGCACTCGGCTACTTCGGTGCGGCGCGCGCCGCCAACTTCCTCTATTTGACGCCGGCGGTCGCGACGGTCCTGTCGATGGCGCTGACCGGCGAGCGGCCCGGTATCGAGACGGTGTGCGGCGGCCTGCTGGCGATTGCCGGCGTGATCTTCGTGGCGTTGCGCGGACGGTCCTAGGATCGGGGCGGCATCGGGCCGACACGATCGGTCCGACGATCCGCAAGCGAACCGGCCGGAGCGAACCCCGGCATCTGCAAAGCCGAATATGCGGCATGGGCGGTCGATCCACGCCAGTTCGTCGACGCCACCGTACTTGACCGTTAGTTGCGTTAAATCGAGAGGGACAATCCCGATGAAGCACGGCCTCGCAACCGGATGCGCAATCGAAATCGTCCAAACTGTGCAGACAAATCGACCGAACAGTTCCGGATTGACCGCACATCAGTGTCCATGGCTTCGTCCTGGCCACCGGCCGAATAATGGATGCAGTCGTAAGGCCGTCGACAGCGAATCGCAGCCTGCGGCCTGCCGCGGCGCACGATTTCCGGTATCCGGCGCCTTCGAATTTCAGGCACTGGCCCTGCTGCGAACGCCCCGCTACGAGATTCGCTGCAGCGCGCAAAATCGGCTTCATATATATTCATACGAATTGCATCGCATCAGGCCCCGATTCGCGCGCTCACCCGGGCGGCACATCGCGGAGCACGACGCGATGCAGTGAAGCCCATGACGGGTACGGAGACTCGTCCGATCGCCCCGACCTCGCCGTCGGACGGTCGAGACGTCAATAGCAAGAAAATTCAATTCGGAGATGGCAGATGGAACGAAGCACTGTCGGCATGCGCTGCAAACCCCTGATCACCGTCGCACTGGCTGCCGCCTCGTTCGCGGCCGCGTCGACCGCGATGGCCGACCAGGTCGTCAAGATCGGCAGCGTCGAACCGACGACGGGCGGCATCTCGCACCTCGGCAAGGACAACGAGAACGGTGCGCGCCTCGCGGTCGAGGAAATCAATGCGAAGGGGCTCACGATCGGCGGCAAGAAGATCACGCTGCAACTCGATGCGCAGGATGACGCGGCCGACCCGCGCCAGGCCACGCAGGTCGCGCAGAAGCTCGTCGACGACAAGGTCGTTGCCGTCATCGGCCACCTGAACTCGGGCACGTCGATCCCGGCGTCGAAAATCTACAGCGATGCGGGCATCGTGCAGATCTCGCCGTCGGCCACGAACCCCACCTATACGCAGCAAGGCTTCAAGACGACCTACCGCGTCGTCGCGACCGACGCGCAGCAAGGCCCGGCGCTCGCGAGCTATGCGCAGGCGAAGGGCGTGAAGAGCGTCGCGGTGATCGACGATTCGACCGCGTACGGCCAGGGCCTCGCGAACGAGTTCGAGAAGAAGGCGAAGGCGCTCGGCCTGAAGGTGCTGTCGCACGACGCGACCAACGACAAGGCGGTCGACTTCCGCGCGATCCTGACGAAGGTCAAGGGCGAGAACCCGGACGCGATCATGTACGGCGGCATGGACGCCACCGGCGGCCCGCTCGCGAAGCAGGCGAAGCAGCTCGGCCTGCGCGCGAAGATCCTGTCCGGCGACGGCGTGTGCACCGACTCGCTGGCTGAACTGGCCGGCCCGGCGGCCGACAACGTGCTGTGCTCGCAGGCAGGCGCGGCGCTCGAGAAGATGCCGGGCGGCGCGGACTTCCTCGCAAAGTACCAGAAGCGCTTCAACCAGGGCATCAAGTTCGATGCGCCGTTCGCGTATGACGCGGTCTACATCGCGGTCGACGCGATGAAGCGCGCGAACTCGACCGATCCGGCGAAGATCCTCGCGGCGATGCCGTCGACGAAGTATGAAGGCGTGATCGGCACGACGACGTTCGACTCGAAGGGCGACCTGACGCACGGGATCATCTCGATCTACGGCTACAAGAGCGGCAAGAAGACCTTCCTCGACCAGGTGAAGATGTAACCCGCCGCGGCGCCGGCACGACGGGAACGCCATCCGTCGGCGCCGGCGCCTCGCGGGCCGAATTCTGATTCACGGAGACGAAGCATCATGTGTGCAATGGCGTATGCGGAATTTCAACAGGAGTTGAAGAAGGCACAGCTGACGGCGCGAGAGTTCGCCCGCCTGATCCGGATGAACGAAAGCTCGATCACGAACTATTCGAGCAAGGGCACGGTCCCGTCCCACCTCGCGGTCATCGCGAAACTGATCGGCACGATGGCGGCGCACGAGATCGATTTCCGGCGCGTGATCCGGCAGATGCGGATCGAACCGAAACGGCCGCGCGGCGGCGGTGCGTTTCCCGCGGTGGAAAAACCCCGTTCCGGAAAAACGGCGAAAGCCGACGCCTGAGCACCGGCATGCGTCGACAACGGCACGAGGCTTGCCGCTCGACGCAGAATCGAAAGTCACCTCACGGGCAACGCGACACGCGACGCCCAATCGTCACCCCACCGCCCGCACGTGATCGAGCAGCGCCTGCAACGGATGCCGCACCTGCTTCGACGACATCCGCTTCACCTGGCTGCGGCACGAATAGCCGGTCGCCAGCGCCTCGCCTTCGTCCTCCTGCCCATCCACCTGCGCCGCCCATGATTGCGCGTAGATCGTCTTCGACGTCGCGAGATTGCGCGCCTCGTGCCCGTAGGTACCCGACATCCCGCAACACCCGGTCGCCTGGACCTGCAACCGCAGCCCGCGTCGCGCGAACACCTGTGCCCATTGCTTGCCGCTGTCGGGCGCGTTGGTCTTCTCGGTGCAGTGCGGCAGCAACCGGTACGACGCGGGCACGACGCCGGCACCCGCTCCCGTACCGGCTTCCGGCAGCGCCTGCAGCAGCCATTCCTGCGGTAGCGCGACCTTCGGCACGTCGGTGAGCCCCGTCACCTTCAGGTATTCCTGCCGATACGTGAGCGTCATCGCCGGATCGAGGCCGACCAGCGCGACGCCCGAGCGCGCCAGCGCGGCCAGCTGCGTCGCATTGCGGATCGCGGCCTGCTCGAACGCGCGCAGAAAGCCCTGCACGTGCAGCGCCTTGCCGTTCGGCGCCAGCGGCGCGAGCCACACCTGAAAGCCCACACGCGCCGCCAGTTCGATCAGCGTCGCCAGTTGCTCGGTATCGAAATAGCGCGTGAAGGTGTCCTGCACGATGACGACGCTGCGTGCGCGCTGCGCGTCGCTCAGCGCGGCGAGCGCCCGCGGGTCGGCCGGCTTCACGCGCCATTGACGGATCACGGCCGCGAGATCGAAGCGGCTCAGCAGCGGGCTGTCGACCATGCCGACGTGCCGCTCCAGCACCGTGCGCACCCATCCCGCCTGCATCAGCCCGTTGTACAGCGCGGGCACCCGCGCCATCCACGGCATCGTGAATTCGAGCGAGCCGATCAGGTAGTCGCGCAGCGGCCGCAGGTAGCGCTGGTGATACAGCTCGAGGAAACGCGAGCGAAACTCCGGCACGTTCACCTTCACCGGGCACTGCCCCGCGCACGACTTGCACGCGAGGCACCCGGCCATCGCGTCGTACACCTCGTGCGAAAAATCGGCTTCGCCGTTGCGCGCCGCGCGGCTGTTGCGCCAGCGCGTGGCAACGCTGCCCAGGAACGGCTGCCGCGCACGCGCCGCCGCGACGACGTCGACGCCGGCCTGCCCTTGCAGGCGCAACCATTCGCGCATCAGCGACGCACGCCCCTTCGGCGATTGCACGCGTTCGCGCGTCGCCTTCCACGACGGGCACATCGCGTCGTCCGGATCGAAGTTGTAGCACGCGCCGTTGCCGTTGCAGTGCATCGCGGTGCCGTAGCTCTGCCACACACGCTCGTCGATCTGCCGGTCGTGGTCGCCGCGCGTCGGCACTTCGTCGATTTTCAGCAGCCGCATCGTGTGGTCCGGCGGCGTCGCGATCTTGCCCGGGTTGAACTGGTTGTGCGGATCGAACGCGGCCTTCAGTTGCTGCAGCGACGGATACAGCTCACCGAAGAACGCCGGCGCATATTCGGAGCGCACGCCCTTGCCGTGCTCGCCCCACAACAGGCCGCCGTGGCGCTGCGTGAGTTCGGCCACCGCATCCGACACCGGCCGCACCAGCGCCGCCTGCTTCGGGTCCTTCATGTCGAGCGCGGGCCGCACGTGCAGCACGCCCGCATCGACGTGCCCGAACATCCCGTATTGCAGCCCGTGGGCGTCGAGCAGCGCGCGGAATTCGGCGATGTACGCGGGAAGGTTCTCGGGCGGCACGGCGGTATCCTCGACGAACGGCTGCGGGCGCGCCTCGCCCTGCACGTTGCCGAGCAGGCCGACCGCGCGCTTGCGCATCGCATACACGCGCTTCACCGCGTCGTCGCCGGCCGCGAGCGTGTGGCCCAGGCGCTCCACGCTCTTGTCGCTACGCAGATGATCGACGAACGCGCTCACGCGCGCATCGACGTCCTGCGCATCGTCGCCGCTGAATTCGATCAGGTTGATGCCGAGCGTCGGCCGGGCGTCGTCCTGCGGGAAATACTCGGCCACGCTGCTCCACACGAAATCCTTCATCGCCAGCATCAGCACCTTCGAGTCGACCGTTTCGATCGACAGCGGCTGATGCGCGAGCAGCGCGCGGGCATCGCGCAGCGCGTCCATGAAGCCCGCGTAGCGCACGTTCACCAGCACCGAATACTTCGGGATCGGCAGCACGTTGAGCTTCGCTTCGACGACGAAGCCGAGCGAGCCTTCGGCGCCGCACAGCACGCTGTTCAGGTTGAAGCGGCCGTCGGGTTCGCGCAGATGCGCGAGGTCGTAGCCGGTCAGGCAGCGGTTGAGCTTCGGAAACTTCGCTTCGATCAGCGCCGCCTTGTCGTCGCTGATGCGTCGCGCGGTGCGGTAGACCTTGCCGATGCGGTCCTCGCGCGCGCAGCGGCGCTCGAGCTCGTCGTCCGCGAGCGCGCTGCTGTGCAGCTGCTCGCCGCCCATCAGCACGAAATCGAGCTCGAGCACGTGGTCACGCGTCTTGCCGTACGTGCAGCTGCCCTGCCCGCTCGCGTCGGTGTTGATCATCCCGCCGACGGTCGCGCGGTTCGACGTCGACAGTTCCGGCGCGAAGAACAGCCCGTGCGGCTTCAGCGCCGCATTGAGCTGATCCTTGACGACGCCCGCCTGCACGCGCACCCAGCGCTGCTCGACGTCGATTTCGAGGATCCGGTTCATGTTGCGCGACAGGTCGACCACCACGCCGTCGGTCAGCGACTGCCCGTTGGTGCCCGTGCCGCCGCCGCGCGCGGCCACCGCGACGTCGCGATGCGCGGGCTCGGCGAGCAGCCGCGCCAGCAGCCGGACGTCGTCCGCATGCGCGGGGCAGATCACCGCTTGCGGCAGGCGCTGGTAGATCGAATTGTCGGTGGCCTGCACCGTCCGGTTCGCATGGTCCGCGCGGATTTCCCCGGCGAATCCGGCGGCCTGCAGCGCGGCGAGAAAGTCACGGTATGCATGCGCGGGCGGGCTGGCGGGACGGGGCAACGGGGCGATCGACATGGGTAAAAGCGGCAGTGTGGGTGGAACCGGCCGGCTCGCGTGGCCGAAACATGATTTTTTAGCAAGTTTCCACGCGACCGGGAATTCCAGTATCTTTGGATATTTCGTGATGGACAAACGAATTCTGCTCCGGCGAATATTGCATAAAACTCATGAATTACCGTCGCCTCACCCCGTCGATGTCGCTGCTGCTGGTGTTCGAGGCCGCCGCGCGGCATGAAAGCTACACGCGCGCGGCCGAGGAGCTGTCGCTGAGCCAGAGCGCGATCAGCCGCCAGGTCCAGACGCTGGAGGATCAGCTCGGCGTGTCGCTGTTCCGGCGCGAGGGCCGCTCGGTGAAGCTGACGGAAGTCGGGCGCCGCTATTTCGTCGAGCTGAGCGGCGCACTGGGGCGCATCCGCGGCGCGACGCTGCAGGCGATGTCGCACCAGGCGGGCGCCGGCACGCTGCGGCTCGCGACGCTGCCCACCTTCGGCTCGAAATGGCTGTTGCCGCACCTGCACGACTTCTACGCCGCGCATCCGGGCGTGACCGTGCACCTCCATTCGCGGATCGGCGCCATCGATTTCCTCAACGACGACCTCGATGCGGCCATCACCGTCGGCGCGGGCGACTGGCCGGGCCTGCACGCTCACCGGCTGTACAACGAGTTCCTGATCGCGATCGCGCCGCCGGACTCGGGCAGCGCAAGCCGCCGCAAGGCCGACGCACGCACACCGGCGTGGGCCGCGAAGCAGACGCTGCTCGGCGTGACGAGCAACCAGCAGGCGTGGGCGGAATGGTTTTCGCACTATCGGCTCGACCATCGGCAGATGCGCATCGGCCCGAGCTTCGAGCTGACGTCGCACCTGATCCAGGCAGTGCGGGCCGGGATGGGGATCGGGCTGGTGCCGAAGGTGCTGGTGGAAGACGAGCTGAGCCGTCACGAGCTCGTGTCGATCGGCGACGCGATCACCAGCCAGCGCAGCTACTACCTCGTCTACCCGCCGGGGAACGAGACGCTGCCGTCGCTCGTCGCGTTCCGCGAATGGCTACTGAAATCCTGCTGAAACGCGGCCGGCGGCGGGCCGCTCAGGTGCGCCATTCGCCGAGAATCTGCTCGGCCAGGTAGTCGCACGGCGGGCGCGCGGACTGCGCGCTGCGCGCGAGCACGACCTCCATTTCCCCGAGCGGCGGCAGCCCGTGGCTTTCCGACAGCTGCACGAGGTGATCGGGAATGCAGCAGCGCGCCAGCGGCGCGACCGCGAGCCCCGCCTCCACCATGCTGAGCAGGCCGAGGTGGCTCGGGCTCTCGTACGACATCCGGTACGGGATCTTCCGCCGGTTCAGCGCCTTGACCGCGTGATCGCGCGCCATGCTGCCGCCGTGCGTGAAAAAGGCCACCGGCAGCGGCCGCTCTTCCCACACGTTGCGCTTCGGCGACCCGACCCAGACGAGCGGTTCGAGCCGGATCAGCTCGCCGGTCACCCCCTTGATCCGCGTGAGGCACGCGAGGTCGACCGTGTTGTCCTTCAGCATCGGCACGAGCGCGCTGCTCGGCTGGCCGATCACGCGTATTTCCACGCGCGGATGCATCGCGGCGAACTTGCCGAGCACCTGCGGCAGCAACGACGAAATGTAATCGTCGGGCACGCCGATCGTCACGCGGCCGCGGACCTCCGGGCGCACGACCGACGCCCATGCCTCGTCGCGCATCGCCAGCATCCGGCGGCCGTATTCGGCGAGCATCGCGCCGTCGCCGGTCGGCGTCACGTTGCGCGTGTCGCGGATGAAGAGCGGCTTGCCGAGCGCGTCTTCCAGCGCCTTGATCTGCATGCTCACCGCCGACGGCGACCGGTGCACGGCCTGCGCGCCCTGCGCAAAGGATCCGGATTCCGCCACGGCCACCACCATCGCGAGCACATCGAGGTCGAGCTTTTTCATCGTCTTCAGAAAACCTGATCAATCGATTCAGTTTATCCCGTTTTACTGTTCTCCTCCACGATCGGACAATGAATCCCGTCGGCCCTTACTCGTCGCAGGAATCATCAGACATGCATACGTCCGGATCGCTCTACGGATTTCTCGTCATCGGCGGCATGCTCGCGGTCACGCCGGGGCCGAACATGGTCTACGTGATGTCGCGCTCGATCGCGCAGGGACGCACGGCAGGGCTCATTTCACTCGGCGGCGTGATGATCGGCTACCTGTTCTACATGTTCGGTGCGGCGTTCGGGATCACGACGCTGTTCATGAGCGTGCCCTATGCCGGCAGCGGGCTGGCCGTGGTTGGTGCGGCGTATCTGCTGTATCTCGCGTGGCAGGCTGTCAGGCCCGGTGGCCGCTCGCCGTTCGAGGTGCAGGCATTGCCGAGAGAGCGCCCCCTTCGGCTGCTCGCGATGGGCGCGACGACCAGCGTGCTGAACCCGAAGCTCGCGATGCTGTTCATTTCGTTGCTGCCGCAGTTCATCGACTATCGGAACGGCAGCGTGCTCGGGCAATCGCTGTTTCTCGGTTCGCTGCTGATTGTCGCGTTCGCGTCCGCGAACGGGCTGGTGGCGATTTGTTCGAGCAGCATCGCGACGTTCCTGCACGGGCGCCCGACGCTGCTGCTCGCGCAGCGCTGGGCGATGGGGCTCATTCTTGGCGGGCTCGGCGTGCAGATGGTGGTCGATGCGGCGAAGATGGCGGGCGGGGCTTGACGGCCGCAAGCGTGCCCCTGAACTGAAAAGGAAACGGCCGGCCGGCAACGTCGCCCACCGGCCGTCATGCAGGAAACCCTCCGTCGGTGCGGCTCGGTCACTTCGTCAGCAACTCGGCCTCCAGCTCGCGCAACCGCCCCGGGAACCGGACGCGCAGCACCAGGAACCACCCGAGCCCGATCGCCAGCAGTGCGACGAACACATACGGCAGCCACGCATAGACGCCCCCCGGCACCGGATACACGCTGCCGGCCAGCGGAATCGCGAGCAGCAAGACCGCCACGACGCTGATCACCACATGCCGCGCACGCGGCCGGCGCTGCCGGTGCAAGTAGAGCGGCGCGCCGTTCGCCACCAGCACGTATGCAAGCAGCCAGCCGTACGTCGCGATCGAATTGAGATAGCCATACGAATCGAGCAGCGCGGTGCCGCGCGCGGTGAACACCAGTGCGGTGGCCAGCGCCGGCACCGTGATCAGCGCCACCGCGACGTGGGGCGTCGCATTCCGCTCGTGCGCGTGCCCGTCGACGCGCCCGAACCTATAGACGATCCGCGCCGCCGTACTCGCGCGGCACGGTAATGCCCCACGGGCCGCTCGACGAGAACAGCTCGATCTCGTCGAACGGCAGCTTCCGCCCGCGGTCGCGCAACGCGGCGTGCTCGGCGAGTCGTGCCGCGACCTCCTGGTGCGCGACGTCGAGTGCCTCGGCATCCGAGCCGATCACGAGAACGGGCGTGGCGCCCGCTTGCGGTTGCACGTTTTCTTCGATGATTTCCGTGGACATGTGATTTCCGGCAAAACTCATGAACCGGCCGGCGGTGCCGCGAAGCCTCCGCCGGCCTCCTGTTTCGATATCCGAAACGTCGAACCTGGATGACGCGCAAGAGCGCTCGGCGTCATCCGTTCGGACGGCCCGTGCGCGGCATGCATGATGCCCGCCGCACACCGGCCTCCGCATTACGCGGCAACCGCCTGCCGCTGCGCCTCGAGTTCGCGCACGAGCGGCAGCACGCGCTGGCCGAAGTACTCGACTTCCTCGATGAAATGCAGGAACCCCGCGAGCACGAGGTCGACGCCGATCGCCTTCAGCGCGACGATGCGTTCGGCGATCTGCTGCGGCGTGCCGATCAGGTTCGTGCGGAAGCCATCGTTGTACTGCACGAGATCCTCGAACGTCGACTTCGCCCAGTTGCCCTCGCCTTCAGGCGATGCCTTGCCGGCCTGCTTCACCGCATCGCCGAACGCATGCACGGCCTCGACGTGCGCGTGCCGGATGATGTCGTCGAGCACGGCCTTCGCCTCTTCCTCCGTATCGCGCGCGATCACGAACGCATTGACGCCGATGCGAACGCGATGATTGTTCGCCGCCGCCTTCGCGCGGATGTCGTCGATCTGCGTCTTCAGGTTCTCCGGCGTATTGCCGTTCGTGAAGTACCAGTCCGACACGCTCGCCGCATTGTCGCGCGCCGCACGCGAGCTGCCGCCCTGGAAGATCTCCGGATGCGGCTTCTGCACCGGCTTAGGGCTCAGCGTGTAGTCGTTGAAGCGGTAGAAGTCGCCCTTGAACGTGAAGTTGTCCTGCGTCCAGATGCCCTTCAGCGCCTGGATGAACTCCTTCGAACGCCGATAGCGTTCGTCATGCTCGAGCCACGGCTCGCCGATCGCGGTGAATTCGCCCTTGAACCAGCCGCTCACGACGTTGATCGCGATGCGCCCGTTCGAGATGTGGTCGATCGTCGCGAGCTGCTTCGCGACCACGGCCGGATGCCACGGCCCCGGCAGGATTGCGGCGAGCACCTTGAGCTTCGTCGTCGCATGCAGCAGCGCCTGGCTGAACGACACCGACTCGTGCTGGTATTCGGCGCCGTAGCCGGCCGTGAAGCGGATCTGGCTCAGCGCGTAGTCGAAGCCGGCCGCCTCGGCCGTGCGCGCGAGCTGCTGGTTGTATTCGAGGCTCCAGTCGGTGCGCTGCTCGATCGTGCTGACGACGAGGCCGCCGCTGACGTTCGGCACCCAGTAGGCGAACTTGACGCCGTCGGCGGAAGGGTCGGTATGGCTCATGAGTGTGTCCTGGTCGGAAGAGAAAGCGCAGGCGGCCTACGCGGCCGCGACGGAAAGCGCATGCGGCGGGCGCAATTGCGGCACCGCGCGATCGACGGCGAGCGCGATACGCGCGCGCAACGCCGGGTTCGTGATCTGGTACTGGTCGAAATCGCTTTCGGACGCGTACACGCCGATCGGCAGCGTGCGGGCCTGGAAGAAACTGAACAGCGGACGGAGCTGATGGTCGATCACGAGCGCATGACGCTCGCTGCCGCCGGTGGCCGCGAGCAGCACGGGCACGTCGATCAGCGCTTCGTGATGCACGAGGTCGAACAGGTGCTTGAAGAGGCCCGTGTACGACGCGCGATACACCGGGCTCGCGACGACGAGCGCATCGGCCGTCTCGATCGCGCGGATCTGCGCCTCGAGCTCGGCCGGCACCTGCGCGCGCGTCAGCGCACCGGCCAGCCGGCCGCCGATCTCGCCGAGTTCGATCAGCCGTGTTTCGATCGGCAGCGCGGCGCCGAGCGCCGCGACGATCGCGTCGGTCAGCGCCAGCGTGCGCGACGGCCGCTGCAGGCCGCCCGATATCGCGACCACGTTGATTGCATTGCTCATCGATTGCATTCCCATTGTCGATTCGGGTGCCGACGCCCCCGTCACGTCATGGGTCAGCAAGGAGCGTGCCATTTCGATGATCGACCGGGAAAGCAATCGTCTGCATGACGAAATGCATCGCGCTCACCGGCCTGTCGTGGCGTCCCGGTTGTTCACCGCACGTTGATAAGCGTGCCCGCGACGGCATCACAACCATATTCCGCAGCGCGATGAACTCGGGGAAACAGCGCTGCTGATGGACTGCTGCGTGATCAGCAGCACGGTGTGCAGCAGGTGCGCTTTTCCGTTTCGGCACGGATTCCGGCACGCGCGCGGCACCCTTCGACATGCGTTGGCGTCCACTTTCCGCATTCATGTGCCGGCGCGGCGCGTCGCATCCTTGCAGCAGCGTCGGCATGGCTGTTGCATCGTCACCTTGCGTGCCGCGGATCGCTGCACCGCGCGACATCGCGACGTGCGGCTGCGTCCAGCGCAGCAATCCCGCATTGGTTATCACAAATCGATGTTTCCGGCGTTGCGCAAAACGTTGAACACTCTGCTGATCACGCAGCACCCGGTCAGCAGCGCCCTGTGTGACCTGACCGCACGCGTGCAGCAACCCGACGCCTTCACCGCCATGACATCCATTTCCGTATCGCCCCGCGCGGAAGGCCTGCGCGTCGTCGCGCCATCCCGCGACGAACCGATGCCCCCAGACGCGCTGCAAACCGCCGAGCGCCTGGCGGCCGGCTTTGCACGCACCGCGGCCGAGCGCGACCAGCAGGGCGGCACGCCGAAGGCCGAGCGCGATCAACTGCGCGACAGCGGCCTGCTCGCGCTGAGCATCCCTGCCGCTTACGGTGGCCTCGGCGCGAGCTGGCGCACGACACTCGACGTCGTCCGCGTGCTCGCGGCGGCCGACAGTTCGCTCGCGCACGTGTTCGGCTTCCATCACCTGATGCTCGCAACGGTGCGGTTGTTCGGCGCGCCCGCGCAGTGGGAATCGTGGTTCGAGCGCACCGCGCGCCAGCAGTGGTTCTGGGGCAATGCACTGAACCCGCTCGACGCGCGCACGGTCAGCCGCTCGCGCGGCGCATGGCATGAATTCAGCGGCCAGAAGAGCTTTTGCTCGGGGGCGCTCGATTCACAGATGCTGATCGCGTCCGCGCACGATGCGCAGACTCGCGCGTTCCTGATCGCGGCCGTGCCGACGCAGCGCAGCGGCATCTCGATCGCCGACGACTGGAACAACATCGGCCAGCGCCAGACCGACAGCGGCACGGTCACGTTCGAGAAAGTGCGCGTCGAGGATCACGAACTGCTGACGGATCCCGGCCCGCTGTCGACGCCGTTCGCGTGCCTGCGCCCGCTCGTCGCGCAGCTCGTGCTGACGAACGTGTATCTCGGCATCGCCGAAGCCGCGTTCAACGACGCGCGGCACTACACGCTGCACGAGGCACGGCCGTGGCCCGGCGCGCAGGTCGCAAGCACCGGCGACGATCCGTACATCCTCGGCCAGTACGGCGAATTCTGGGTCGGGCTCGAGGCCGCGCGCGTGCTCGCCGACCGCGCGGCGGACCGGCTCGACGCCGCATGGTCGCGCGATGCGGCGCTCACCCATGCGGAGCGCGGCCAGGCCGCGCTCGCCACGGCAGCCGCGAAAGTGTCGGCCGCGCGCACCGGGCTCGATCTCTGCACGCGCATGTTCGACGTCGCCGGTGCCCGCGCGACGCACGGCGCGCTGCGGCTCGACCGGCACTGGCGCAACCTGCGCACCCACACGCTCCACGACCCGCTCGCGTACAAGATTCGCGAGATCGGCGAATGGGCGCTCAAGCGAACCTATCCGACGCCGGGCTTCTACTCGTGAACCACACTCCTTCCGATGCGTGGCCCGACGCCGCGCCCGTCCTCACGCTGCCCGACCGGCCCGCGCTGGCGACATCCATTCGTGCCCGCGCGCAGGTGTTCGTCGATCCGCGCTCGGTCGCGTTGCTCGACCGGATTCGCCTGGTCGCGCCGAGCGACGCGAACGTGCTGATCGTCGGCGAGACCGGCACCGGCAAGGAACTGATCGCGCGCCATGTGCATGGCCTCAGCCGCCGCAGCAACGGGCCGTTCATCGCGGTGAATTGCGGCGCCTTCTCCGAGACGCTCGTCGAGAGCGAGCTGTTCGGCCACGAGAAAGGCGCGTTTACCGGCGCGTTCAGCGCGAAGCCCGGCTGGTTCGAAGCCGCGAACGGCGGCACGCTTTTTCTCGACGAGATCGGCGACCTGCCGCTATCGATGCAGGTCAAGCTGCTGCGCGTGCTGCAGGAGCGCGAGGTCGTGCGGCTCGGTTCGCGCACCGGCGTGCCGATCGACGTGCGCGTGGTTGCCGCGACCAACGTGGACCTGCAGCAGGCCGTCGCGAACGGGCAGTTTCGCGGCGACCTGTTCTACCGGCTCAACGTCGTGCAGCTCGCGGTGCCGACGCTGCGCGAGCGTCCGGGCGACATCCTGCCGCTCGCGCGCCACTTCTTCGACGACTACAGGAGCCGCCTCGGTTACGGGCCGCGCAGCATCGACCCGCGTGCCGAGCGCCGGCTCGAGGCACACGGCTGGCCCGGCAATATCCGCGAACTCGAGAACGTGATCCATCACGCGCTGCTCGTGAGTCGTCACGATTCGCTGCAGGAGGCCGATCTGCATATCGCGTCACCCGGCGTGCCGACGGCAGCCGTGCGCGCGCCGGAGCAGGAACCCGACCCGGCCGCCGGCGCGCAGGCCGCACTCGAACGCGCGCTGCGCGACCTGTTCGACGAGGATCACGGCAACCTGTTCGAACGCATCGAGGACACCGTGATGCGCGTCGCGTTCGAATTCAGCCACCGCAACCAGATCCAGGCCGCGCGGCTGCTCGGCATCAGCCGCAACGTGCTGCGCGCACGGCTGATTCGCGCGAAGGAAATTGCGGCGGTGAAGTAGCCGCGTATGGGGGCGCCGCCGTTGCCCCGCTCCGGCGCGATCGCGCTGTGATCCGCGCATCAACGTTCAAACCTGATGTATCGTGGCGCGAAGCGTGCGTGTCGCTTCGCCCCTGCAGTAGTTCATCCATGACATGACCGCCTGCCCTCGGCGACAGCGCGCCCGCATGATCCTCCGCAACACGAACGGCCGTCCGGCGCCCGTGTAGGCCCGGCCGAGCCTCGTTCACCCGTCCGGAACCCGTCGCCATGAAAAAGCTTGTCAACCGCCCGTCCGACGTCGTGAGAGAAATGCTGGAAGGCATCGCACGGCAGTCGCCGCATGTCGCGATCCTCGGCGACGAGCAGGTGCTCGTCCGCCAGCCGCTGCCCGAGCCCGCGCAGCGTCCCGTCGCCGTGCTGTCCGGCGGCGGCAGCGGCCACGAGCCCGCGCACGGCGGTTACGTCGGCGAAGGGATGCTGAGCGCGGCCGTCTGCGGCGAAGTGTTCACGTCGCCGTCCACCGACGCCGTGCTCGCCGCGATCCGCGCCAGCGCCGGCCCGAACGGCGCGTTGCTGATCGTGAAGAACTACACGGGCGACCGGCTCAATTTCGGGCTCGCCGCCGAACTCGCGCGCGCCGAAGGCATTCCGGTCGAGACCGTCATCGTTGCCGACGACGTGTCGCTGCGCGGCCGCGTCGAGCGCGGCCAGCGGCGCGGGATCGCCGGCACCGTGCTGATCCACAAGCTCGCCGGCGCGGCCGCCGCGCGCGGGCTGCCGCTCGCCCGCGTCGCGGCGATCGCGCGCGACGCGGCGGCCGAACTCGGCACGATGGGCGTCGCGCTCGACGGCTGCACGATCCCGGGCGCCGACAAGTCGGGCTTCAGCCTCGCCGATCACGAGATCGAACTCGGTCTCGGCATCCATGGCGAGAAAGGCGTCGAACGCCGCGCGCCGCTGCCGGTCGATGCGCTGGTCGACACGCTGCTGTCGAGCATCGCCGCCGATCTCGTGCTCGACCGCGGCGAGCGCGTCGCGCTGTTCGTCAACGGCCTCGGCGCGACGCCGGACATGGAACTCGCGATCGTGCTGCGCGCCGCGCACGACAACCTGCACCGGCGCGGCATCGTCGTCGCACGCGCGTGGGCCGGCACGTTCCTGTCGGCGCTGAACATGCCCGGTTGCTCGATCTCGGTGCTGCGGCTGAACGACGAACGCGCGGTGCTGCTCGACGCGCCGACGCAGGCGCGCGCATGGCCAGGCGGCGGCGCGGTGAATACGCAGATCCGCGTGGCCTCGGCCGCTGTGCCGGAAGCCCCGTTGCCGCCGCTCGATGCGGCCGGCCGCGCGTGGGCCGCGCGCCTGCAACCGGCGCTGCACGCGGTCGCGCAAACGCTGATCGATCACGAGCAGACGCTGACGGACCTCGATGCGGCGGCCGGCGACGGCGATCTCGGCGCGAGCATGCTGCGCGCCGCGCAGGCGATCCTCGCGTTGCCGGAAGCCGCGTATGGCACGCCGGCCGGCGCACTCTCGGCGCTCGGCGCCGCGTTGCGCCGCGCGATCGCCGGCAGCTCAGGGCCGTTCTATGCAACCGCACTGCTGCGCGCAGCGCGCCGGCTGGCCGATATCGCCGAGCCGTCGGCGCGTGACTGGGCCGCGGCGTTCCGCGGCGCGGTGGATTCGATCAGCGAACTCGGCGGCGCGCACGCCGGCGACCGCACGATGCTCGATGCGCTGGTCCCGGCCGTCGCGGCATTCGAGCGTGCGCTCGACAACGATCGCGATCCCGCGAGCGCGTGGGCCGCGGCAGTCGAAGCCGCCGAGCGCGGCGCGCAGGAAACGGCAGGCATGACGCCGCGCGCCGGGCGCGCGAGCTATCTCGGCGAACGCGCGATCGGCACGCCGGACGGCGGCGCGGTCGCGGTGTCGTATTGGCTGCGTGCGTTGCAGGCACACATCGGATGAAGATCGAAGGCCGGGTGTCCGGCGTCGCGGCGCGCCGCCGGACACGCCCGATGCACGTCGTTCAGACGCCTTCGACCAGCACGGCGCGATAGCGCGCGCCCTTGAAGCGGTGCTGGGCGACGGCCTGGTATTCCGGGCCGTGATACCACGCGTGCGCGGCTTCCTTCGACGGGAACTCGACGATCACGACGCCTTCCGGGCCTTCGCCTTCGAGCGTTTCCTGCGGCCCGTAGGCTGCGAGCACTTTCACCGGATGCCCGGCGAGCGTTGCGCCGACCTTGCTCTGGTAGAGGTCGAATTCCTGCTGGTCCTGCATGCTTTCACGTGTAAACACGATGTAGGTGGCCAAGATGCGTGCTCCTGATGCGCTGCGTGGAAGGGGGACGGGCCGGCCGCGCATCGCCGGGTCCGGCGAACGGCACGCGACCTGCCAGCAGCTTACAGGGGTTTGGCGACGCACGTCGGGGCTGGCCGAGTGCGCGTCCGGCCGGCTTGCCGCGTGCGACAGCGGTCACCCGCATACGGATCCTGCCGCGCGCGGATGACCGGCACGGAGCCCGTCACGCAAACGTCGCGGTGGCCTGCATCGTCAGCCAGCCGTCGCGATCCTTCGCCCACAGCTCGATCGTCTGGCCATCATCCGACGGCTTGCCGCACAGCGTGAACGGCTCCCCGTCGAACGTCGGGCGCACCGCGCGGAACGCGAAGCTCGCGAGCGTCGCGTCGGGCCGTTCGCGATGCACGAGATCGACGAGCAGCGTCGCGATCAGCGGGCCGTGCACGACGAGCCCCGGATAGCCCTCCTCCTGCGTCACGTAGCTGCGGTCGTAGTGGATGCGGTGACCGTTGAAAGTCAGCGCCGAATAGCGGAACAGCATCACGGCGTCGGCCGCGACCGTGCGCGACCACGTCTCGCCTCCCGGCGCCGCGACCGGCTTCGGCGCCGGCGAGCCCGGCTGCGGCGCATCGCGATAGACGATGTCGTGCTCTTCCTCGACGCACAACGCACCGTCGCACTCGATCCGGTGCTGCACCGTCACGAAGACGAGCCGGCCGCTGCGGCCCGTCTTGTCCTCGATGTTCTCGATCGTCGATTCGCGCGTCGCGCGCCGGCCCGTGCGCAGCGGCGCATGGAACGTCAGGCGGCCGCCGGCCCACATGCGGCGCGGCAACGGCACGGGCGGCAGGAAGCCCCCGCGCTTCGGGTGGCCATCGGGGCCGACTTCGGCCATTGGCGCGACGGGCAGGAAATAGAGCCAGTGCCACATCGGCGGCACGACGTCGCCGGGCGACGGGCGGTCGAGCGTGGCGGCCAGCGCGTTCAGCGGGAACGCGGTGATGTCGTCGCCGAGCGTTTCGGTCTTGCCGAGCCACGCATCGAGCGACGTCGGGACGGGAGGCTGCGGGGATGAAGTGGTCACGTGCGGATTCTCCGGGAGGCTTGCAACGGCCTCAATATGCACGCCGCACGCCGTTTCGCGAAGCCGGATTTCCCGAACCCCGCCTTCGAACCTGCCTGACCTGCCGAGTGGCCTGCCGGACCACTTTCGTCTGATCATTCGATCGCGGCCGCCGATCGCACCTCCTGTGCCGCCAAAACCTTACGGCTTGACCATCCCCGGCACGCCGCCTAAATTGCTTCAAACGGGCGGGCCGAACCGCGTGCGGCATGTCATCCGGGTAATAAAAACGATAGTTTGCTATCGAATTAATTTGCCCCTATCATCTCGCCCATGACCAATCTGCACGACCTCCGCCTCGCCGTCAGCAGCCTGCTGGTGCTGTCCGCGCGCAAGTGGCGCCGCACCAGTGACGGCGTGCTGACCGCGTACAACGTGTCCGAGGCCTGCGCGACACCGCTGCTGATCACCGGGCGCCTCGGCGAAGGCGTGCGACAAGGCACGCTCGCCGAATACGTCGGCATCGAAGGGCCATCGCTCGTGCGCCTGCTCGATCAGCTGTGCGCGGCGGGCCTCGCGCGCCGCGACGAGGATCCGCACGACCGCCGCGCGAAAACGATTTCGCTGACGGCCGCCGGCCGCGCGGTCACCGCGAAGATGGAGGAAGACCTGCGCGTGCTGCGCGCGCAGGTGCTCAAGGGCGTCACACGCGCCGATCTCGAAGCGACGCTGCGCGTGCTCGACGCGTTCAATGCCTTCGAGTCGCACACGCCCGCCGCGCGCACCTCCCACGCCGGCGACGCCAAGTCATGACCTATCCGAGCCTTCGCGACTGGCTCTTCTCGGGCAAGACGTTCGCCGCGTCGATGCTGGCGCTGTATCTCGGCCTGTATTTCCAGTTGCCGCGCCCGTACTGGGCGATGGCAAGCGTCTACATCGTGTCGAACCCGTTCGTCGGCGCGACGCGCTCCAAGGCGCTGTATCGTGCGCTCGGCACCGCGCTCGGCGCGGCCGCCGCGATCTTCTTCGTGCCGCCGTTCGTCGAGACGCCGCTGCTGTTCGCGATCATCGTCGCCGCCTGGTGCGGCACGCTGCTCTACCTCGCGATCTCCGACCGCACCGCGCGCAGCTACGTGTTCATGCTCGCCGGCTATACGATGCCGCTGATCGCGCTGCCGATCGTCACCGATCCGTCCACCGTGTTCGACGTCGCGATCGCGCGCACCGAGGAGATCGTGCTCGGCATCGTGTGCGCGAGCGTGGTGGGCAGCGCGATCTTCCCGAACCGGCTCGCGCCGACGCTGATCGAGCGCACCGACGCGTGGTTCAAGGACGCCGCGTTCTACGGCCGCGAGACGCTGTCCGGGCATATCGCCGGCAACGCGCTGTCCGCGTGCCGGCAACGCCTCGCGGCGACCATCACGGGCCTCGAATTCCTGCTGAGCCAGCTGAGCTATGACCATGCGCACCCGCGCATCCTCGCGCGCGCGCAAGCCCTCGCGGGCCGGATGCAGTTGTTCCTGCCGCTGATGTCGTCGCTCGCCGATCCGTTGATCGCGCTGATGCGCGACCTGCACATCCGGCCGGCCGGGCTCGACGCGTTGCTTGCCGATGCCGCGAAGTGGTTCGACGCGCCGCTGCCGGCCGTCCGTGCCGGCGCCGATGGCGACATGGCCGACGACCCTGTCGCGGACCGCCTGCGCGAACGCATCGCCGCGCTGCAACCGGCCGACGAGGCGCTCGCGAGCTGGGACGGCGCGCTGTTGTCGAACGCGCTGTGGCGGCTGCGCCAGGTCATCGACATCTGGCAGGACTGCCGCTCGCTGCGCGCGTTGATCGGCAACGAAGCGGGCGTCTGGCAGCCGCGCTACCGGCACTGGCGGCTCGGCGGCACCGAACGTTTCTTCGATCGCGGGATGATGCTGTTCTCGACGCTGACCGTCGCCGCCGCGATCGTGTTCGCGAGCTGGCTGTGGATCGCGTCCGGCTGGCACGACGGCGCCGCGGCCGTCACGCTCGTGGCCGTGTCGTGCAGCTTCTTCGCCGCGCTCGACGAGCCGGCGCCGCTGGTGTTCAAGTTCTTCCTCGCGACGACCGCGAGCGTCGTGTTCGCGGGCCTGTACCTGTTCGTCGTGCTGCCGCACGTGCACGATTTCGCGATGCTCGTCGTGATGTTCGCGGGCCCGTTCATCCTGATCGGCACGCTGCTGCCGCGCCCGCAGTTCAACATGGTGACGATGCTCGTCGCCGTGAACACGGCCACCTTCATCAGCATCCAGGGTGCGTACGACGCCGACTTCTTCGTGTTCCTGAACAGCAACCTCGCGGGCGTCGCCGGGTTGTTGTTCGCGTATGTATGGACGCGTGCGACACGGCCGTTCGGCGCGGAACTCGCGGTGCGGCGCCTGCTGCGCTCGGGCTGGGAAGATGTCGCCCGCTCCGCGTCGACGCAACCGCTCGACGACCAGCGCAACCACGCATCGCGGATGCTCGACCGCGTCACGCATCTGCTGCCGCGCCTCGGCGCGTCCGACGATCATCGCCACCCGTCGATCGAAAGCTTCCGCGACCTGCGCATCGCGCTCAATGCGCTCGACCTGCGCCGCTCGCGCCGCCGGCTGTCCGGCGACGTGCCCGATGCGATCGATCGCGTGCTGGCCGGCGTCACCGACCACTACGAACGCTGCGTCGCCGCGAACGCGCGCCAGCCGGCGCCGCCCGCGCTGCTCGCGACGATCGACGACGCGCTGCACCGAGTCGCGGGCCGCAACCTGCCGGGTGCCGCACCGGCGGAAAACGGCACGGCGCCCGCCGTACCGGCCACGCCCGCCACGCATCGCCGGTTGCGCGACACGCTGCACGCGCTCGTCGGCCTGCGCCTGTCGCTGTATCCGGCCGCGGCCGGGCAACCGCCGCGGGCGCCGGACGGAGCACGCGCATGATCCCGCTTTCCCATCCGTCCTTCCGACCGCAACCATGATCGGCGAAATCGACATCTTCGGCGTATTCGTGCCGGCCCCGCTCGTGCTGATGCTGATCGCCTACCTGATCAACATCGTCGTGCGCGCCGTGCTCGAGCGCGTCGGCTTCTACCGCCTCGTCTGGCACCGTTCGATCTTCGACCTCGGCATCTACGTATTCGTGTTGGCCGCCGTCGTCATCGTTTCCCACCATCTCGTGGCTACCTAACGTGAAAAAAAAATGGCTCTCGGCAGGGCAGATCCTGCTCACCCTGATCGTCGTCGTCGTGGCTGCCATCGTGCTGTGGCGCATCGTCAACTACTACATGTTCTCGCCGTGGACCCGCGACGGTCACGTGCGCGCCGACGTGATCCAGGTCGCGCCGGACGTGGCGGGCCTCATCACGTCCGTGCAGGTCGCCGACAACCAGGAGGTCAAGCGCGGCCAGGTGCTGTTCGTGATCGACCAGGCCCGCTACACGCTCGCGGAACGGCTCGCCGAAGCCACGCTCGCGCAGCGCCGCGCGACGCTCGCCCAGGCGAAGCGCGAGTACGCCCGCAACCTGCAGCTCGGCAACCTGGTCGCGAGCGAACAGGTCGAGGAAAGCCGCACGCGCGTCGAACAGGGTGAAGCCGCCGTCGCCGATGCGCAGGTGTCGCTCGACACCGCGAAGCTGAACCTGCAGCGCACGACGATCGTCAGTCCCGTAGACGGCTACCTGAACGACCGCGCGCCGCGCGTCGGCGAATACGTGCCGGCCGGCCGCGCGGTGCTGTCGGTCGTCGACCGCAATTCGTTCCGCGTCGACGGCTACTTCGAGGAAACCAAGCTGCGCGGCATCCACATCGGCCAGCCGGTCGACATCATCGTGATGGGCGAGCCGCGTGCGCTGCGCGGCCACGTGCAGAGCATCGTCGCCGCGATCGAGGATCGCGACCGCACGCAGGGCGCGAACCTGCTGCCGAACGTGAACCCGGCATTCAGCTGGGTGCGGCTCGCGCAGCGCGTGCCGGTGCGCGTCGTGCTCGACGAAGTGCCCGACGATTTCCGGATGATCGCGGGTCGTACCGCGACCGTCTCGATGCGCGAAGCCGATACGCGCCGCAAAGACAACGCGAAACCGGCGACCGGCGCGTCGGCCGTCACACCGGTATCGACGGCTTCCGGCACGGCCGCCGGCGCAGCAGGAGCATCGCAATGAAGCGCCACGGTCTGCGCCTCGCCGCGACGCTCGCGCCGCTTGCGCTCGCACTCGGCGCGTGCAAGTCCGTCGGCCCCGATTACACGCTGCCGCAGCAGGCGTACGTGAATGCGCCGCTCGCGAACCATGCGCTCGACGATGCGAACGGCACGCTCGTGTCGCGCGACACCGTGCCCGGCAACTGGTGGCAGCTCTACGACGATCTCGTGCTCGACGCGCTCGTGCGCGACGCACTGAAGTCGAACACCGACCTGCGCGTCGCCGCGGCCAACCTCGCGCGCTCGCGCGCGGCGCTCGAAGTCGCGAGCCAGCAGGGCGGCTTCGCGGGCGGCGCGGAAGCCGGCGTGCAGCGCGCCCAGGAATCGGCCGAGCAATATCTGCTCGAGAACAAGCTGCCGGTCGTCAACGAAGGTGCGGTCGGCATCAACGTGTCGTACGAGATCGACCTGTTCGGCAAGCTGCGGCGCGGCGTCGAAGCCGCGCGCGCGGACAGCGAGGCCGTCCAGGCGGCCGGCGACCTGGCGCGCATCACGGTCGTCGCCGACGTCGTGCGTGCGTACGTCGAATCGTGCTCGGCCGGCGACGAGCTGGCTGTCGCGAAGCAGTCGCTCGCGCTGCAGAAGCAGCGCGTCTCGCTGTCGCAGCGGCTGCGCGATGCCGGGCGCGGCAACCAGACCGACGTGACGCGCGGCGTGACGCAGGTGCGCACCCTCGCCGCCGATATCCCGCGCTTCGAAGGCCGCCGCAAGGTCGCGCAATACCAGCTCGCCGCGCTGCTCGCGCGCTCGCCCGCCGACCTGCCGAAGGCCGTCGCCGAATGCGAGCGCCTGCCGAAGCTGCGCCAGCCGATTCCGATCGGCGACGGTGCCGCGCTGCTGCGCCGCCGCCCCGACGTGCGCGCGGCCGAGCGGCAACTCGCGGCCGCGACCGCGCGGATCGGTGTGGCAACCGCCGCGCTGTACCCGTCGATCAGCATCGGCGCGTCGGCCGGCTCGGTCGGTGTCGCCGCGGATCTGTTCTCGTCCACGACGAATCGCTGGTCGTTCGGCCCGCTGATCAGCTGGTCGTTCCCGGTCAACGGCCAGCGTGCACGCGTGCGCGAGGCCGAAGCCGCGACCGGTGGCGCGCTCGCGCACTTCGACGGCGTCGTGCTGAACGCGCTGCGCGAAACACAGTCGAGCCTCGCGACCTATGCGGCCGACGTGCAGCGCACGGAAGCGCTGCGCACGGCGTATGAATCGGCACGCAATTCCGCCGACGAAACGCATCGCCTCTATCTGGCCGGCCGCGAGTCGTTCATCTCCGATCTCGATGCAACGCGCACGCTGACGAGCGCGCAGGCGCAGGTGGCGGCAGCCGAAGGCCAGGTCGCGACCGACCAGGTTCGACTCTTCCTCTCGCTCGGCGGCGGGTGGGAATCGGACGGTACGACGGCCGCACCGGAAGCCCGTCCCGACGCCACACGCGCCGCCGCGACACCCGCGACCAGCAAGTAGTCACGGCAGCGCCGTCATCTTCAGTGCACCACGGGCACCTGGCGAAACGCTCGGTGGCGGCAGGCTTTCCTGATTCGCGCCATAGCGCCGGAAGGACGACGAACACCCACGTTGACGTTACACTGGCCGATGCATTTCCATTCATCTCTCGCCGCCGAACTCCCAGCGGCATCCACCCGGAGATCCATCATGCGAACCAGCGCCCGCAACCATTTCCCCGGCCAGGTCAGCGCCGTCAAGGCCGGTGCCGTCAACGACGAAATCACGCTCCGCACACAGGGCGGCCTCGACATCGTCGCCGTGATCACCCACGGCAGCGTGGCTTCGCTGGGCCTCGCGGCCGGCTCGAAGGCATTCGCGCTCGTGAAGGCTTCGTCGGTGATCGTGATGGTCGACGTGGACAGCAGCAAGGTGTCGGCCCGCAACTGCGTCGCAGGCACCGTTTCGTCGGTCGCGAAAGGCGCGGTCAATTCGGAAGTCGTGATCAAGGCCGCGGGCGGCGCCGAGATCGTCGCGATCGTCACCAACGACAGCGTCGATCGCCTCGGCCTCGCGAGCGGCACGGCTGCGTCCGCGATCTTCAAGGCATCGAGCGTGATCGTCGGCGTCGAGTGAACGCATGACGATCGCGATGGCGATCCGTTCGGCACCGCGCATTCACATGAATCGCGCCGTGCGGCTGCCGGCCGGATGCGTGCGATGACAACCGTGTCCGATCCCGCTCGGCAACGGGCGCTGCAGTCGTTGCTGTCCGCCGCGGCCAGTGCCGACACACCCGACGCACGCCTGTTCTGCGCACTCGTTGCGGCACGCGCGCGCCGCAATGAACTCTGGCTGCTCGGCCTGTCTCATCCGCAGCTGGCCGGCCTGCTGACGCGGCAGTTTCCGCACCTGCCTGCCGCCGATGTCCCAGCGCTCGTGCCAACGGCCGTGATGGCAATGCTGCCATCCACTCACGCGGCCTTCGTCACAACGCTGCATACGCGGCTGATGGACGACGCGAATCCCGCCGCCGACCGCGACGACACCGCTTGTCTCGCATCGATCATCGCGCACGCCTGCTTGCGCCCCGATCATCTGTGGCGCGATCTCGGGCTCGACGGCCGCGACGCGGTATCCGCGATGCTCGATCGCTATTTCCCCGCGCTTGCCGCGCGCAACGTCGCTCATCTGCGCTGGAAGAAATTCCTCGCACAGGAAGTGGCCGCCTCGCTTGACGTGCCGCCAGGCCCCGCCCCCGGGTGCCCGGACTGCGAGGATTTCGGCTTCTGCTTTCCTCACGTGCGATAACCACCGCGGCGGCCGGGCTGCCCATTCGAATCGCGAAGCCTGGGACGGCACGGTCGGTGCACTGATCGATCCGGACGGCTCGCTGATCCGGTTGATCCAGACCGAAGACCAGGCTCGCACCCGCTGCTGCGGTCGCGCTCGGGCGACGCTGCAAACAGATGCGTGCACGATGCGACGCACGCCCCATAAACGGTTACCTTGTGAACCGCATCGCCTGCAGTTCATGACGCGGTCAATGCCGGTGCCGGTGATGAATGTCCGGAAAATGTGCATGGCTGTGCGTGATCGGCAAATGCACGTGCGGATGCGAGTGCGGTTCGGTGCCGTCGTACGCGAAATCGTGCGCATGCTGGTGATGTTCGTCGTGCCGATGACGATGCGTGTGCTCGAGCGGCTCGTGCGTATGCGTGTGTTCATGCCGTTCACGAACGTGCAGCCAGATGCCGAGCGCCATCAGCACTGCAGCGATCCAGAACGTCGCGGGCGGCAGCGCCGGCCAGATCAGCAGCGACAGCACGACGCCGAACAGCGGCGCGATCGAGAAATACGCGCCCGTGCGCGCGCTGCCGAGATGGCGCAGTGCGACGACGAACAGCACGAGGCTGATTCCGTAGCCGCCGAGCCCCGTCAGCATCGCGGCAGCCGTGACCGGGACAGCCGGCAGCGTCGCGCCGGTCGCCAGCGCGATGCCGATGTTCACGGGTCCGGCGATCAGCCCCTTCGCGCACGCGATGACCATCGCGTCGTTTGCGGCCACCTTGCGGGTCAGGTTGTTGTCGACCGCCCAGCACAGGCATGCGCCGACGATCAACAACGCGCCGACCGGCACGCCTGCGTGGCCCGGCGTCCACGACAGCAGCGTACCGCCGGCGACGATCGCGACCATCCCGAGGAACACCTGCGAATCCACGTTCTCACGAAACACGACCCACGCGATGACAGCCGTCAGCACGCCCTCGAGATTGAGCATCAACGCGCTCGTCGCTGCTGGCGTGCTCGACAGCCCGAGCATCAGCAGCGCCGGGCCGGCCACCCCGCCTGCCGCAATCGCGCCGGCCAGCCACGGCAGGTCTGCACGCTGCAGCGGCGCAGCATCTGCGGTCGGTGCACGACGGTTGTGCAGGCGGCGAAGGAGGATCCCGATACCGAGCCCGACGCCGCTGCCGAGATAGAAGAGGCCGGCGACCATGAACGGCGACATCGCGCCGATCAGCCCCTTGGCGAGCGGTGTCGCGGCGCCGAACAGCGCGGCAGCGGTGAGCGCGACGAGAATCGCGGAATGTCTCGAGTGCATGATCCGGTTTGAATTGACGTTGAAAGGCGCTGGCCGTCGCAGCGGGTTGCGTCGCGGTGAGCTTTTCGTACCTTTCGCAATGCAAGCTGCATCGCAGCCGGCCAGCTTGCTGCGCGACCTGACGACCTCAGCGAGATTATCGCGCGTCATCATGTCACGATGACAGGACGCGCACGTCCACGCGCCAGTCGATGGTTTCGGTATGCCTCTATCTTAGGAAAACGAATTAACTGAACGAGGCGTTGCCGTATTCGGGGATTGCGTGCCGTCCATGCGCAAACGACAAGGTCGGAACAACGCGCGTGCAGCACCGATCGGCGAACTTTCTTCGTCCGGTCGCGTGGTCTGTTCGAGGTGAGATAGGTAAGCGCCCGGCGCGCGAGCACCGGTGGGAGCAGTCGTGACCTGCCTCGGTCGAGGCAGGTCAGTCTGTCGTGCATTCATCGCAGGCGTTGTGACTGCGGGACAGCGCCGTGCGGTATGCAGCGGCGCGGTGCGGATTACTCGTTTCCGGCCGTTTGCTGCTCGACCTGCGGCGCGGCGTCGGCTTGCGCTTCCACGTTTGCCGGTTGCGGCTCGGTGGCCTCGGCCGGCTGTTCGGCCTTCGGCTGCTGCTGCGCGCCCTTGGCCGCTTGTGCCGCGCCCTTGCCGGGGCGGCGCGCCTTCAGCCGGCGTGCCCGCGCTGCGTCGTCATGCGTGACACGCCCTGCTTCGTTACCCTGCAGATCGACCCGTACGGCGTCTTCGACGAGGCACGACCAGTAACGGTTGCCACGGCACCACGTCGACATTGCTTCACGCAGTTCGGCTTCGTTGAGCCCGACGGCCTGTGCTTCACGTGCGAGGTCGTCCCAGATACCGACCTTGAGCGGCACTTTGGGGGCCGGATTCTTCGGGAACGCACGCGGAAACTTACGCTGCAGTTTGCCGATCGCAACGATGACCGGATCGACCGGCGCCGCCGGCTTCGCCGAAGCCGGCTTCGCGCGGTGCGCTGCTTTGCCGCCGGCCGCAGCCGGCTTGGCGCCACGCTGCGGCTGGTCGCCGGACTTCGGCTTCGCGCCGGTGTCCGCCGGCGCTGCCGGCCGCTTCGCGTTGCGCTCCTGCTTGGCCTTCGCTGCGAGCTGCGCCCGCAATTCGGCAAGTTGTTCAAAACCCATAAATTCAATCCACCAGGAATATAAGGTGTGGTTCGTGCGGCCATGCCGCGCGGCGCACAAGCTTCGCCGCCATGCGTGCGACCCGTCTGCCGCCGATGCGGAATACTACGGGGCCGCATCGCGCACGCCACTCTGTTTTCAGGCACCCGGCCACGATGCCGGACAAGGCAGGAGTGGAAGTATACCGGTACGCGCGGCGGCCGGTTGACTCACTGGTCTGCATTGGCCCGATTCGAGGTACCGGAAATGCGCCCATGCGGTCGTGTTGCGCATTATAGGGATACGTTTCCGGAAGTCACGCCGTTCACTCTGGTTGGCGGAAATCGGGGCCATCTTCCGTACTGCGACTGCCTCGGCGGCATCGACCGATGCCCGACACGTGGTATCCCGCCTCGGGGTGTCGGACGCGATCCCGCCGCATCGGTGCGTCTCGGGCCCCGGCTGCGATTCTGCATCCCGCTGCATCCCGGGGCAGCGGCGTCGGCTGTGTGCGAATCAACGATCACGGCGATGAATCGGCGCAAGTGCCGTACCCATTCGACACCATCGGTGCCCGCACACGACTCGTTGCGTCCGCATCCATCCCGTGGCGCACGAAGAGGCAGAAAAGTGCGTAGTATGGCCGGATCGATGTCGTCGGTGGCGTACCTCCACCCGTTTCGCCGCGCCCGACCGGCGAGCCGCCGACATCCCGCTTGCCTGCCAGAAGAACGAACCGGTTGCACGAAACGGAGCAGATACATGGTTCCCCCACACGACATCCCGCACGACGGCGTCACGCGCGAGGAAATTCACCATAGGCAGATCGACATGCGCGGCTATCGGCGCAGCGACGGCCGGTTCGAAGTAACGGCCTGCCTCTCGGACCGCAAAACCTTTGATTTCACGCCGCCGGGCGGCACGCGGACGGTCGCTGCGCTATCGCCGATTCACGACCTCGGCGTGACGCTGGTCTTCGACGCTGACATGGTAGTCCGCGCCGTGTCCACGTTCCTCCGGTCGCATCCGTATGCGCAGTGCCCAGGCGGCGGCGACTCGCTGCAGGCACTCGTCGGACTGAGGATCGGCGCGGGCTGGAACAGCGAGATTCGCAAGCGCCTGCCGTCCTGCGATACGTGCACGCACCTGAAGGAGTTGCTCGGCCCGATCGCCACCACGGCCTATCAAACGATGGTCGGCATGCGGAAGTCGTCGCTCGAGGCGCGCGACAGCGACGGGAAACCGCTCAAGATCGACAGCTGCCATGCCTATGGCGCATCGCGCGATCTCGTGAAACGTCTTTGGCCCGAATATCACCGGCCTTCCGAGACGACAAAGGGCGGCTGACGGCCGAGCATTCGGCCGGCCCCGCACACCGCACGATCGGTGCTGCTCAAGAGCGCGCGTCGCGTGCACAAACGTGCGTCGACCGGTCCTCGCAGTCGCAGCGCTGGCGATCAAAAAACGCCCAGTGAGAGTCCCGCTGCAAGACCGGCGCCCAATTCGGCGCAGCGCGCGAGATCGTCTCCGTCGATCGTCTTCGCCGCGAGGATGCGTTCCGGCGTCTGCGCGTGCGTACAGACGATCAGGCCCGGCGCCACGTTCTTCAACCGCCATCCGGTCGCGATCCGGTCGATCTGGCGCAGCGCGTTCTGCCCATCGCTTCCCGCGCAGATCATCACCGCATACGGGCGGCCGTTCACGCGATCGAGCGCCGCGTAGTAGCAGCGGTCGAAGAAATCCTTCATCAGCCCGGACATTGCCGCGAGATTCTCCGGCGTTGCGAACAGATAGGCGTCGGCGGCCAGCACGTCGGCCGCGCTCGTCGCATCGGCGCGCTGCAGCCTCACGTCGACGCCGGTTTGCTCGCGCGCAGCGCCGGCGGCCGCTTCGGCCATCTGTTGCGTGCCTCCGGTCATCGTGTGATAGACGATCAACAGCGTCTTCATTCGTCGTTACTCACGTTCGGTTTCAGGTGCGCAGACGGCATCGCCGATTTCCGCTGAATGGCCGGAGATCCGATGAGGCAATCCGCATTCGCTCCATCGGATCTGCCGGTTTACCGGTTTGCCGGCTCGACGTTGCGAGGCACGTACCGATCGTGCACGTTGCGCCAGGCTCGACTCATGCAAGTTCGACCGGATACACGATCAGTCCGTTACGTCGCGCGATGCGTCGGTGTGTTCCGGTTGCGCGTAGTACGCGAGAAACATGTCGGCAGCGGATTCAGCGACTTTTTGTTGCGCCGGCTCCGCGAGCGGCGGCTGGCCCATCGTTATCTGCGGCCAGAACGCGAATGCCTTCACGACACCGTGCAACTGATTCGCGGCAAACACCGGATCGGTGACGGACAGGCGTCCAGCCGCCGCGGCCGTCCGCACCCAGACCGTCATGTCTTCCTCGCGCTCGCCGAGACGTTCGACCATGTCACGCGCACGTTCCGGCGAATGGATGGCCGCACCGATCGCGACGCGTGCGAGCGACAGGAATGCCTCGTCGCCAAGCAGGCGCATTTTGCGATCCAGCAATGTGAGCAATTGCTCGCGCAGCGGCACATCGGCACGATAGGTTGGCGAACTGACTGTCCGGGTCGCATCCCACAATTTTTGCAGGATTGCGGCGAACAACGCCTCCTTGCCCGGGAAGTGGTTATAGACCGTGCGCTTCGACACGTCCGCACGCGCCGCGATGCGGTCCATGCTGGTCGCGTCGTAACCCGACGCGAGAAATTCCTCGATGGCCGCATCGACGATGGCCGCGCGCTTTCGATCGGTCAGGCGCTGAGGGGGGGTACTGGTATCCATTCAGAAATTTTACACCGGGCAGTTTACTTATTCCAAAAATAAACTACACTGTTTAGTGTACTTTATTTTCCGGACGAACCGACATGGCATCGCCTCTCGTTTTGATTCATCGCATATTGGGTTTTGCGGCCGCCCGGCGCGGCCGCACGCTATCTGGCGGCTCGCCGCAGCACAATGGCGAGCGCTTCAGCAATGTCGCGCCTCGTCCCGTCGAGGGGTTGGGCAAGACGCTCGGGATCGCCTGGAACATGCTGTTCAACAAGCCGCGCAATACCGTGCCGGCAGGGGCACTGCCCGTCGATTCGCTGACGCGCGCGGAACTCGACGCGGCCCCTGATCGCAGCCTGTACCGGCTTGGTCACTCGACGCTGCTGCTCAAGCTGCGCGGCGAATTCTGGCTGACCGATCCCGTGTTTGCCGAACGCGCATCGCCGTTTCGGCGCGTCGGCCCGAAGCGCTTCCATGCGCCGCCGATCACGCTTGAAGATCTTCCGCCGCTGCGCGGCGTGATCCTGTCGCACGATCACTACGATCATCTCGACCGCGACACGGTGCTCGCGCTCGCGGCAACCACCGGCGTGTTCGTGACAACGCTGGGGGTCGGCGACCGCCTCATCGAATGGGGCATCGACGCGAAGAAAGTCCGCCAGCTCGACTGGTGGCAAAGCGTCGACGTGACCGGCCTGACGCTGACCGCGACACCTGCCCAGCACTTTTCCGGACGCAGCTTGTTCGACGGCAACAGCACGCTGTGGGCGTCCTGGGTCATCGTCGATGACGACTTGCGCGTGTTCTTCAGCGGCGACACCGGCTACTTCGACGGCTTCCGGACGATCGGCGAGCGCCTCGGGCCGTTCGATGTCACGCTGATCGAAACAGGCGCATACGACGCGCAATGGCCGTACGTACACATGCAGCCGGAAGAGACCGTGCAGGCGCACATCGATTTGCGCGGACGCTGGCTGGTCCCGATTCACAACGGCACGTTCGATCTCGCGATGCATCGCTGGCTGGAACCATTCGAGCGCGTCACGGCACTGGCAATCGTGCGAGGCGTCGATCTGTCGACGCCCAGGATGGGCGAGCGCCTCGCACTCGACGAACCGCATCGCGGCGAGCGGTGGTGGCGCACGGTCGACGAGCGCGTGACGTCCGTTGCCGCGAAATCGCGCCGCTGGACGCTTTGCGCGTCGCAGGCCGCGAAGTAAAACCCACCGACCGTTGTGCATTTTCCCCGGAGCGCGGCAATGCCGCGACTCCGGCAGGCGCATTGCCGGCGTACCCGCACGTCGACGGGCTGTCTGTAGACCCGATTCCTGAGTAGAGAAGTCATGCATCCGGCACCAGGCCAACCCGTCGAAGACGCCACCATCGCCGCATTCAACCCGGCAATTTCCCGATCGACGCGCTATAGCCGAGAGAACGACTTGCGGCAGACGCTCGCGGAGCGTGTCGCGAGATGGACGGAAGGCGTCGATCACCTCACCACGGCCATTCCGAACCTGAGCTTCCATCGAAGGGAGGCGACAACGCAGCCGATGGACTGCATGGTCGAGCCGAGCTTCGGTCTCGTCGTCCAGGGCACGAAGCGGCTCATTCAGAGCGGCGATGTATATCTCTGCGACGCCAACCGCTTTCTGATCACGTCCCTCGACCTGCCCGGTTCGACGCAGGTCATCGAGGCCAGCCGCGAAAGGCCGTTTCTCGGAATCGGGCTCAAGCTTGATTTTCGCGTCATGGCCGAACTGATGGCGCAGGTCGCAGCGGATCACGAGGAAGCCCCGGCAGGCCGGGGCCTCGTCGTCGGCGAGATGAACGAACCGCTGTACGACGCAGTGAACCGGTTGCTGGCGTTGCTGGATGATCCGAATGCGATTGCAGTTCTTGCACCGTACGTCGAGCGGGAAATCTATTACCGGCTGCTGACGAGCGACCAGGGTGCCCGTCTGCGTCAGATTGCGTCCGCCGGCAGTCAGGGCAATCGCGTATCGCGGGCGATCCAGTGGTTGCGGACCCATTACGACGAGTCGCTTCGAGTCGACGATCTGGCGGCGCAGGTACAAATGAGCAGTTCGACCTTCCACCACCACTTCCGCCAACTCACCGGCATGAGCCCACTGCAGTACCAGAAATGGATACGTCTCAATGAGGCGCGTCGACTGATGCTGTCCGAGCGGCTCGACGCCACGTCGGCCTCGTTCAGGGTCGGATATGCGAGTCCGACTCAGTTCAATCGCGAATACAGCCGGTTGTTCGGAAATTCTCCGCGGCGAGATATCGATAGCCTGCGAAGCGGAACCGATGTCGTTCTTTCGGCAGCGGCGACGTATTGATCACCGGGACCGTACTGGAGATGTGAGATACCTTGTTTGGTGGTACCCGCAAAATGCTTGGGTCGGCCCTTCACGTGTGAAGGGCCGACCCGCTTGAGCCAGACGAGTGCAGCAAGATGCGCGCTTGTTGCTAACTCCGGATTGATGGCTCGGCAGCCCACCGCGAATTCAAATTATGTATCGAGCGGGGCGTGGGCACCTCGCAGCGTCGAACCTGTATCCGAACTCGCAAGCATTCATCGGCCAGAGGCAAGACGTCTCATACCGACCTCATGAACTGATGAGGATTTTGCCGTCTCCGCAACTAAGTCGTCTCAGTACCCTCCGAACACTCGGCCACAAACTCTGCAGTGCCGTGAGTCTCGCACCACGCTGAGAACTACCGATTTACGCGGTGGTAGTGTGCGTTGTCACGTGACAACTCTCGCAAATAGATCGGCGCAGGCATCAGGAAGGGTCTCGGCGCCGTGTCGAGATGTGTCTGATTTAGCCTCAATTCGATGTATCTCTGCGTCAGACCGGCCAGAATCGTTTCAAATACAACAAATCACGTATAAATTAATACAATACTCGGCATGTTTCCACCGCCTTTGGCTCGAGGAACGCAAAATAGCCATACGCCCCTATTTACATGATCGATCCCGGCGATTTTGCGTGAAACAACATGAAGAATATAGCGCAACCCATTGCCAGACAAGGATTTCCCCGAACACCGAATTTCTGGGAATTGTTTCACGATCCGGCCCGTTTGAGTTGTTATCGGGCCTTCAACACCCAAGTTCGTCTCAAATCGGAGCCTCGAACGCCTGCCTGGTGTGCAGAAGCTCGCGAGTGCACTGGTCGTAGCTCCAGGGCACACGCGGCGAAGCCCGTACCCTCCCCTTCCGCACAACCCGGGCGCAATGTTGATCTGAACGCCTCAAATTAAATGGGGTCATATCAAAGACACTCATGACACCCGTTTGTGAGCACGGCCCTGCAAGCTGAACGGCATCGTTCTTCTGGCACGTCGTTGCGAATAGCCTGCGCCGTAGTCCCCGTGTCTGCAGGCCTATTGATGACCAAGGCTCGCCGACATAGGCGCCTCCGTCCTACAAGCGGCGCAATCCAACGCCTCGCAAAGCAAGCCCCCGATACAGCACTCCAGTTGTCACGTGACAACGCCCCAGCCAATTTGCCCAGGAAACTGCCTGTCGCGACGAGACAGCGAGGCGAATCTTCTCCTTAGCGATCCACGTGCTCATGCCCTATGGAGTCCCATCACAACGCCTTTTGACGGACGATTCGGCACTGACGTTACCTTCCACTCCGAATCGATTGTCACGTGACAACTCGTCGAGCGAGACGCGTCATGCCAAACCTCAGATCCGATTTCGAGCGTCGAATGACTCGCCCATGGCTATGAGAGCGATCAATTCAAAGATTTCTCGGCACCGGATTGCATTGAGGTGGGGCAAATCCCCGTCATTTGTCACGTGACAACAAGTTTTCCGGTGATGGCCATGAATTGACTCTCGAAGACTGTAGCGAGCTCTGTGAGAACACTGCGACCGCGAGCGGTTCATCTTCATTCGCTAGCGCCGCCATCGACATTGAAATTTTTCGCATTTTCTCTCGCTCTTTGGACGCTCTTTTCAATCGAGATAGTTAATTTTATTTTTACTCGACCGCCAATCGCGGCTGACTCGTTAGCCATTCGGCCCACTTGTCACGTGACAACCTCGCCGATGCGTAAGGCCTACATCGCGTCGAAGGCTTTTCTGGACATTTTGATAATAACTGCATATATTACGCAAAACTCCGTGGAGGAATTTAATGGCTTTCAAGATCGCCGTCAGTAATCAAAAAGGTGGAACTGGAAAGACAACCATCTCCGTCAATATCGCTGCTGCTTTCGAAGCCGGCGGCAACAAGGTCGCCCTGATCGATGCCGACCCTCAAGGCACGTCCGTCCGTTGGGTGACGAGCGGCGAGAACACGCTGCCGATGACGGTGCTTTCTCTGGCCCCTGCCGGTCGCGGCATCGGCGCCGAGATCAAGAAACAGGACGCGAACTTCGACGTGATCGTTGTCGACTGTCCTGGCAACCTCGAAGACCCGCGAATCGCCTCCGTACTCGAGGTCGCCGACTTCTGCCTCGTGCCGCTCTCACCATCGCCAGCCGATCTCTACAGCACGGTTGCGATGATCCGCATGATCGAGTCGATGCGGTCCGTCCGTAACCCGAATCTTTCTTCCGCATTAATGCTGAATAGTGTTAATGGAAAAACTAAAATGCGTGAAGAAATTTTAAAAATTCTAAGAGCTGAAGAAATAGGGGAGCATCTGCTCGACAGCCAGATCGCGCAGCGCGAGGTCTACCGTCAGACGTTTGCGCTCGGCACCACGATCCATCACCACAATCGATATCTGAAGGGCCTGAAAGAAGCCCGCGCGGAAATCGAAAAGCTGGTCACGGAAATGGCCCAATACATCGCGTCGACGCGCGCTACCGGAGCCGCCCATGGCTAAGGACACATCGAAAGACAAGAAGCCGACCGGCAACCTGCATCTCGCAGCCGGCCTGCTGCGCGGACTCGCGCAGGAGAATGCGGCACTCGAAACGCGGCTGCCCGAACCGGCGGCTGCACCGAATGTCGTCGGCGAAACGGCACCCGCCAGCGCTCCGGCCGCGGCCTCGCCGGCCGGCACGCCGGATCTTGGCGCGCCTCAGAAGGTGTTCGTCAAGGATTGCATTCCGAACCCGTTCAATCCGCGCGTGTTCTACTCGGAGTCGAGTCTGCACGAGCTCGCTCTGACACTGAAACGGGAAGGGCAGATCGAGCCGATCAAGGTTACGCGGCTCCCGGAGTTTCCCGGCAAGCTCGTGGTGATCGACGGGCAACGCCGGCTCCGCGCAACGAGCATCAACGGCGATGAAACCATCAACGCCACGTTCCGCACGGATCACACGCCTGAGCAGCTCTACACGATCGCGTATCGCGCGAACCACGATCACGAACGCCAGACGATCTTCGACGATGCAGTCGCGTGGAAGCGTCTCCTCGACGAGAAGGTCTTTTCCGACCAGAACACGCTGGCGGAAAAGATCGGCAAGGACAAGGCATCGATCAGCAAGACGCTGTCGCTCAACGCGCTCCCGAACACACTCCTGGAGCGGATGGCGAGCGCGAACGACGTGGTCGGCCTGCAGGCGGCGTACTTCCTGAAGCTGATCTTCGAACGCCTGGGCGAGCCGACTGCCGACCGGCTGTTAACGGCCGTGATCGATCGGAAAAAGTCGGTTCGTGATCTGGAGAATTTCCTGCGCGCACAAAGCGACGGCAGCAAGAAAGCGGGACGTACGCGTTACAGCGTTCGACATGACTTCGCGCTCGAATCGCGAGCGATCGGCCAGTTGAAAACCTATCCGGACGGACGTCTGGATCTGCAGCTCAAGGGCGTCGACGCATCGCACCAGGAAGCGCTTGCCGACAAGCTCAAGACCGTCATCGACGCGTACGTTGCCGAACTGGCAACGGCCACGCAACAGTAACGCGCGAAAAGCAGAAGGCCTCGCATCCGCGTTGCGCCGCGAAGCCGGACGACGATGTCCGGCGCGCGACGCACCTCCGGCTGCGAGGCCTTCGTTCAGTTGCCGGCGAGACTGCTTTTCAGCAGGAATTCCAGCAAGTCGTCCGAGGTCGGTTCGCCCCACGTATCCAGCGCGAGCCATCGGAAGAAGCTGGTCTGCGCGAGCTTGCTCGCCTTCTTCTTCGGCGACAGCGTCAAGTCCTTCGAGCCTGCCACCGTCTCGTTGTAGCGCTCGATCAGCTTGGTCTGGTCGTCGATCTCCAGCTCGCGGAAATACGCGCCGGCTTCCTCGACCTTCGCAGCCAGATATTTGTCGCGAATCTGTTCCTGCTTGCTCTGCGCGGATTCCTTCGCCGGGGCCGCCGCTTCCGTTCCCTGCCCGTCGGACAGCGTGTAGCCGTGCGTCAGCGCCTTGCGGAAATAGGCTGCCACGTTGTCGACCGGGGCCGCATTCTTCTTCGTAGTCCGATTGAGCGTATAGGCAATCGCCGCCTTGATGCGTTGCACGCCATATTGCGTGATCAGCCGGCGCGCTTCCGAGCGCGGGATGCCGAACTTGGCGACCTCCTCGACCAGCGCTTCGTTCTTGACGTCGCCGTCCTCCACCGTATCGGTGCTCTGCTTGCGTGTCACCTTGAACTGAACCGCCTCCACGCTCCGGCCGGACTTGTGTTCGATCAACTCGAGCGTGTGATCCGAAACTTCGTTCACCTCCTGAATGCACGGCACCAGGACCTTGCTCTTGAACAGCTTGTATTCCTTGTACGACTGCGACGCCTTGTCCTGACCGAGAATGAGGTCACGAAATTTCGGCAACGGGATCTTCGCGGTGATGCCGATCCCCTCGTAGCGCACCGTGTTTTCCCACAACGCGAGCGAGTGCGACCGCCGGAACTCGCGGGCGATCCGCATATCGATCAGTGCGTAGATCTCGGGGTTGAGCAACTCGCTGCGAATCTGGTCGGAGAAGCTGTACTTCAGCACCGATTGCTCGAGCTCCGCGCCGGCGAGCAGGCCCGACGCTTTCCAGACCGTCGACCGATCCGCGGCCAGATAGTCCCAGTTGACGACGGTACTGATCAGTGAGTTGACCGTGTCCTTCACATACTTCGTATTGTTGCTGTTCAACCCGCTCTCATGCGAAAGCGACGCAAGCGAGATCGAGAAACTCGTCCGGCCTGGCTCGAACGCCTCCTGTCGAAGCGCGTTCTTGATCAGGGAGCTGAACATCTTGCGCTGCTGCAGACCGATCTTTCCGGACTTGGGCGCGATATGAATCGCCTGGACCGCCTTGCGCAGCAAGTCGGGAGGCTCTGGTGTCTGAAACAGCGAAACCTGTTTGTCTGAGCCTTTGCTTGCGGGCTTGCGCGGCATCGTAATGTCCGGATAAGGTGACCTTGTTGAAAGCGGACTTTATACCTTTTCGCGTCGACGAGCAACGTCCTTGCTCCAGCTTTACTTGCACTCCCTCTTCTAACCTACAGATATAAAAGGAAAATTTACATTCGCGTGATATTTACGGAACCCCATATCCAGCTACCTTTCGACAAAAATGCTTCCCACAAGCCGCTACCTTTCATGCCCGGACGCAGAAACCCGGCATGAGACTTGCCCGCGGCAAGGTAACCATCCATGGGAAGCAAACGCGGAGAATCGAGATCGTTGGGCGAATTCGTGGTGCTCTGCAACACAGACCGCCTTTTTTCCCATAACTCACTACCTTTGCGGATTCCCACAGGAGGGTACCTTTCGATCAGCTCTAGCTGTGCCGGCAGCATCGATTTCAGCCCTGAAGGCAAACATCGCTCCCATAAACGGCAACCTATTGGTTTCCCCATAAAAGGTTACCTGTCGATGCCATCGATCCTGTCCGTGGGAATCCACCACAGTAAATCATGGAGAAAGGCAATCGAGCCGCCTCAAATGGGACCCATAAGTGGCTACCTTTGGCGCGCCCCATAAGCGGCTACCGAGAAAAATCACTGTGCGACCCAGCGTTCACGGATCAAAAAAATGCGCCCCATAAACGGCTACCCACAGGTGTTCCCATAGACGGCTACCTAACGCGTTTCCCGGCCGATTTCCCATAACCGGGTACGCGTGCCCCATATCCACAACCCCGATTCCCCACAACCCGGTACCCCAATCCCCAAATCCACAGACCTAAACTCCCAAGCCCTTCCACCTTTGCTCCCATAAATGGGTACCGAACACCCATCAAAGCCTTGTCAGATAAGGCTGTGAGCCGTCTAAAGGTAGTTAAAGATGTAAACGTGGTTTACAAAAGATGTAAACACACGTGTGCTTCCGCAGAAAGACCAACCCCATAAACCGCTACCAATGGGAGCCGTCTATGGGGTTGCTCGCACCTCGAACGATCGATTTGAGCCTGGAATCAGTCGCTTGGCTACCTGTTCTGCACAGGCTCCAGGCCTGACAAGGCTCTCGAAAGAGGTGAGTGCACACTCACATAGGCCTGAAACGTAGAAACCTATGGGAGAAAAACGGGAAGAAAGCCCCGTTTTCAGGCACAGGTTCCCATCTATGGGATCAAAAAACCCGCTCCGTGACCTCGGTAGCGCACGTTGACGACCCGCAAAGCCGATCAACGATCCGGAAACACGAATCTCTTTGGTTTCGTTCACAGCAGTTTGAAATCATCCGGGACGGCAGCCGCATGGTTTTTTGCACTCACGCATCCCTGGCCGTGGACAAGTTCTTCCGTTTGCTCACGCGCGTCTCTCGTCAAATTTAGCCTGTGGGCTGTGAACAGAGGAAATCGACGCCGTTCGCTTTGCTGCCTCTGTGGTCTTCCAACTTTCTACCTTTGGAGCGACCAACCGAAGTGCAATGCTGTGCGCCAGGGTCACAAGGAGAGGCCCGGGAACGGCTGCCGGCAGATGAAATGGGTGTGGGCGCGCTATCTACCCGTCGCTGGCTTCTGGAGCGATCCAGGGCACGTTGCGAACCAACGTGAAGATGTCGGCAACCTGGACGCTCACCGCAATCGAATTCGAACGATGATCCCGAACATGCTCACCTTCCGGCAGTTCCGAATCCTGTAAAAGCTCACCAACCAGGCGAAGCCGTACGACTCGACCTGCTGTGCAGGCAGCGACGCGCGCCTGGATGCCGGGCGACCCAAGCTGCGGAATGAAAAACCTGTGGTTCGCGGGCGCAGCGCGATGCGTTCCTGAGCAGAATCGGGCGGATCACAAGCGTAGCCGCGACATCGCAACCCGGCGTGCCACGGTCACCGGACGAGCACAGCGACATCGGTGCGGCATCGTCGGTGCAGCCGTGAAGTGAATCCCGCCGATGTCTTCACCGCGCGCAATGTGTTCACGCCATTCGTCATACGGACCACAGGGCCACGCGGTGACGCGTCGTACCGGCTCAGATAACGCTCGGCATCACAGTGCGGCGATTGGTTGCCGGATCGAATGCCGAACGCCGCGGCGATGCAAACGTGCATGCCTTGATCGTCGTAAAACCGAATCGTGGTCGTTTATGGGAGGAACCGTCGCTTGAACCGCGTCGACTGGCAACCCGGCACACAGTTCGACTGCTGATGCTGTGATCATGACTGGTCTGGTAACAGTCACGTCGGGCGTGAGCGTGCGCGCAACACCGCCTATGAAACAGTCCTGGATAACTCACATCGCACTGCACCGCGCGTAGATGGTCGATCCTCGGCGCTGAATCGCGGGTACACCGATCGTTCCAGTCTCCGTCGCAGCACGATCGGCCATGTATCGACGCGCGCCACACAGTTCGTCCTGCCTGTGACAGTCGACCGGCATCCACGTGTTCTCCCATACGTGTATCCCCAATTCCGTTCCCACGTTGGCGCCACATTTTTCTCGGCGCGGTTATGATGCACAGGTCCCGAGCTCTGCATGACACCGATCGGGGCAGGGGCGGTATCTCGATGGTCTTTCAATCCGTGATAAACCAGAAAAGAGAGTTCAGCGATGCAAATCCAGATCAGAAAACTCACGCTGGCTGCTACCGCAGCCGCGTTCCTGTTCGGCTCGGCAGTTCCTGCGTTTGCGCAGACAGACGCCAGCGCACCCGCGGCACAGGACGCGAAGGCAGCGAAGAGCCAGGCACGCAAGGCGGCCCGGGCCCAACGCAAGGCAGAGCACAAGGCAGCGCGTGCGAAGAACAACGCCGAGCTGAAGAAACTCGAAGACGCTGGTTACAAGCCCGCGGCCAATGATCCGAACTATCCGCAAAACCTGCAGAACGCGGAGAAGAAAGCCGCCGGCGCTAGTCAGTAAGCGCCGGCCGGCGGCAAGCCACGGTTCGATCCGCGGCTTGCCGCGTGCGTCGCGTCTGCGCGGCGCACATCGAAACCAGCATTTCCGGTATCGACGAAGGCAATACGCTATCCAGGCGCTTGCGTTATTTGATTCGCATTCCTGTATGTCTCGGCACGCTCTCGGCACACCGGCGCAGTCAGTTCCGCACTCGCGGCGCGGCCGTATTTCCCGCCACCTTCAACCAATCCTTGAACGCCCGCACAGCTTCGTCGTTCGCGCGTGCCGAGGCCACGTACGTAAAGTAGCGCCACGGCGGCAGTGCCGGTTCGCTGAACGGCTGCACCAGCCGACCTTCCGCGATGTCGTCCGCGACGAGCGCGATCGGCCCCATCGCGACGCCGAGCCCGTCGAGTGCGCCTTGCAGCGTCAGATAGAAGTGCTCGAGCGTGAGCGAGTGGCGCGGCACGAGATTCGGCTGTCCGGCCGCCGCGAGCCATTCAGGCCACATGCCGGGATAGGTGGCAGCGTGCAGTAACGTGAAGCCGGCCAGATCGGCAGGCGTACGCAATGGCCGGCCCTCCAGCAGCTTCGGCGCACACACCGGCAGCCGGACCTCGGACAGGAATTCCTCGGCAACGTAACCGTCGATGGCCTGCGGGCCGCCGCGAACGATCAGGTCGACCTTGTCGCGCAGCTTGTCGATCGGCTCGTTCGACGTCGACAGCCGCACCTCGATGGCCGGATGGGCGACCTGGAACGACGACAGCTTCGGCACCAGCCAGCGCAACGAAAACGTCGCGGGCGCGCTGACGCGCAACACGCGCTGCTGCGCGTGGCCGAAATGCTGCGCGGTGGCGAGCGCGATCCGGTCGAACGACGCGCCGACCTCGGCGAGATACGCGCGGCCCGGGTCGGTCAGCTCGACCCGCCGGTTATGGCGTTCGAACAGCGGCCGCCCGAGCCAGGCTTCCAGCTGTTGCACGTGCCGGCTGATCGCGCCGTGGGTCACACAAAGTTCGTCCGCGGCCAGCGTGAAACTGCCGAGGCGCGCTGCGGCTTCGAACGCACGCAGCGAATTCAGCGGAGGGAGTCGTCGGGCCATTGCATCTTTCGTGTGATATTTATTCACACGACAGTTCAGGTTTAATCGTTTGATCGGGTGCTCAAGCTCCGCCAATATGGCACACAATCGGCCGGCTCGGCCGAATGACTGTCTGAATTTCTCACATGGAGTGCGGAGCATGCCGAACGTGGTGGTCGTGGGCGCCCAATGGGGCGACGAAGGGAAGGGGCGCGTCGTGGACTGGCTGGCGGCACAGGCCGATCTCGTCGCACGCTACAACGGCGGCCACAACGCGGGTCATACGCTGGTCGTGGGCGGCAAGACGTACAAGCTCGCGTTGCTGCCGAGCGGTGTCGTGCGCGGCAAGCGCGGCGTGATCGGCAACGGCGTGGCGCTCGATCCGGAAGCGCTGCTCGCGGAAATCGGGCGGATGGCCGAACTCGGGCTGTCGGTGACACCGGATAACCTGTCGATTGCCGAGAGCGCAACGCTGGTGCTGCCGATCCACCGCGCGATCGACCAGGCTCAGGAGCGTCTGCGCCGCGAGCCGATCGGCACCACGCTGCGCGGGATCGGGCCGGCCTACGAGGACAAGGTCGGGCGTCGCGGGCTGCGCGTCGGCGATCTTGCGGAACCCGGCCAGCTCGCGGCTAAACTGGATGTGCTCGTCGACCATCACAACGCGTGGTTCCGTGGCCTGGGGCTCGACGAGTATTCCCGCGACGCGATGCTGGCGAAGCTGATCGACCTTGCGCCGCGGATCCTGCCGTTCGTGCGTCCCGTCTGGGCCGATCTGAACGACGCGACCGACCGCGGCGAGCGCATCCTGTTCGAGGGGTCTCAAGCCGTGATGCTGGACATCGACTGGGGCACGTACCCGTTCGTGACGTCGTCCGGCACCGTTGCCTCGGCGGCGGCGGCCGGTACAGGGCTCGGTGCGTCGAAGCTCGGCCACGTGCTGGGCGTCACGAAGGCGTATGCGACGCGGGTCGGCGGCGGCCCGTTCCTCACCGAGCTGTCCGACGCGACCGGCGAAACGCTGCGTGCGCGCGGGCAGGAGTTCGGCGTGAATACCGGCCGACCGCGCCGCTGCGGATGGCTCGATGCCGCGCAATTGCGTCAGGCCGTCAGGATCTCCGGCATCGATTCGCTGGCGCTTACCAAGCTGGACGTGCTCGACGGTGTCGAGTCGATCGCGCTGTGCGTCGGATACGAACTCGATGGCGCGCGGGTGGATCATCTGCCGGCGAGCCTCGATGCGCAGTCGCGCGCCAAGCCGGTGTACGAGCGGTTCGACGGCTGGTGCGGCACCGTGAAGGGAGTACGTGAACGTGCTGCGCTGCCGCGCGCCGCGCAGGATTTCATTGCACGCGTCGAAGCGGTCGCCGGCGCACCGGTATCGATGATCACGACCGGCGCGGAGCGCGACGACACGATCGTGTTGCGTAATCCGTTCGATGCGGCCGCCGGGGCCTGATACGTCGTACATGCCGTGAATCGCGTGGCGGCATCGTGGTTGCCGGGTAGTTATTGCCGATCCGATGCCGGTCGTGTGCCGGTTCGACAAGGCGCGTGTGCGCCCGGTCCGTACACCATGCGCACGGCGACTCGCGAGACGATTCGGCATCCGGATCACGCCGCATACGGCGAACTGGACACGTCTGCACTGCTGCTGTACTGTTCCGCACAATTCGCGCCAGACCGGCCTGCGCCGGCGCTGCCGACACCATGGCCGCGCGGTGGCGCGACGTGATCTCAATCCCGGGGACAGGTCGATGGACACGTTACAGATGATGCGCATTTTCGTCCGGGTGGCGGAAGAGGGCAGCTTCACGAGCGCAGCCCAGCGCCTGGACATCACGACGGCTTACGCATCGCGGTCGGTCTCGCAGCTCGAAACGCACTTGCGCACGCGTCTGCTCAACCGCAGCACGCGCCGCATCGCGCTGACCGACGCCGGGCAGCGCTATCTCGACCGCTGCCAGCGCATCCTCGGTTATATCGAAGAAGCGGAATCCGAGGCGGCCGACGCACAGGCAAAGCCGTCCGGGCGGCTGCATGTCCATGCGACGACGAGCTTCGGCCAGGCCTACGTGGTGCCCGCGGTCGTGCGCTACCGGCAGCGCTATCCATCGGTCGCGGTCGAGCTGACGTTGTCGCAGCACGTGCCCGACATCATCGACGAAGGCTACGACGTGTCGCTGCAGTTGAGCGCGACGGAGTTGCCCGATTCGGGGCTCGTGTCGCAGCGGCTCGGCGAGGTGCACAGCGTGCTGTGTGCGTCGCCCGCGTATCTGAAGGAGCGCGGTACGCCGCGCACGGTGCGCGATCTCGATGGCCATGCGTGCCTGCAGATCGTCACGCCCGTGTTTCCACGCGACCGCTGGCATCTCGACGGTCCCGACGGCCCCGAGACGTTCGACCTGCCATTGCCGGATTTCCAGGTGAACATCGCCGATGCGCTCGGCGCCGCGCTGCGCGCCGGCCTCGGCATCGGTTCGTTGCCGATGTCGTCGGCATTGCCCGCGCTGGCGAGCGGCTCGCTGGTGCGCGTGCTGCCCGACTACCGGTTGCAGAAACTGACGGTCTACACGCTGTACGCATCGCGCCAGTATCTCGATGCGAAGATCCGTACGTTCGTCGATTTCCTGCGCGAGTGCGTGCCAGAAATGCTGACCGCCGACGAAGCCGCACTGCATGCTTCCTGCAAGTCCTGAAGTCGAGCCTTCCGCATGTGAGTACGAAGTTGCGTGTCGATCGCGCCAATAATACGCAGTCCTGTATTTGACGCGAATATCGGCCACATCCTCACGACCGACCCCGGCAATGACGCCTGGGCAACCGGTGTGCCTTTATGAAAGCGCTTGCTTTCGATATCGAGCATCGGTGGTTCGGTGCGTGGCGCCCCCTGGAATCGGTTCGACCGGCTTCATCGCACGCATGCGCAAAGCTGCATCCGCTTGACGGTCCAGCCGGCCTACGGCGCGACGCGGGATAGCGGCACGGCTTCGTCGCGCAGCTTCAGCACGTCGCGGCCCGGCGCGTCGCCGAACAGGCGTGCGTATTCGCGGCTGAACTGCGACGCACTCACATAGCCGACACTGCGGCACGCCTGCCGCGCATCCATCGCCGACAGGCACATCAGGCGGCGCGCCTCCTGCAGCCGCAATACCTTCTGGCATTGCAACGGGCTCATCGACGTGACCGCACGGAAGTGGTGATGGAAAGTCGACGGGCTCATGTCGACCTGCCGCGCGAGCGATTCGACCGTCATCGGGTCGAGGTAGTGGTCGCGAATCCAGGCGACGGCGCGCGAGATGCGCTGCGTCGTCGAATCGGTCACGCCGACCTGCGCGACGCGCGCGCCCGACGGGCCGCGCAGCAGCCGGATGAGGATCTCGTCGACGATCAGCGGCGCGAGCAGGTCGATGTCGTCCGGTTGCGCGATCAGCTGCATCAGGCGCGCGATGGCGTCGACGATTTCCGGCGGCGTATCGTGCGTGTCGAGCGCGCCGTAGTCGACCGCCTTCGGCAGCCCGTGCGGAAACACGCGCGGCGTGAGTGCCGCGATGCGGTCCGGGGCGAGATCGAGTTGCACGTAAAGGAACGGCTCGGCCGGATTCGCGCGTATCACGCGGCCGGTGACGGGCAGGTCCGCTGTCGCGACCATCATCCGCGATTCGTCGGTCACGTAGGTGTCGTTGCCGACCCGCGCCGATTTCGCACCTTGCCCGACGATGCTCAGGCACGCGTGGTGCACGCCGTGGTTCCAGTGCGGCGGCGACGCGGACGCACGGCCGATGCGCATGCCACGCACCGGGAGCTCGAACGTGCCGTCGTGCGGTGCATAAGCGGCGATCAGCGCAGCGAGCCGGGCTGTGGGCGACGGGGCCGGCAACCGAGGGGCGTGATCGGGCGTGATGCGCTGTAGCGGCGGCGTTCGGGCGTCGATTTCCATAGTGCGTGAGCGAATGGCGGAGTGGTCAGTGCAAGGTGCGCGGCTGCGATTCCCTGTTGATGTCCCGGCAGGGGGCGCCGGCACGGCGGTCACATCGTACGGCGAGTCGTGTGCACGTGATTGCCTAAACCTGTGGGAAATTAGCCCGATCATCCGGATCTGCATGGCCGGTGACCACATCGCTGGTTGCTGCGCGGTGTGCAGCGCACAAATTCGGAAATTAAGGCAAAACAATCGCAGGATCGGGCAAGCCATTTTCCGGCCGTTTTCATACCATTGCACCTGCTGAAACAAACGTGATCCAGTGCGCTCGGGCGATGCGGGCATGACCGTCGCATGGCCGGCGGACGCTGCCGGTGTTGTCGCGGCGAACCACTGGAAAAGACTCAGGACTGCTATTCGAAACTTCATGCATCGGGCCAGCCGAGGCCGGCTTGCGTCCGTTGCATGCCGGCGCGCGTCTGGCGCGAGCGTGCCGACCGACCTCGCGTAGCCGGCGTCGGTGCCGCCGCATTGGTCGGGCCGTTTCATTTCGGTCGCGACGCGGCCACGAAGCGGCGCGTCAAGGCAGTCAACCGCGCAGGGAAATCCGGACAAATGGACCAACTTCAATCGATTCGGGCATTCGTGACGGTGGCACGGGAAGGCGGGTTTCGCCGGGCGGCGACGCGGCTGCGCGTGTCGACGGCGATGGCGAGTCGGCTGGTCGATGCGCTCGAGACGCGCCTCGGCGCACGCCTGCTTCAACGCAGCACCTGCCACCAGTCGTTGACGGAAATCGGCGAGCTGTATCTCGCGCGCGTCGAGCGGATTCTCGGTGCGATCGACGAGATCGACGGTCGTTTCGTCGCGATGGGCAGCAAGCCGGAAGGCGTATTGCGCATTGCCGCGCCGGTCGCGTTCGGGCTCAGCCAGTTGAGTGCATTGCTCGATCGCTTCGTGCACCGGTTTCCGGACGTGCGACCGACCGTGACGCTGACCGATGCCCATGTCGACCTGACATCAGAAGACATCGACGTCGCGTTTCTGACCGACGGCATGCCTGTGACGGGCGCGCACGCGCTGCACACGCTCGCCGCGTACGAATCCGTGCGCGTCGCGGCACCGGGTTATGTCGACGCGCACGGCGGCCCGGCTGCGTCGGGCGACTGGCCGGACATCACGGCCGTGCGGCTCGATCTGCCGGCGGCCGGCGATGACGATGCGGCGGCATTTCGACCCGACGCGTCGCCCGGCGGCAGCCCGGGCGTCGGCCATCTCGAGATGGCACGGCGGCTGGCCGTGGCCGGCATGGGCGCCGCGGTACTGCCCGCGTATCTCGTCGAAGCCGATCTGGCGGCCGGCACGCTGGTGCGCGTTGCTCCGGTCCGCCCGCTCGCGTCCGTCACGCTGAAGCTCGCGCATGCACGCACTGGGCATCTGCCGGCCGCTGCACGCGCATTCATCGAATTCGCCGGCGCCGCGTTCCGGCCCGCGAGCTAGCGGGCCGGTTGGTCGCCGCAGCAACGCCCGCCCGCCGGTGCTGCGGGCTCACGGTTTTTTCCTCGGAAGCAGTTCGACGAACGAACGCTCCGCAGGGCGCAACGCACGCCCGAAATACGCGACCGCATCCGCGGCAAACGGGAAGCGACAGCATTCCGGCCGCGCGTGCAGGTCACGAGGAGATCTGGTGATTCCCATTGAAGGTCGTCTATTTGTGAGAGGTCGCTCCATGCGCGTCGAACGGGTTCCATACCGCTTAATCACTGCTGCAACGGCTGCCGTTTTCCTGGCCGCGTGCGGGAAAAAAGAATCGGCGCCGCCGCCGCAAACGCCGGAAGTCGGCGTCGTTACCGTCCAGCCGCAGGCTGTGCCGGCGGTGACCGAACTGCCGGGCCGGACCAGCGCGTTCCTCGTCGCGCAGGTGCGCGCGCGGGTCGACGGCATCGTGCTGCGCCGTGAATTCACCGAAGGCACCGACGTCAAGGCCGGCGAGCGTCTCTACAAGATCGACCCGGCACCGTATGTCGCCGCGCTGAACAGCGCGAAGGCGACGCTCGCTAGGGCACAGGCGAACCTCGTCACGCAGAACGCACTGGTCGCGCGCTACAAGGTGCTGGTGGCCGCGAACGCGGTCAGCAAGCAGGACTACGACAACGCAGTGGCCACGCAAGGGCAGGCCGCGGCAGACGTCGCAGCCGGCAAGGCGGCGGTCGATACCGCGCAGATCAACCTCGGCTATACCGACGTCGTGTCGCCGATCACCGGCCGCGTCGGCATCTCGCAAGTGACGCCGGGTGCATACGTGCAGGCGAGCCAGGCGACGCTGATGTCGACGGTGCAGCAGCTCGATCCGGTGTACGTCGACCTCACGCAGTCGAGCCTCGAAGGCCTGAAGCTGCGTCAGGACGTGCAGAGCGGCCGCCTGAAGACGAGCGGCCCGGGCGCCGCGAAGGTGTCGCTGATCCTGGAAGACGGCAAGACCTATTCGGAAGCCGGCAAGCTGCAGTTCTCGGACGTGACGGTCGACCAGGCCACCGGTTCGGTAACGATTCGCGCGGTGTTCCCGAATCCGGGCCGCGTGCTGCTGCCGGGCATGTTCGTGCGCGCACGGATCGAGGAAGGCGTGAACGAGAACGCGTTCCTGGTGCCGCAGATCGGCGTGACGCATGACCAGAAGGGCCAGGCGATCGCACTGGTCGTGAACGCGGCCAACAAGGTCGAGACACGACCGTTGACCACGGCCGGCACGTACGGCCAGGACTGGATCGTCGAAGGCGGTCTGCAAGCGGGCGATCACGTGATCGTGCAGGGCGTCGACAAGGTGCGCCCGGGTGCGACCGTGAAGACCGTCGCGGCGCAGCTCGCACTTGCGCCGGACGCTGCGTCCGGCACACCGGGAAGCGCCGCGAATGCGCCCGGCGCCGCGCCGGCGAGCACTGTCGCCAATGCTGCTGCGCGTTCGACCGCTGCGTCGGCTGCGCAATAACAAGGAGTCCGTTTCATGGCCAAGTTCTTTATCGATCGCCCGATCTTTGCGTGGGTGATCGCGATCGTGCTGATGCTGGCCGGCGTCGCATCGATCTTCAAGATGCCGATCGCGCAGTATCCGACGATTGCACCGCCGACGATCCAGATCCAGGCGAACTATCCGGGCGCTTCCGCGAAGACGGTGGAAGACACGGTGACGCAGGTGATCGAGCAGCAGATGAGCGGTCTCGACAACTTCCTGTACATGTCGTCGACCAGTGACGACTCGGGTAACGCGACGATCACGCTGACCTTCTCACCGGGTACGAATCCGGACGTCGCGCAGGTGCAGGTGCAGAACAAGCTGTCGCTCGCGACGCCGAACCTGCCGCAGGTCGTGCAGCAGCTCGGCATGCAGGTCACGAAGTCGAGCAGCAACTGGCTGATGTGGTTCGCGTTCAACTCCGAGGATGGCAGCATGTCGAAGGAGGACCTGACGAACTACGTGGCGTCGCATGTGCTTGATCCGCTCAGCCGCGTGAACGGCGTCGGCCAGACGCTGCTGCTCGGTTCGCAGTTTTCGATGCGCATCTGGCTCGACCCGGTCAAGCTGACCAACTACAGCCTCACGCCGACCGACGTGACGGCCGCGATCACGCAGCAGAACGTGCAGATCGCGGGCGGCCAGATCGGCGGCACGCCGGCGAAGCCGGGCACGATGCTGCAGGCGACGATCACCGAGTCGACGCTGCTGCGCACGCCCGAGCAGTTCGGCAACATCCTGCTGAAGGTCAACCAGGACGGCTCGCAGGTGCGCCTGAAGGATGTCGGCCGCGCGGCGCTCGGCTCCGAGAACTACACGTTCGACACGAAGTACATGGGGCAGCCGACGGCCGGCCTCGGCATCCAGCTCGCGACCGGCGCGAACGCGCTCGCCACTGCGACGGCGTTGCGGGCCAAGATCGACGAACTGTCGAAGTACTTCCCGCACGGTCTCGTCGTCCACTATCCGTACGACACGACGCCGTTCGTGCGCCTGTCGATCGAGGAAGTGGTCAAGACGCTGCTCGAAGGCATCGTGCTCGTGTTCCTCGTGATGTACCTGTTCCTGCAGAACCTGCGGGCGACGATCATCCCGACGATCGCGGTGCCGGTGGTGCTGCTCGGCACGTTCGCGATCATGGGCCTCGCAGGCTTCTCGATCAACACGCTGTCGATGTTTGGTCTCGTGCTCGCCATCGGCCTGCTGGTCGACGATGCGATCGTGGTGGTCGAGAACGTCGAGCGCGTGATGGCGGAAGAGGGCCTGTCACCGAAGGAGGCGACCCGCAAGGCGATGGGCCAGATCACCGGCGCACTCGTCGGCGTGGCGCTCGTGCTGTCGGCGGTGTTCGTGCCGGTGGCGTTCTCGGGTGGCTCGGTCGGCGCGATCTATCGTCAGTTCTCGCTGACGATCGTGTCGGCGATGGTGCTGTCGGTGCTCGTCGCGTTGATTCTGACGCCGGCATTGTGCGCGACGATCCTCAAGCCGATCCCGCAAGGCCATCACGAAGAGAAGAAGGGCTTCTTCGGCTGGTTCAACCGGACCTTCGACCGCAGCCGCGATCGCTATACAGGCGGCGTGAACCACGTGATCCGGCGCTCGGGCCGCTGGCTCGTGATCTACCTGGCCGTGTTCATCGCGGTCGGCGTGATGTTCGTGCGCCTGCCGAAGTCGTTCCTCCCGGATGAAGACCAGGGCTACATGTTCATGATCGTGCAGACGCCGTCGGGCTCCACGCAGGAAACGACCGGCAAGACGCTCGACAACATCAACACGTACCTGACCACCACCGAGAAGGATGTGGTCGACTCGGTGTTCACGGTCAACGGCTTCAGTTTTGCGGGCCGCGGCCAGAACGCCGGTCTCGTGTTCGTGAAGCTGAAACCGTACGAGCATCGCCAGCGTTCGGACCAGAAGGTGCAGGCGCTGATCGGCCGGACTTTCGCGCACTACGCGCAGTACAAGGACGCGATGGTGATCCCGTTCAACCCGCCGTCGATTCCTGAACTCGGCACCGCTGCCGGCTTCGACTTCGAGCTGACGGACAACGCCGGCCTCGGCCACGAAGCGCTGATGGCCGCGCGCGGGCAACTGCTCGGGATGGCCGCGAAGGATCCCGCGCTGGCACTCGTGCGCCCGAACGGCCTGAACGATACGCCGCAATACAAGGTCGACATCGACCGCGAGAAGGCGAACGCGCTCGGCGTGACGGCTGCCGCGATCGACCAGACGTTCTCGATTGCGTGGGCGTCGCAGTACGTGAACAACTTCCTGGATACCGATGGCCGGATCAAGAAGGTGTACGTGCAGTCGGACGCGCCGTTCCGGATGACACCGGAAGACTTGAACATCTGGTACGTGCGCAACAGCACGGGCGGCATGGTGCCGTTCAGCGCATTCGCGACCGGCCACTGGAGCTACGGTTCGCCGAAGCTCGAACGCTACAACGGCGTGTCGTCGATCGAGATCCAGGGGCAGGCCGCGGAAGGCAAGTCGACCGGGCAGGCGATGGCGGCGATGGAGGCGCTCGCGAGCAAGCTGCCGGAAGGTATCGGCTACTCGTGGACGGGGCTGTCGTTCCAGGAAATCCAGTCCGGTTCGCAGGCGCCGATCCTGTACGCGATCTCGATTCTCGTCGTGTTCCTGTGTCTCGCGGCGCTGTATGAAAGCTGGTCGATCCCGTTCTCGGTGATCATGGTCGTGCCGCTCGGCGTGGTCGGCGCGCTGCTCGCGACGATGCTGCGCGGCCTCGAGAACGACGTGTTCTTCCAGGTCGGCCTGCTGACCACCGTGGGCCTGTCCGCGAAGAACGCGATCCTGATCGTCGAGTTCGCGCGCGAGTTGCAGGCGAGCGAGAACATGGGGCCGGTGCGCGCGGCGATCGAGGCGGCGCGCCTGCGGCTGCGTCCGATCCTGATGACGTCGCTCGCGTTCATGCTGGGCGTGCTGCCGCTTGCGATCAGCAACGGCGCGGGCTCGGCGAGCCAGCACGCGATCGGCACGGGTGTGATCGGCGGGATGATCACGGCAACATTCCTCGCGATTTTCATGATCCCGATGTTCTTCGTGCGGGTTCGCGCGATCTTCACCGGCGAGACGGAAAACGTCGACGACGCATGGCGTCTCGTGCAGGGCGACCTGCAGCGCGGTCACGATGATGCACACGATTCGAAGGGGCAGTAACGATGCAAAGACACGCTTTGACTGCAACCGCGGCCGCCCTGGCTGTCGCGTTGTTCGCCACGGGCTGCACGATGGCGCCGCATTACAAGCGGCCCGATGCGCCCGTCGCGCAGGCGTACCCGGCCGGCGGCGTCTACGCGACGCAGCCGGGTGCGGCCGGCGCGCGCAGCGCGAACGGGCAAGCTGCGACCGCCATCGGCTGGCGCGAGTTCTTCGTCGACCCGCGCCTGCAGCGGCTGATCGAGATCGCGCTGAACAACAACCGCGACCTGCGCGTGGCAGTGCTGAACATCGAGGCCGCGCGTGCGCAGTACCAGATCACGCGCGCGGGGTTGTTCCCGACGCTCGATGCGACGGGTACCGGTAACCGTCAGCGCCTGCCCAATGCGCTGTCGGTGGCGCCGGGCCGGAACATCACGACGACCTACAACGTCGGCCTGTCGGCGTCGTGGGAACTCGACCTGTTCGGCCGCGTGCAGAGCCTGAAGGACCAGGCGCTCGCGCAGTACCTGTCGACCGCGTACGCGCGGCAGGCGTCGGAGATCTCGCTGGTGTCGCAGGTGGCGGACCAGTACCTGACGCTGCTGTCGACCGACGATCTGCTGAAGGTCACGGAGAACACGCTGAAGACGGCGCAGGACTCGTACAACCTGACGAAGCTGCAGTTCGACAACGGCACGGGCTCCGAGCTCGAGCTGCGTCAGGCGCAGACGGTGGTCGAGCAGGCGCTGTCGAACCAGCAGGCGCAAGCACGGGCACGCGCGCAGGCGTTGAATGCGCTGGTGCTGCTGATTGGCGAGCCGCTGCCGGACGACCTGCCGGCGGGCATGCCGCTCGACGCGCAGAACCTGCTGACGGATGTGCCGGCAGGCCTGCCGTCCGACCTGCTGACGCGTCGCCCCGACGTGATGCAGGCCGAGCAGACGCTGCTGGCCGCGAACGCGAACATCGGCGCGGCGCGCGCGGCGTTCTTCCCGAAGATCTCGTTGACGGCCGCGTTCGGCACCGCGAGCCCGACGCTGGGTGGCCTGTTCAAGGCCGGCACGGCCGCATGGTCGTTCGCGCCGAACATTGCGTTGCCGATCTTCGAAGGCGGCTCGAACATCGCGAACCTCGATCTTGCGCACGTGCAGAAGCGCATCGAGATCGCGAACTACGAGAAGGCGATCCAGTCGGCGTTCCGCGAAGTGTCGGATGGCTTGGCCGCACGCGGCACGTACGACCAGCAGATCGCGGCGCTGGAGCGCAACGAGCACGCGCAGCAGCGACGCTTCGACCTGTCGGACCTGCGTTACAAGAACGGTGTCGACAGCTACCTGTCGGTGCTGACCGCGCAGACGGATTTGTACTCGGCACAGCAATCGCTGATCAGCGCACGTCTGGCACGCTGGACCAATCTGGTCGATCTGTACCGTGCCCTTGGCGGCGGCTGGATCCAGCGCGCAGGCGAAACGCCGCGTGCGCCGGATACGCCGGTCGACTACGACAAGGCGGCTGCTCCGGCGCCTGCGTCGGCAACGGCAATGAACGGGTAAGCCCGACGAAGCGCGGAAGCGGGTGACCGCTTCCGTTCGGCGCAGCAGCTACCCGATACCAGTCGTATGCGGAAACGAAAACGCCACGGACTTTCGTCCGTGGCGTTTTTCCTTGTGCGGCTGTCCGACGCATGCGCGGCGGCAGTGTGCGTCGAACGTGGTGTGACGTTACCCCTGCTTCGCCCAAAGCGTGCGGCCGAAGAACGTCAGCGTGCGATCCCACGCCATTTGCGACCACACCGGATCGAACTGTGTACCGGCGATGCGGCCGGGGCCGACGGCCGTTTCGTTCGCGAACGCGTGATGTGCGAGATAGCGATGGAATTCGACATTGACCTTTGCATCGGTCAGCTTCTTCTCGAGCGCATCGACCTGGTCGATCGCGAAGAACGCGTCCTGCGTGCTCCAGTGGCCCATCAGCGGCACCTTGATCTTCGCGGGATCGAGGTAGTCGAGCGGCGGGAGGCCGTACCACGTGACGCCCGCGTCCGCATCGGCGAACTGCAGCGACAGCAGCGTGAGTGCGCCGCCCATGCAGTAACCCGTCACCGCGACACGCGAGGCAAGCGTCTTCAGATGCGTGACGGCGCCCGGAATGTCCTGCGAAGCTGCGTCGCCGAAATCGAGCCCGGTCATCAGGTGATGTGCTTCCTCTTCCTCGACTGTCGATTTGCCGCGATACAGGTCGGGCACGAGCGCGAAGTAGCCACAGTGCGCGAGGCGATCCGCGACGCCACGGATCTGGTCGTTCAGCCCCCACCATTCCTGGATGACGACGACCGCGGGCGCGCCCTCGGTCTTGGCCGGCGTGGCAAGATAGCCCTGCAGTTCCTGGCCGTCCGGGCGTCGAAACGTGATCATGGAACCGGATGTTTGAGACATGAAACCGCTCCTTTTCGAAAAATGCGATGAGTGCGGCATCGGGGCCGGCCCGCGGGCGCGGCGACGATCGGGCAAGCCGGGCGTCGTGGTTCCGCTCGCGTTCGTTTCGGCCGGCACCGACCACGCGGCCATTCTATGCGCAAACACAGGCTGCCGGCGTGACGAGCGCCGTGCGACTCGCGATCTGCGAGATCGCTTCGATCGAGGTGCGCGATCCGCTCCGGAAGCGGATGTCCGGAAAGCAAACACCCCGCCCCGATGAACGGGAGCGGGGTGTTGCGTTTGCCGCGTGCGTATCGGAACACGCGCGGGGCGTGCTCTGCTTACTGGCCGAAATATACCGAGTCGCGGCCGTCCTGCTTGACCGCGATCGCACGGCCGGCGCGCACGCCGGCGGCGGCTTGCGCGCCGTAGCCGGTTTCATCGGCGTTCGTTACGCGGGCTTGGGCGGTCTGCAGCGCACGCGGGTAATACTGGTCGGAGACTTCGGGCTTGTAGCCTGCCTGTTCGAGCTGGACGAGTTCCGCACGCACCTGGGCACGCGTCAGCTGGCCCGACGGGTTCGACTGTGCGAATGCACCGTACGAGGCGGACAGGGCGGTTGCGGCGACGACAGCGTAGATGAACGACTTCATGATGACCTCCGGTTTCATTGATTTCGCGCTTCGCTTGTTGCGTTCAGCGGTTGATTGCATCGTAGCGATCGCGTTACCGGTCGGAAATACGCGTTCCAGCGAATAATTATTGCAACTGGGTAAACGATCCGGGTTGGCGGGTATTTCGTCTGATGATTATGCGGCCGTCCGGCGCTCGATATGGACTGCGGACGGAGCTATGTGCGGGGCGATGTCGTTGATCGGTCGGCGCCACAAAACGATCAGTTAAATCGGATTGCGAAGTATCTGAGTGGGGCCGTTGATATTGTTCGTTCGGTATCGCGCGAATTGCTGCGTTACTCGACCAGGACCGCCTGCCGTTTCCGGTATTCGGCAGGCGTGATTCCGACGTGCCGCGTGAACGACCGCCGGAGCGTATCGACGTTTGCGAAGCCGCATTTCGCGGCGACCTGTTTCGGCGTGTCGTGGCCGTTCTCGAGCAAGTGGCGGGCGGCAGAAATGCGGGTCGCCTCGACCCATGCGGCCGGCGTCATGCCGACTTCCGCGCGGAACAGCCGTGCGAAGTGGCGCGGGCTCATGCCCGCATGCTTCGCCATCTCCGCCACCGAATGCTCGAGTTCCGGATTCGCCGCGATCCAGCGCTGGACCTCCTGCAGTACCGAACGTCCGGCGGGGCGCGCCTCGCCCTTGCGGCTGAACTGGAGTTGTCCTCCCGGGCGCTTGAAGAACATGACCAGTTGCGCGGCGACGCGCCGCGCGATCTCGCGACCGAGGTCTTCCTCGACCAGCGCGAGTGCGAGATCGAGCCCGGCCGTGACGCCGGCGCCGGTGCGCAGCTTGCCGTCGCGCACGTACAGCGCGTCCGCGTCGACGGCGAGCGATGGATAGGCTTCGGCAAGCGCGTCGGCCGCAGCCCAGTGCGTGGTCAGGTGACGCCCTTTCAGCAGGCCGGTGGCCGCGAGGATGAACGCGCCGGTGCAGATCGAGCCGTAGCGCTTGCTCTGCACGGCGGTCGCTCGCAGCCAAGCGAGGACGTCGGTGCGCAGCGAGATCCGGCCGGCGCTGGGCGCGCCGGCGACCAGCAGCGTGTCGATGCGCTCCGGAATGTCGGGAACGATCCAGTCGGGCAGCAACTGCGCACCGGACGAACTGCGGATCGGGCCCGACTCGCTCGCAATGATCCGCAACGTATAGAACGGCTTCCCGCATTCGGCGTTCGCTTGCGCGAAGACGTCGAGCGGTGCGGAGACATCGAGCAGTTGAACGCCCGGAACGGCGAAAATTCCCACGATCTTCGGCATGATCGATTGTGTGTTGTGTCGAACGCGACGGATAGCAGTATAGAGGCGTGAGCGGTGCGCGAGGCGGGCGGTGGAGCCTCTTTGCCGCGTTCTTTTTGCCGCGCGGGCGCCGTGTCCGTCCGTCGCGCAAAATGGCAGAATTTGACGTAACACGTCTATTGGAGACAGCTATCGGATTCCGGAGAATCGAGGGTGTTTTCAATGGAGGTCGATCATGACTGAGAACGTTGCAGGCATCACCATTCCCGATAGCCAATTGACGCGCGAGATCACCGAGCTCGTTCGCGATACCGCGTCTCCGTTGCTGTTTCATCATTCCAGCCGAGTCTTCTATTTCGCAGCGCTCGCGGGCCAGCGGCGCGGGCTGAAATACGATCCCGAGCTGCTCTACTGCGGCTGCATGTTCCATGACATGGGGCTCACGCACAAACACAGCAGCGCATGCGAGCGTTTCGAGGTCGACGGTGCCAATGCCGCCCGCGATTTCCTGAAGGGCAAGGGCATTTCGCAGCAGGATATCGACGTCGTCTGGACTTCGATCGCGCTGCATACCACGCCGGGCATTCCGCAGCACATGCACCCGGTGATCGCGCTCGTTACCGCGGGCGTCGAGATGGACGTGCTGGGCCTGACGTATCCGGAATACAGCGACGTGGAGCGCGAGGCCGTCGTTCGTGCGCATCCGCGTACGCCGCACTTCAAGGAAGACATCATTCAGGCGTTCTACGACGGGATCAAGCACAAGCCTGACACGACGTTCGGCAACGTGAAGGCCGACGTGCTCGCAGACAAGGATCCGCATTTTCACGCGGGCAATTTCTGCAGCGTGATCCGGTCGTCCGCGTGGGCCGGCTGATTGCTCGCGGTATGGCGCACGATCCCGGGTATTGGGCGGAGGTCGTGCGCGAATAGGGAATCGTGGCTACTGAATGACCAAGTGGTTCGACCGTGTATGCCAACCGCGCGATCGAACCCGCGCACACGTGAACGCCGCATTGTCCGGCGACAACGCCATCATTCGGAAAGCCGGCCCGGGCGACTCCGCACCGTTGCAGGACGTCTGGCGCGATCGCGCAGTGATCTTGGCGCAGCGCATGCACGCCAGGGGTGTCGGCGCGTACGACACGTTTGCCGTGACGGACGAGATCGGCCGATACACGAGGGCGGAAACTGTCTCGGCAGCCGGCGAGCAGACGCTGATGTTTGCGTGCTTCCCGACGGTTAGCGGCCGGCAGATGTTGTTGGACAGCAGCGCGCGTCAGATCGTCGGGGTGTCGAAGGACATTCTTCGCGACAAGTCGACAACTGTGCGAAGTCCGGGCCGACTTTATGGCGCGTGCATCGAGACGACATAGATTCGGCTTGCGGCGGAGTCGAGGCAAGCAGGGCGGGTAGGTGTTGTCGCATCGCCCGCGTCGCCGATGGAAAGGTACCCGTTTATGGGGGCGTGATTCGTTGCGCTGCCGGATTTTGAACCGATACGAGCGTTTCAATGGCTTCCACACTTCATGACTTACCCGACAGTCCCTGTGTCGGTGTGTGCTCGACGTTGTTCGACGATGTCTGCAAGGGATGCGGCCGAACGGCCGACGAGGTCTCACACTGGGTTTTCATGAACGATGACGAGAAACACGCGATATGGGAACGCATCCGGCACGAATGCACGGCGATGCGATTCCGTCGCGACGGACGGTGAATCGCCAGAAATGGCGTTCCGGGTGACAGGGGCACGCTCGAAGAACATCTCCAAGCCATGATCGAATCGCGCGATCTGGTCCGGAAAGATGAACTGGCGAAATCGGCGCAAATGAAAGCAGTTAAAAAGTTGTTACGTGACAACCGTGCGACATCGTCTGAACTTTATATACTGAATTATTGCGCCCCTTCCCCGAGGCGAATCTTCGATTCGCCGCCACGGACGCTTGTATTCATGTGGAACGGGCATGTCGCCGCCGCCTTCGCAGGTACCCCGACGAGCACCCCAGGCGCGCCCTTCATCTACGCCCGCATATTTCCGGCAAAACGCCTATAATGATTGGGCAAATTGCCGGGAGAGGTCATGAGCACCATTGCTTTCCATCCTTCGGGCGTCGCGCATCCGCGCCAGGCCGAATTCACGATTCTCGAACAGCTGCTGGCGATCCGTGTCCGATCGGGGGCCGATCTTGCCGAGCTGGCGAGCGCACGCGTCGACGTCTCGGTGATCGACCGGCTGTCCGAGCGCGGTCTGAAATCCGACGAGCTGGCTTTCATCATTCCGCGTCGTACGCTGAGCCATCGTCGTCAGGCGCATGAACGCCTGTCGCAGGAGGAATCCGACAAGGCGATCCGTCTCGCGCGCATCGTTGCGCAGGCGACGGCCACGTTCGGTGACCAGGAGAAGGCGATGGCGTGGCTGCGCAACGGGCTTCAGCGCTTCGGCGGCCGCACGTCGCTCGACATGGCGAGCACCGAGCATGGCGCGCGGCTCGTCGAGGAAGTCCTCACGCAGATCGACGAGGGGTACTTCGCTTGACGACGCTGTGGCGGATCAGCAATTTCGCCGACCTGAAAGGCATCGGCGGGTTGCGCGCCGGCGGGCGCTGGCATTTTGCCGGGCAGCCCGTCGTGTATCTCGCCGAGCATCCGGCCCTCGCGCTGCTCGAGACGCTCGTTCATTTCGAAATCGCCACGGTCGCGCAATTGCCGAGCGGCTATCAGTTGCTTCGCATCGAGGTGGCCGATTCGGTCGATATCGCCGAAATTGCGGAGGGCGACGCGCCGAACGACTGGCGAACCAACGTCGACTGGACCCGCAGCGCCGGCACCGAGTGGCTGCACACGCAGCCGAGCGCGCTGCTGCGCGTGCCGAGCGTCGTCGTGCCGCACGCGCACAACTTCCTGCTGAATCCGCTGCATCCGGCCGCTTCCGAGGTCCGTATCGCGGAAGTCATGCAATCGCCGTACGACACCCGGATTCTGCGGCTGATCCAGTCGCCGCCGGGCGAATAGGACGCCGAACCACACGCGGCCCGCGCCGAGCGCGGGCAGGATCAGCGCTCGTGTGCTGCGCGATCCGCGGCTGCGTCGGGCGGCAGCGTCTGCCGGATCCGCGTGACCGTTCGCGTGCTGACGAGACCGAGCATCGCACTGACGTCGGCATGCGCGTGGCCTGCAAGCAACTGGCGGCGCGCATACGTATTGCGCAGCACGCGCGGGCTCATGTCCGCCGCGTGGAAGCCGATCGCGGTCAGCGCGTCGCGCACCACGAGCAGCAGGAACATGTCGTTCATCGCGCCACCGCCGCGCGGCGCGGGAAACAGCAACGCGGAGGGCGGTGTGTCTGCCGAGCGCACGCGCCATGCGGCGAGCGGCGCCAGTGCAAATTCGTCGAGCGTGATTCGGCGCGCCGGCCGCGCCCGATCGCGCGGCACGGAGAGCGCAGGCGGTTTCGCGTCGAGATCGGGCGCGTCACAGGTGGTCGCCCTTATTTCGGCCGACGTGATGCCGCTCGCAAGCAGCAGCGCGACGATCGCGCGATTCCGGCAGTCGGTGGGCGTGTCGTTTGCTCGCGGCTGCACGTGGCGCTGCAGCGCCGCGTCGGCATCAGGCGGCAGATAGCACGGCTCGGGCTCGCCGTCCGGCCATGCGAAATCGCGCGTCGTCCGGCCGGCCGGATGGATCGTGCGTACGCCGGCTTCGACCAGGTGCCGGCTCAGCCGGTCGATCAGCTTCGCGTAGCGCACGCGGGTCGACGTGCCGGGCGTGCAGGTGCGATCGAGTTCCGCCAGGAAGGCCGCCACGTGGTCAGGTCCGAACGTGGCCAGCGACACGCGCTGTGCGATCAGATAACGCAGGAACCGTTCGAACATCGCGACGTGCTGCACGACCGATCGCGGCGCGAACGGCTGGCGATCGGCGCCGGTCGCGGTGGTTTCCTGCCACGCGCGAAAGGTACCAACGGGGTCGTGAATCCAGCGATTCGTGTCCATGCACGATTTATAGCCGGCGGCGGTCACGCGCGCAATCGCTACGATGTTCTGTTGGCCGCCCGGCCTGTTGCAAGCGACGTGTCAGTGCGCGGTACGCGTGTCGTCGATGCCGTCGTTGTTCATCGTCAGGTAGACCAGCACGAGCAGCAGCGTGATGAAGAAGCGGAACGCGTCCGGCACGCCGTTCCATTGCTTCGACATCCACATGCCGAACCACTCGCCGCCGACCGACATGAAGGCGACCTGCCACGTGAGGAAGCCGAGCGTCAGGCCGGCGATCGCATACGCCTTGGCCGCGCGGAATGCCGTATCGCCGCCTCGTCGCGCGCGCAGCAGGCGGACACCGCCGATCCAGCACAGCACGGCCGTCAGCGTTTCCATCGAGATGATGCCGATATAGCCGGCGTGATGAACCCACGTCGTGCCGATCGCGCGATACATGATCCCGTTGCCGGGGAACGTCGTGTCCATCAGGAACACGTGATGCACGAACGCGAAATTCGTCGCGTAGTCGGTGATGTTGCCGAACGCGACGAGCGACGCGAAAAAGGCCATGGCAAGCACCATGGCTGCCTTGGAAAGACGAACCATCATAATGGACTCCGAAGTGAACGGGCAGGCGAAAACGCGACCGTGCGGCGATCAGCCGGCGTTCGGGGCGATACCTGCGTGAGCGTGTCCGGCGGGGCCGGCGGTTTGCGTGCGTGGCACGGCGGCGCGGAGATCGGGACTGGAAAACCTGAAGCCGGGGCGGCGTCGAGGAGACGCACACGCCGGCTGGATCGAGTGCCCGCGCCAGGAGGGACCGGCGATTGTCGGTCGAACCACGAGTGTCGTCAAGCGGCGGGCACCGCCGGCCGTCGCCGTCATGCGTCGCGCGAAGGCGCGGTTGCCGCTGCCGTTCCCGTTTGTCCGCTCAGTCGCGCCAATGCAGCGAACGCCAGTTGCGTCGCAATGGCCGCGAGGGTGCCGGCCGCCATGCCGTTGCCGAGCACGATCTGCACTGGTGAGCCGAAATGGCGATACAGGTTCGGCACCAGGATCGGTGCAAGGCCGACGACGAGCGCGGCCGCGAGCGTGTACTGGTTGGCGCGCGCGTGCAGGTCTACGCTGGCGAGCAGCCGGATGCCTATCACGCCGATCATCGCGAACACGACCAGCGCGGTGCCGCCGACCACGGCGGCCGGAATTGCATACGCGAGCCGCGCGAGCGGCGCGAACAGCGCGATGACGATCAGGATCGCGCCGGCCGCAGCCGTTACATAGCGTGAGCGCACGCCGGTCGTCTGCACGACACCGATATTCTCGGCGCTGGTCACGATCAGTGGCGTGCCGAACAACGCGCCGGCGAGCGACGCCAGTGCATCGCCGCGTATCGTCTTCGGCACGTCGCGCGACAGCGAGATCGCCTTGCCGCAGGTTTCGCCGACGGCAACCGTCTGCGCGGTGGCCTCGGCCATCGAGATCGCGGTGAAGATCAACAGCGGCAGCGCGGCCAGCACGTCGAAGCGGGGCATCCCGAACGGCAGCCATACCGGATGCGTGAACAGCGGGCCGCGCCACACGTCGGCGAGCGCCGGCATTGCACCGAGCGCCCAGCCGAGCGTTGCGCCCGCCATCAGGCCGATCAGCACCGCGAGTCGCCCGAGTGTGCCGCGGAACGCACCGGCCACGACGACGGTGGCGACGATCGTCGCCAGCGCGAGACCCAGCGCGCGCGGCTGCGCGAAATCGGCCGAACCGGGCTGGCCGACGACGATCGTCGCGTAGATCCGGATCAGGTTGACCGACACGAGCAGCAGCATCGCACCGACGACGATGCGCGGAAAGAGCCGCAGGCAGCGCGTGAAGACGGGCAACAGCACCCAGTAGAACGCGCTGGCGAGCAACGCCGAGCCGGCTGCCGTCGGCAGGCCCGATTGCGCGGCGATGCCGGCGAACAGCATCGTCGGTGCGCCGCCGGGCACCATCACGAACGGCATGCGTGCGCCGATCGGCCCGGCGCCGAGCGACTGGAGCAGCGTGCCGATCCCGCACGCGAAGAACGTCGCGCCGATCAGCTGGACCGTCAGGTCCGCCGGCAGCGCGAGCACTTTTGCGATCAGGAACACGGCCGTGATCGGGGACGCGGCCATCGACAGCACGTGCTGCAGCCCGAACAGCGCGAGCTGCCAGGCGGGCAGCCGTGCGTCGACGGGTGGTGAGATCGGATCGTGCGGCACGGCAGGCCCCTGGGATGCGAGCGGCGACGAGCGCCGGAAACGGCGGTGAACGGAAGGTCAGGCCCGCAGCCAGGGCAGTTGCTCGGCGCTGTAGCGGAACGTCTGGAACACGCTGTTCAACTGGCCTGGGCCGGTCTTGCGCGCGGCTTCGTCCGGATATTCGGCGAACCACGGGATCACGTATTCCCAGACGACCTCGCCGGCAGGCGTCACTTCGAACAGCCGCCCCGTCGACGATTCGGTGACGTGCGTGTTGCCGTTAGGCAAGCGTTGCGCGTTGCCCATGAACGGCGTGTAGAACAGGTTCACGACATCGTCCGCGTACGACCACACGACGCGCTGCGTTGCAGGATCGATCTCGACCACGCGCGAGAACACCACATGCGCGCCGTGGCGGAAATTGCCGTTGTCGAACGCGAGGATGTTGCCGTTCGCGAGCGGCACCGGCGCATGCTGGTGCGACACGACGTCAGGGCCGATCCGCAGGTCGACGCGACCGGTTTCGCGGTGCACGCCGATGATGCCCGACGTCGTGCGCAGGCTCATCAGCACGCGGCCGTTCGCATCGACCGCGAGGCCGTTGACGAGTGGCCAGTGATAGCGCCCGAAGCCGGCCGCGATCGGGAAATCTTCGGGCTGCAGATGGTCGCGTGCATGCCATTCCCAGACGATCTGCCCGGCCCGGTTCACTTCGCGGATCACGTCCGCATACATGACCTCGTCGTCGCCGTGCGGCGTGCCGCCCGGCACGCGCTGCGCGAACGCGGCGTCGACCGGTTCGCATGCGGCGTAGAGCAGGTTGCCGTTCGGCAGCCATTGCGCGTCGTGATGGTGCGCTGGATCCTCGTAGCGCCACACGGTTTCGCCTTCCGGCGTGACTTCGTAGAAGTCGCCGCCATGCCACATCGACCACGGCGCATAACGCGATTCGGATTGCGGATGGTTGCCGTTGTAGCCGAGGTTGCCATTCGGGAGGATCACCGCATGGCGGCCGGGGCGCACGGGCATCTTCCACTGATGCACGACTTCGCCGTCGATGCCGACGAGATAGACGTTGCCGCCGGCCGTTTGCGGCGCGATGAGCGTATAGCCGTCCGCGGAAAGTGTGCGATCGTGGGCGATGAGGCCGACGCCACGGCGGCGCTGGGTAATCTGGTCGACGGTTGTCACTGCGGTCTCCATTCGAATCAGGTACGGGTATGCAGCGGAATCTAGACGATCCGGACGGTCAGTAAAATCGGATTATTCTTGACGGCCTGTTCGGAAAAATCTAACGGATCCATCATGCGTTCGGTATCGCAGACATTCCGCTGTTTCGACGAAGTCGCCAGGCGCGGCTCGATTCGCAAGGCAGCCGACGCGCTGCACCTGACCGCTGCGGCGGTGCACCAGCAGATCCGCAATCTCGAGGAGCAGGTCGGCGTGCCGCTGTTCGACCGGCTGCCGCGCGGCATGCAGTTGACGCTCGCCGGCGAGATCGTGATCGCGGCCGTGCGGCGCGGCCAGCGCGACTTCGACAATGCGCTCACGCAGGTCGAGGACCTGCGCGCGCTGCGGCGCGGGCACGTGAACCTGGCGGTGCCCGCGTCGACCGCGGAAAAGCTCGTGCCCGACGCGATCCTCGCCGCGATGCAGCGCTATCCGGGTGTCACGTACAGCGTGCGTTCGGGAAACGGCGAGAGCATCGTGCGCTGGGTCGAGACGGGCGAAGCCGACATCGGCTATGCGCTGCGCCGGCGCACGTCGGCGGGCGTCGTCGAGGTGCGCGCGTTCGCTCAGCCGCTGGGTGTCGTCACGGCACCCGGCCATCCGCTTGCGGCGTCAGGCGGCAAGGTGCGGATGCGCGACTGCTTCGCGCATCCGCTGATCCTGACGACGCCCGACACGGAGCTGCGTGCGATGTTCGACCAGATCGATGCGCGACAGCCGCGCAACGTGCGGCCGCTGGTAGAGACGGGTTCGGTGCCGATGGTGCGGCGCCTCGCGGCCGAAGGTGCGGGCGTCGGCTTCCTGATCGCCGAGAACGTCGCGGACGACGTGGCCGCCGGCCGGCTCGCATGGACGCCGCTTGCCGATGCGGGCGCGCGCTCGTTCAGCTGCATCTATCAACGGGCCGATATGAGCGCGACCGTCGCGATGACGATGTTCCTCGAGTTCTTCTCCGGGGCGATCGAAGCGATGGAGAGCGGCTTCGCGCGCGACGGCCGGCCAGCCGGCAAGCGCCGTCGGGCACCGAGGTAACGGCGTAGCGACATCGGCCGCGCGAGTGCATCGCACCGCGATGCAGTGCAGCACGCGAATCCGCGTGCGAAATCGGTGACGTTGCGCACACAACATCCGGCCGCACGACGCCATTCCCTTATTGCGGAAAAAATTCTGTTCATGGGACTATCGAACGCGTTGCCGGCGCACCGAGGGGGTCGCAGGCAGCGTGATGTCCATCGCAACGACCTACAAGAACATCGGCAGACAATGAACAGAACAGCGATTTTTCCGTATGCGTCCGCTTTGCTGGCGGCCGCCCTGATGACGGCGTGCGGCGGCGACGTCGAGAACGAAGCAGGCCGAACGCCGACACCCTCCACCGATGCGAGCTGCCTCGCGGTCGACAACAGCGGTGCGACGGTCGTGGTGGGCTCGAACCAGCCGGGCGACCCGTCGCTGCCGGAAGCGTCGTCGGGCTATCGCACCGGGATGAAGCCGGTTTATGCGAAGACCTATCTGGTGGCCACGTCGAACGCGTACGCGAGCGCGGCAGGCTGCGCGGTGCTGAAGAAGGGCGGCACGGCCGCCGACGCGGCGGTCGCCGTGCAAGCGGTGCTCGGCCTGACCGTGCCCGAGGCGACGGGCCTCGGGTCCGGCGGCGTGCTGCTCTACTACGATGCACGCGGCAAGACGCTGCAGGCGTACGACGGCCGGGAAACCGCGCCGGCGGCAGCGACGGAGAACTATCTGCGCTACGTCGATGATGCGACCGACCAGTCCGCGCCGCAGCCGAACGCACGGGCGAGTGGCCGCTCGATCGGCACGATCGGCGTGCCGAGGCTGATCGAGGCACTGCAGCAGGATCACGGCCGCCTGCCGTGGCAGAACCTGTTCGGCGATGCGATCACGCTCGCGACCAACGGCTTCCCGATCGGTGGCCGGCTCGCCGACGCGATCGCGGCGAACGCCGCGAACCTGAAGCGCGACCCCGAGGCCGCCGCGTATTTCCTGAACGCCGACGGGACGCCGAAGACGCTCGGCACCGTGCTGAAGAATCCGGCCTATGCGCGCACGCTGACGCTGATGGCGCAGTCGGGTGCGAACGCGCTGTACACGGGGCAGATCGCGCAGGACATCGTTGCGAAGATCGCGACGACGAAGGGCGCGGACGGGTCGACGCTCACGCCGGGCAAGACGACCGTAGCCGACCTGGCCGCGTACCAGGCGAAGCGCCGCGAGCCGGTGTGCACGACCTATCGCAGCTATTGGGTATGCGGGATGCCGCCGCCGTCGTCGGGCGGCATCGCGGTCGCGTCGGCGCTCGGCATTCTCGAGAATTACGACCTGAAGTCGCTGAAGCCGACGGCGATCGATCTCGAAGGCGGCAAGCCGACCGTCGCGGGCGTGCACCTCGTCACCGAGGCGGAACGGCTTGCGTATGCCGACCGCGACAAATATGTGGCCGATACGGATTTCGTGCCGCTGCCGGGCGGCACTTGGAATACGCTGCTGAACAAGCCGTACCTGAAATCGCGCGCGGCGCTGATCGACCCGGCCAAGAGCATGGGCACCGCACAGCCCGGCAATCTGGGCGCGGTGCCGCTCGGTGTCGACACGACGCTGATCGAGCACGGCACGAACCAGTTCACGATCGTCGACGGCGACGGCAACGTGCTGAGCGCGACGACGACGGTCGAGTCGAGCATGGGTTCGTTCCACATGACCAATGGCTTCCTGCTGAACAACCAGCTGACCGATTTTTCGGCGAACCCGGTCGATAGCGCGGGCAATCCGGTGGCCAACCGCCTGCAGCCGGGCAAGCGGCCGCGCAGCTCGATGGCGCCGACGATCGTGTTCGGGCAGGCCGCGGACGGCTCGCGCGGGGATTTCGTGATGGCGACCGGTTCGCCGGGCGGTGGCACGATTCCGCAGTACGTGGTGAAGACGCTCGTCGGTGCGCTCGACTGGGGGCTCGACGCGCAGCAGTCGGCGGGGCTCGTCGACTTCGGTGCGAGCAACAGCCCGACGACCACGATCGGCGGCGAGCATCCGAACGTCAACACGGCGAACAACGGAGCGAACGATCCGCTGATCACGGGGCTGCTCGCGCTCGGGCACAAGGTATCGACGTCCGCGCAGGCGAGCGGCGTCAATACCGTGATGCGCGTAACGGTCGGCCAGTCGCCCGCGTTGCAGGGCGGCACCGATCCGCGGCGTGAAGGCGTCGTGCTCGGCGATACGTTCCGACCGTAGCCGGGCAGGGCGCGGCCCCGAACTGCCTGTATGCATCAACGGGCGGTCGAGGCCGCGCATCGTGGAGGAGTCGCAATGACGAACGCGCATCTGCTTGAAATGGACGCCATCCTGTCGGCGCCGGGCTTTTTCGATTTCCTCGGTGACCTGGATTGCGACCGCGCGCTGGACAGTCGCGATGCCGAGCCGTTCGATGCGCAGTGGATGGCGTCGTTCGACGAAGTCGATGGCGATCCAGGCGCAGCCGTCGACCGGCCGGCCGTGAGCACGCTGAGGGAAAAAGCATTCAAGCTTGCGTTCGGTGCATCGGGAAACGCCGATGTGGCGGCTTGCGTGTCCGACGATATCGACCTCATCGCGAGAAGCCGGTTGTCTGGTCGCTCCGACGGCTGGTCGACACACTTTCTTTGGAATGCTTATAGAAGCGGCCGCTTTCCCTGCTAGCCGTTTTGTCTGCCTGGTTTCTCGATCCGCCGCGATCGGCCGCAATCGGCTGCGTCTGCGTCGTGTAATGCCCCGCGCGGCACGTCCCCGGCGTCACCCCGTCCATTGGTCAATCCCGTTGCAAGCCCCCGATTGTCAAACTATGTGAGGCAATCGTCAGCATTTGCAACGGAAGTAACAGTCCCCGCAAATCAGTCGTTTTGCTCGGCCGCGCCGCTACATTAGCTCCACCTGCCGCATGTCGCGGCAAGGCATGCGACAAGCCGCACGAAGGCGGCCCGCAGCAACAACGTCTTTGGGGAGAATGACCATGAACAAGATTCGTACGATTCTGCTGGGTGCTGCACTGACGGCGATGGCGACTTCGGCTGCGTTCGCACAGACGGCCCAGACCGGCGCCCAGGGTTCCGCAGGTGTCGGCGCGCAGGTTCAGACGCCGCTGCTCGGCGGCGGCGTGGGCGTGCAGGCCGGCGCCGGCGCGAATGCGGCAGGCTCGGGTTCGGGCGCGGGCAATGCCGTCGGCGGCGCGCTGAGCGGCGTCGGCAAGACGGTCGGCGGCGTGGGCTCTGCAGCCGGCGACGCGGTTGGCGGCGCGACGCATGCAGTCGGTTCGGCAGCGGGCACGGCGAAGGATGCCGCCGCGTCGGCCGTCCACTCGACGAAATCGCACGTGAAGCACGTCGCGGGTACGGCGAAGAGCCACGCGCAAGGCGCGGTGTCGAAGGTGGGCGACGTAGCCGGCGGCGCGAAGGCGAAGGCCGGCGAGGCGCTTGAAGGCACGACGAACGCGGTGCAGGGCGGTGCATCGGTCGGCGTGAAGGGTTCGGCGTCGGCACAAGGCGGCGCGCTGTAAGCGTCACGCTTCCCGACACGGCCCGGCCCGCTTCGACGCGGGCCGGGCCGTTTTTATTGGCGCGCGGCGCGTCGTTCATCCCGTCCTCGATACGGGGATGCGTCGGCGTTCGCCACCCATCCGGCGCCGCGACGAGCCTGATGCCCGTCGGCACGAACCGGCGGCGTGCGTGCCCCCTGCCCATCGCCCTCCCGCCATGCTTAAATAGCGAGGCTCCCGGTTGCCGGGCCGCCGCGATCGCGGCGCCGGCCGATTCGGGCCGGCATGTCCGATCGACATCGTGACGACAGACGACACCAAAACGCCGTTCCGGCCAGTCCGGAGCGGCCCGATAACATTCCGAGGCCTCACGTCATGACCATCCTGTTCCGTCTTCTCGCGCTCGCCTGCGCGCTCTGGCTGGCTGCCTGCGCAGCGCCGCCCCCGCCGTCCGGCAGTACCAGCGCATCCGCCGCCGCGCCGGACGCCAGCGAACGCCGCGGGCTCGGCACTGCATGGGGCGAGTCGGTGCGATCCGAAACCCGTCAGGTTGAATTCGAACGCGCGGATCCGGCGAAGCCGACGGATCTCGCGTCGATCTACTACAACGACGTGTTGCCCGGACATCTTTCCGCGTCCCAGGTTCGCCGGTTGCCGACCCGCGTCGCGCTCGCCAACGGCGACATCACGCTGTCGTTTACGGACGAAAAGGGCGCGCCGCTGCGTCTCGCGCGCAACGACGGCCGCTGGCACATGGCGGGCGTCGAAGGTTCGCGCTACATGATCGTGCTGCGCAACCAGGGGCGCCGTACGTTCGAGATCGTGTCGAGCGTCGACGGGCTCGACGTGCTGTCGGGGCGGCCCGGCAGCTATACGAACGGCGGTTACGTGCTGTATCCGGGCCGCACGCTGACGATCGAGGGTTTCCGCAAGAGCCGCGACGAAGTCGCCGCGTTCCGCTTCGCGGCGGCGCCCGACAGCTATGTCGCGAATTCGAAGTATGGCGATGCCGCGAACGTCGGCGTGATCGGCGTCGCGGCGTTCGCGCAGAAGGAAAACGAAGAGGAAGCGCTGCGCCGCAACGCGAATCCGTTCCCCGGAAATGACAATGGCTATGCACCGCCGCCAGTGCCGCGCGGCGAGTGACGGCACCTCGTGGATCGGCCGCGTGCGTCGTGACGAACGACGCGCGCTGGGCGATCCTGGATCGGGGCTGTCCGAACGCCACGCTGGCGCATGCGATGGACTTCACGGCCATCCTGCGCGATTCATGCGGACACGGATCATTCCGACGAAATCGATTGCGTTGAAGCTCGCGGCGCTGGCGCTGCTGGCCTCGAATGCGGCCGTTGCCTTCGCCGAAACGCCGACACCTGAATCGGTGCGGCTCGCCAACGGTCACGAGATCGAATGGGCACACCCGGGGTTGTTCGAGGTTGATGCAGCCCGCCACCGGAAATCGGCACTTGTCGTGCCGGCCGCGCTTCGCCATGCATTGCGCGAGGCATCGAGTGTGGCGTTCCCGTCGGGCAGTTCGAAGCGGATCGACGGCAAAGACTATCTGCTGGTCGTCGTCAACCGATCGTCGAGCAGCCGCCCGACCGGATACTGCGGCGCGGGGGAAGAAGGGACGCTGTACGTGCTGGAACTGCACGGCACCCATGCCGTGCCGCGTTTCTCGCTGCCGGTTCAAAGCTGCCTCGACTCCGTTTCTCTCGACACCGATGGTGGCGCGCAATCGCCCTACCTGGCGATCGCGTGGCACGACGACCCGGTCGGCATCGACGTCCGGTGGGAATATCTCGCGCACGGCGGTGCAACGCATCGCGTCTATCGTTTCGTGAACGGCACGTTTGTCGAGACCGAGATTCCGCAGTAACGCGGCCGGGCTGCGGCACAATGGCCGTTCGAATTCGCATCGCGTGCGTCCCCACCATCCGGATCGACGGAGCGCCTTATGTCGTTACCCGCTTTCAGGTACCATCCCGACCCGCTGGCAACGGGCAGCGTGATCCGCTCGGACGCGCGCTGCGTGTGTTGCGGCGATGCGCGTGGTTACGTGTACGCCGGCCCTGTGTATGCGGTCGACGAGTATGAGCAATGCATCTGCCCGTGGTGCATCGCCGACGGCTCGGCGCACGCGCGTCTCGACGCAGTCTTTACCGATACGTACGGCATTGGCGGCGGCGAATGGGATGAAGTGCCCGACGCGGTCGTCGACGAAATCGCTTGTCGCACGCCGGGCTTTCAGGGCTGGCAGCAGGAACGGTGGTGGACGCATTGCGGCGACGGCGGGCAGTTCATCGGCCGTACGGGTGCCGGCGAACTGACCGCGCTCGGCCCGCAGGCTGTTGCGTCGATTCGGGAATCGACCGGATTCGACGAGAGCGCCGAGTGGGAGCGCTTCTTCGCCGTACTCGACAAGGACGGCTCGCCGACAGCGTATATGTTTCGCTGTATCCGTTGCGGCGAACTCGGCGGCTACCAGGATTGCGATTGATCGCCCAACTGGCGGCATCGCACGGCGATCGCCGGCCCCATCGTCATGAAACAAAGGAATCTTCGTGAAGTTCATCCACGCGGCAGACATACACCTTGACAGCCCGTTGCATGGCCTGAGCGCGTATCCCGACGCGCCGGCCGCGCAGTTGCGCAACGCGTCGCGCGAGGCGCTGCGGCAACTCGTGGATCGTGCGATCGAAGAGGAAGTCGCGTTCCTCGTGATCGCCGGCGACTTGTACGACGGCGACTGGAAGGACCACAACACGGGCATTTTCTTCGGCCAGCAGATGGGGCGCCTGCGCAAGGCCGGCATCCGCGCGTTCGTCCTCGGCGGCAACCACGATGCCGAAAGCGAGATGACGAAGAAGCTGACGCTGCCCGACAACGTCACCGTGTTCGGCCACCGCAAGGCGGAAACCCACAAGCTGCCTGAATTCGACGTCGCGCTGCACGGGCAGAGCTTCAAGGACAAGGCCGTTGTCGACAATCTCGCGATCGGCTATCCGGATCCGGTGCCCGGTTACTACAACATCGGCGTGCTGCACACGGCGCTCGAAGGCTATGCGGCGCACGCGAACTACGCGCCGTGCACGCTGGCCGAACTTCACGCGAAAGGCTACGACTACTGGGCGCTCGGCCACGTGCACGAATTCCAGCAATGGACGGGGCCGTCCACGGTGGTGTTTCCCGGCAACCTGCAGGGGCGCCATATCCGCGAGACGGGCCGCCGCGGCGCGGTGCTCGTGACGGTCGAGCAGGGCCGCACGCAGGTCGAGCGGCTGTATCTTGACGTGCTGCGCTGGGAAGCCGTGACGGTCGACGCGTCGGATTGCTTCACCGTCGCAGACTTGTCCAGAAAGATCGGTCAGTCGCTGGAAGCGCTGCTGACCGTCGACGGCCATGTGCCGCGCGCGGTGCGCGTGACGGTCACGGGGCGCACACCCGCGCATGGCCTCTTTTTCGGCCGCGCGCCGCAGTTGCGCGCGGAGGTGCTGAATCAGATCGGCATGATCGGCAACGAGCGGCTGTGGCTCGAGAAGGTTCGGCTCGCGACGTCCGCGGCCGATCATCAGCCGGGCGAAAGCGAGCAGCTCGAAGCGCTGGAGGACCTGAAGCAGATCCTGGCCGACGCTGCACGCGATCCGGATTTCCTCGAACTGCTTGAACGCGACCTGAAGCCGTTCGTCGGCAAGGTGCGCAGCGACGTGAAGGAAGAGGTGCCGTTGTTGGCGATGGCGCGCGCGGGCGAGCTCACCGCACTCGTCGAGCAAGTCGGGCCTGCGTTGCTCGCGCGGCTGGCGAGGGGAGAGTAAGCGATGCGGATCAACCAGCTCGATCTGATCAAGTACGGCAAGTTCACCGACGAGACGTTGCGATTCCCGTCGGCCGGCGAGGATTTCCATGTGATCGTGGGGCCGAACGAGGCCGGCAAGTCTACGATCCGCACGGCCGTGTCGGAGCTGCTGTTCGGGATGAAGCTGCAGACCCCGCTCGATTTCCTGCACAGCACGCCCGAACTGCGGATCGGCGGCGTGCTGGAGAGCGCTACGGGCGAACTCGCGTTCCACCGTGCGCGCGGACGCAGTCCGCTGCGCACACCCGCCGACGACAAGCTGCCCGACGACTATCTGGCAGCCGTCCTCGACGGCGCCACGCGCGAATTCTTCGAGCAGATGTTCGGGCTCGATCACGGGCGTCTGGTCGACGGCGGCCGGAGCATTCTCGACGCATCCGACAAGCTCGGCCAGGTGCTGTTCGAATCGGCTGCCGGTGTCGGCAGTCTCGGGCCGGTGCGTGAGGAGCTCGATGCGCGTTCGGTCGAGCTCTGGGCGCCGCGCCGCAGCGGCAGCGCGTTTGCGCTCGCGGAATCGTCGTTCAACGAAGCCGTGACCGAACTGAAGACGGTCCAGGTGCGCACGCGCGACTGGGTCGAACGCAAGGACGCGCGCGAAGCGGTCGAACAGCAGATCGAGCAGGCACGCGCGGAACAGCGTCGGCTCGAAGCGCTGCGCTCGAAGCTCGAACGCGTGCGACGGCTGGCGCCATACCTGAAGGAGCTGACGGTCAAGGACGCGGCACTGGCGGAGTTGGGTCCGGTCGTCGAGTTGCCGCCCACCGCGTATGCGGATCTTCTGAAGGCGCAGGGCGATCTCGCGGCCGAACAGAAGGTGCTCGAGGAGCGGCGTGCCGACCTGCTCGCGAAACGGCAGGCGCGCGATGCGATCGACGCTGACGCCGACACGCTGGCGCTCGAAGCCGACATTGAAGCGCTCGATCGGCTGCGCGGCGCGTGCATGAATCATGCGCAGGATCTGCTGCTGCTCGGCGCGGATGTCGAGCGGCACCTGTCGGCCGCGTTTGCAGCGGCGGGCCAGCTCGACTGGCCGACGGACGAAGCGTCGCTGCGCGCGTCGCTGCCGACCGCGTTGTCGCTGAAGACCGTTGCAAACCTGTTGCGCGAACACGGTGCGCTCCACCAGGCGCTTGCCGGCGCGCGCGAATCGCTCGACGAACGCACGCGTGAGCTTGCGCAGGTGAGGGAACAACAGGCGCGCCTGTCGACCGTCGATGTGCCGGAGGCGCTGCGTGCGGCGTTGGCCGATGCGCAGGGCTTTCGCAACAGTGGCCAGCGCGAGCAGGCACTCGAACAAGAAATCGCCGCCGCCGAACGCACGTTGTCCGGCGCACTCGATGCGCTCGGCCAGTGGCGCATGCCGGTCGATACGCTGCGTGCGCTCGACGTGCCGTCGGCGGCGCGGCTCGGCACGCTGCTGAAGGAGGACAGCGAACGCGCGAGTGCGGTCGCTGCTGCACGCGACGCGCGGGACGGCGCGCTCGAGGAGCTCGAGCGGCTCGAATTGCAGGAGAAGCACTTCGCGGAAAACCACAAGGTCGTCACGACCGCCGACGTGCTGGCGGCGCGCGCGAGACGCGACGGCGCGTGGGGCGATATCCGCAGCGGCGCGGTCGATCTCGCAACGGGCGCACCTGCGGTCGACGACGCGATCCGCCTTGCGGACGAACTCGTCGACGCACAGCTCGGCGCAACGCAGGCGGCCGCGACATTGCAGTCGTTGCGTCAGCAGGTCGAATCCTCACGTGCCGGCGTAACGCGCAGGCAGGCCGCACTGGACGAGCGCGAGCGTGAGCTCGCCGCGCATCGCGACGCATGGGCTGCGCTCGCGACGGCTGCCGCGGTGCCCGGCATGCCGCTGGCGGCGATGGGCGACTGGCTTGCGAAGCGCGACGCGGTGTTCGCCGCGCAGGCCGACCTCGACCGGCTGCGCCGCGAATTCGACGCGATTCGCGCCGCGCGGGCGGGTGCCGAAACCACGCTGCGCACGGCACTGCGTACCGTGTCGCGAGGCGGTGAGTCGGATGGCCTGGCGGCGCTCGTCGCGATCGCCGAGACTTTCATACAGTCGGCCGAGAAAGCGCTCGCGCAGCAAGGCAGCCTGGAGGATCGCGCGCGGGAGGCGGAACGCGGATGCGCGACGGCACAGTCGCGCGCCGGCCACGCGCAGACGGCCTACGATGCGTGGCATGCGCAATGGCGCGACGCGCTGGCCGACGCCAAGCTGTTCGCGAGCGCGGCGACGCTGGCCGCGGCGGAGGGCGCGCTCGATCTCGCCAACACGGTGACGGCCGAACTGGCCGATGCCGATGCGCCGCGCAACCGGATTGCCGCGATCCGCGCCGAACTGGCCGCGCTCGAGGCGGGCGCGAGGCGGCTTGCCGAAGCGCTCGCGCCGGAATGGCTGGCGAGCGGCGACTGGCCGGACGTCGCGCGCCGGCTGACGATGCGCCTCGCGGCTGCCAGGGAAATCGCGCGTGCGATCGGTCGCGCCGACGACGCTGTTCGGCAGGCCGACGGCAAGGTCGCGGACGCGGCCGCCGCGGTGGCCGGCGCCGATGCGCGCATCCAGCCGCTGCTGCAACTGGCCGGCGTGGTGTCGATCGACGCGGCGCTGCCGCTGGCCGAACGCTCGGATCGCCGGCGCCAGCTTCGGCAGGCGGTCGATGCCGCCCACGAGGCGCTGGTGCGCGATGGTGACGGCCTGTCCCGGTCCGCTGTCGAAGCGGAAGTCGCGGAACAGGACATCGCCGACGTACCGGCGCACCTCGAAGCGGTGAAGCAGTCGCTCAGTGACGTCGGCAAGCGGCTGAACGAGCTTTCACAGCAGCAGGTCGTGGCCGATCAGGCGTTCAGCGCGATCGACGGTCAGTCGAACGCGGCCGTTGCGGAGTCGAAACGACAGGAAGCGCTGGCGGCGATGGGCGAAGCAGCCGAACAGTATCTGGAGGCGGCCACGGCGAGCCGGTTGCTGAAGTGGGCGACGGATCGCTACCGCGACCAGAAGCAGGGGCCGATGCTCAGGCGCGCGGGCGAGATTTTCGCCGGGCTCACGCTGGGCGAATTCGCGCGATTGACCGTCGATACCGAACGGACGCCGCCCGCCCTGTATGCACGACGGACGAAGGGGGCATCGGTCGAGGTCGCCGGTTTGAGCGAAGGAACGCGAGACCAGTTGTTCCTCGCGCTGCGGATCGCGGCGCTGGAACTGCAGCTCGGTAGCCGGACCGCACTGCCGTTCGTCGCCGACGACCTGTTCATCAATTTCGACGATGCGCGTGCGAGGGCTGGCCTCGATGCGCTGCGCGATCTGTCGACGCGAACCCAGGTGCTGTTCCTGACGCACCACGATCATCTGCTGCCGCTCGTGAGAGACGTATTCGGCGCGCGAGTCAACGTGGTCGAACTGCAGCGCGCGCCGGCCGGTGCGTGACGCAGGGCGTGCGTGGATGCTGGCGCACGGGCAGGGTCATCGCGAACAGGTAGTATGTGCGGTTCCGAAATGCACGCGGCCGGTTCTGCCGGTCGCGGGCCAGGCCACACGAGGGGGGAATATGAAAAAGCTGGTAGCCGCCATCGCGTTCGCGGCGGACAAGCATCGCAATCAGCGGCGCAAGGACGAAGAAGCGTCGCCGTACATCAATCATCCGATCGCACTCGCCGACGTGCTGGCCAACGAGGCCGGCGTCGAGGACGAGCGCGTGATCGTCGCGGCCGTGCTGCACGACACGGTCGAGGATACCGAGACGACCGAGCAGGAATTGCTGCGGCTGTTCGGCAAGGACGTGGCGGACATCGTGATGGAAGTCACCGACGACAAGTCGCTGCCGAAGGAGGAGCGCAAGCGCCTGCAGGTCGAGCATGCGGCGACCATCAGCCGGCGCGCGAAGCTCGTGAAGCTGGCCGACAAGATCTGCAACCTGCGCGACATCGCGCGGAATCCGCCCGCGGATTGGCCGCTCGAACGCAAGCAGGCGTACTTCGACTGGGCGAAGTCGGTCGTCGATCCGATGCGCGGCGTACATCCCGGTCTCGAGGCGATCTTCGACGCCGCTTACGACGCACGGCCGGCGAACTGAGGCGCCCGCATGCGACCGGTTCGTTCCGTCGGATCCGTCGCGCGGCAATCGCCGGCCGTGGCGGGTGTCGATGTGGGTGGCGAAAAGAAGCTGTGCGATCTCGTGATCCTGCGCGGGCCGACTGTCGTCTACTGCGAGGAACGGATCGCGCCCGAGGCGGTGCCTGCGCTGTGCCTCGCCCATGACGTCGTGGCCGTGGGTGTCGACGCACCGAGCCTGTGGTGGACGGGGAGCGGGCGCCGGGCGGCCGAACAGGCGCTCGCGCGCGAACGGATCTCGTGCTTTCCGACGCCGTCGCGGGAGCAGGCGGTGGCGAGCACGTCAGGCTTCTTCGACTGGATGTTCATGGGAGAGCGTGTCTACCGCGCGCTCGCGGATGCCTATCCGCTGCTGACCGGCGCCCGCTATGCGGGCGGTCGCGCGAGCTTCGAAACCTATCCTTATGCGATCACCTGCGCGATGCTGGGTAGGGCCGTCGCATCGGCGAAGCAGAAACGCAACCAGCGCCGGCAATTGCTGGAGCGGCTGGGAGTCGACGTGTCGACGCTGAAGTCCGTCGATGCGCGAGACGCGACCCTTTGCGCGTTGACGGCGCAATGCGTCATCGACGGGAATGCGCACGCGTATGGCGATGCGGAGGGCGGATATATCCGCGTGCCGATCGTGAGCGAGACGATCGTTCTCGACGCGCGGTAGTCGCGTTGCGCGGCCCGGGCGAGGGGCGTCGCGAAAAGGTGAGCTTTTGCGGGAGGAGCCTGGCCTGCTGGTCGGTGTGACGACTCACCCATCTTGGGCTGCGACTTTCGGCTGGCAAGCATCGGGATGGCTGGCGCACACGACATGACGCCGGTGCGCGACGCGAGCCCGAGCGGTGTGACTTATTCCTCGAGGATTGCTTTCGGCACGCTGGACAGATCGCAGGCCTGAGCCTGTTCGAAGTAGCCTTCGGCGTCGTCGATCATCACGACTGCGACGTCGATCAGCTCGTCGAGCCGTTGCAGCAGCGATTCACGCCATTCGATGTCTTCGTCGCGCTCGGGCGTCTTGTCCAGTTGCTCGATGATCGAGTCGGCCGTCTGCAGGAAAGGAATCGCCTGCTGATAGTTTTCGATCGAGACCATCGCCGCGTTGCGCGCGCCGACGAGCCGCTCGCGGTGCTCGTCCGCCAGTTCCGATTCGCCGCTGATCCGTGGCAATACATCCGAGATGCGTTGAAGAAGCGGTGGAGCCTGTTCTTCCAGGATGATGGCGCGCTCGCGCAGCGCGGCATATTCGGCGCGAAGGTCGGCGTCGCCGGGTTGAGTGGTGCTGTCCATCGTGGATATGAGTGCGTGGTTCGGTCGCGGCATGATACTCGACGGCACCCGATTCCTGGCTCGTTCCGCGACCTCCTATATTGGGAAACGACGGGTATATGTCACGTCAATAGAGGATGGCTCGCGTTGCGTTAGGCGGCCCGTCGAGCTCGAAGCCCCCGTGCGCGTCAGCGCACGGGGGCTTTTTCAAAATATTTTCACAAAGGGGCTTGCGGAGTTGGGGGCGGGTGCTTAGAATCACGCCTCTTTCGCGCTAACGGAAACACGGCGCGGGAGAAGGGAAGCAGGGTTGGCGGTGTGCTGGAGTCTGAAGCGCGCAGCCGGCCTGGAAGTTGAGCCCCGCAGTCGCAACGATGTAGTGTAAAAAGTTGTTGACGAACTGCGAAACACGGTTCATAATCTCGCTTCTCTGCTGCTGAAAACGCAGCGCTGCCGGGAAACACGAAGTTCCTCGCAGAATGCTCTTTAAAAATTAACAGCCGATAAGTGTGGGCGCTTGATGGAAGCGAGCTGATCCTCGGA